>JAHJJH010000332.1 GCA_018823105.1 Verrucomicrobiota bacterium | reverse complement strand
TACAGTCGCCGCATGAAGCTGAAGTTGGAGAAGCGCAGGGCCAGCCGGCCGTCCTCCAGTCGGATCAATTGGCCCTGCGGATTCATGGACAGCATGACGTGAGTTCCCTTGAGATTCAGATCCTCGAACCCGGCGCTGGCCAATTCCCTGCGAGCGCGATCGAGGAGCCCGGCGAATTCTTCCGCGTCGATGAGGCCGTCCTCCAGGGCCCGGAGCAGGTCCACGCCGCGGCAGTACTCCGTGTCGTGCGTGGCGAGAAACTCGTCCAACCCATTCCAGAATCCCCAGACCGTGATGTAGTTATGGTCCGGCCGCAGCGCCGGATCGCCTTCCGGCGTCAGGATGCCGCGGTGCGATACGTAGCGGCTGGCCTCCGGCGTATAGGCCTCGGTGGCGGCCTCCTGGCCGGTCATGTAGATGACACGAGGATACACCGTGGCGACCCCGCGCCGGCCCAGTTCCAGCGCGATGGCGAATTCCTCGAAGGGACTGTTATAGCCATGCTCCGCGATTCGCAGGCGGGCTTCCGAAGAGGCCTCCGGATCCGGACGCTCTCCGACCCGGGAGACTTTCCAGACCAGGTTGATCAGGTCCTTGGTGCGGGTGTAGTAGGTTTGGCCGGTTGTCGACAGCGGTCGTCGGGGCGTCCGCCGCCAGCGCTCGGGGAGAAAATAGTCGAACAGTGCCGGGTCACGCCCGACGATCCAGAGCTGGCCCTGTGTGCTCTCGGAATGTCCGTACACGTATTCCACGTCCAGCACGCGGCATGGGCGCAGGTGGCCGGGGAAGACTTTGCCCGCGGTTCCGGCGAAGCGATCCTTCTGGTGCTGCAGGTAGGTGGCGCGGCGGAAGGCGGTGACCTCCTGCTCGCGCTCCGGCGTGCGCTCGAGCAGTTCGAAATCCACCAGGGCATAGGCGAGTTCCCCCTGGCGGGTCCGCAAGAGCCCGCCATCGGGAAGAGACCGCACGATGAAATGCTCGGGCTTCGAATCCAGCACGCGGAATCCCCGGCGATGCAGGTCGGCGGTCACACGATCGGTGAAAGCGATCAACTCCTGCCGGCACACCCGCGGATCCGGCATAAGCCGGGCAAAAGCCTCCGTGGCGCTCTCTCCCTTGACCCATTCGTAGATCAGGATGTACTGGCGATAGATGTCCAACTCGACGTCGCGGTACTTGGCCTTCTTCTGGTCTATTTTGGAGAGCAAACGCCCGGTCTGCCAGAGCTGCAGGCGCTTGGCGGGGACATAGATGCCCAGCGGCTTATGCGTGCGGACGATCCCCTGCGCGGCATGGGCGCGCATCTCCATGACCAGCGCGAACTCCTCGTAGGGGCTGTTGAACTCCGCCTCGACGAACCGGCTGAGCGTGAAGGTGTCCATCGGGACCTCCTCGCCCACACGGCACCATTTGACGACCAGCTCCTTGGACCGGCTGTGGACCGGCCGCGTAAGGACCCGATACACCGTGCCCGTCCCGATGAGCTTTTCCCGGTTCTGCTCGAACCACGCCTTGTCGTACCAGTTCTCGGGCAACAGGTGCTCGCGGAAGGGCATCCCGTGTCGGGTCAGGTAGAGGTCGCCGTCGTCGCCGGTCTTCACGTGGAGATAGTCCACGCCCAGCAGGTTCAGGATCGGCGCCTCGGCCGGGGGTGTAGTCATGGGTGGAGGGGGATGAACTCCTTGGGCGCGAAGTTGGAGGCGAAGGTCCAGATCGACGCCACGCAGTCTGTGACGCGGAAGACGCCGATCAACCCGTACCCGTGTTCCTTGATCCAGGGCTTCATGAAGTCGCGGTGTTCGACGATCTCCTCTTTGAGCGCCTGATCCTCGACGATCTGCGCGCGGCCCCGGACCCTGACCTGAAGGCCGGCCTGCAGGTCGTTAAAACAGATTTCCACGGCGGGTTGGGTCTGGATCTGCCGGAACACGTCTTTGCCCGTGCCCGTGTGGAACAGGAGGCCGCTCTCGTCCGCCCGATACATCATCATTCCGCGCACGCGAGGCTCGCTGTTTTCCACCGTCGCCAGGTGACAGGTCTGCGCCTTGTTCAGGAATTCCAGGATTTGCTGTCGATTCATCATAAGCGGTCTCCTGCGACCACTCTGCCAGATGCGGATGACCCTTTCCAGCGGAAAGCGGCGCGGTTTTGGGAACCGACAGGTACATCGTGACCCACCCCCCCGGGTAAAGGTGATCACAGAGAAGAGGATGAAAGAGATCAGGGGCCACCTCCGGAGGTGGCCCCTGATCGGGCGCTCCGATACAGTCGGAGTCCATGTTCAAGTAC
>JAHJJH010000331.1 GCA_018823105.1 Verrucomicrobiota bacterium | reverse complement strand
GCCGCGGCGCTGTGGCTGCTGGCCGGCGGGCCGGGGATCAGCCCGGTGTGTGCCGACACGATGCGCGCCACGTTCCAGGATCTTTCCGTATCGGTAACGCCCAAAGGCCCGAACATCTATCGACTGACGGTCGCGCCGCTGTCCGCGCCGGAGGAGACGTCCGGGAACGCGGAGTCCTGCCGCTCCGACGGCGGAAACACAGAAGTCCGCCTGAACGGGGGCTGGCTGGAAGTGCGACGACGGGAGGAGACGAACGAGCCGGCGCTCTGGCGCGGCCGCTTCGCCCCCGTTCAGTCCTATGGACGCGCCAAGGTGCCGGGCACACGGCTGGAATGGGAGGCCCTGCCGGGCGAGGCGATTTACGGGCTCGGCCAGCGATTCAGCGGGCTGAACCAGGCGGGACACATTGTGGAGATGTGGATTCGCGATGCGCCCGGCCAGGGCGAGCAGGGCGAGGCGAGCTACTTCTGCACGCCCGTGCTTTTCAGCAGCGCCGGTTATGCCCTGTTTGCCGCCGACAATCCCGAGGGCGAGTTTTCCCTTAATCCGCTGGGCGAGGGCTTGAACCGGTACGTGCGCGCGGGCCGGGAGTGGATGTTCTATATCGCCTTTGCCCCGACGCTGAAGGAACTCGTGCTCCAGCGCGCCCGAATCCAGGGACCTTTCCGCGGTGTTCCGGACTGGGCCTGGGGTCCATGGATCAGCCGGAACAGCTACGAGAACCAGGGGGCGGCGGAAGAGGCCATCCGGGAAATGGTGCGGCGGGGTTTTCCCGTTGCGGCGATTGTTCAGGAGGCGTGGAAGGGACTCTACGAGACGGGCGATTTCAACAACTTCTCAAGACGGAACTGGCCGGACCTGGATCGCTACTTCGTCCTGTGCGAAGAACACGGCATTCGCACGGTCCTTTGGCAGGTCCCGGCCATCCCGCCTTCCCATCCCGGTCTGGAGAAACTGATCGAGGCCGCGTACTTCGTGACGAAGCCGGATGGCTCGGTGAGCTGGCGCCTCGAATGGATGGATGGGTTCGCCAACGTGGATTTCACGAATCCGGAGGCCGCGAAGTGGTGGCGGGACCAAGTGCGGGATGAAGTCCGGCGGGGTGTCCGCGGCTTCAAGGCCGACGACGGAGAGGACATCAAGCCGGACGATGTCTTTGCGGACGGCCGCCGCGGCTGGCAGATGCACAACGAGTACACCACGCTGTACGCGCAGGCGCTGTACGCTTTGTTCGACGGGGAGGGCGTGGACGGTATGCTGTGGTGCCGGAGCGCCAGCTTGGGGTGCGAGCGCGGGCCCGCGCTCTGGGCGGGCGACCAGTTCGCGAATTGGGATCAGTATCGCTCGCTGCTGCCGGCGGGCTTGAGCGCGGGCTTGAGCGGCGCGCCGTTCTGGGGGCACGACATCGGTGGCTATATCGGCCAGCCGACCCCCGAGCTTTACATTCGCTGGCTCCAATTCGGCGCCTTCAGCCCGCTCATGCAGTATCACGGCAATCGGCCGCGCGAGCCGTGGGAATTCGGCCCGGAGGCGGAAGCGGCGTACAAGCTGCTGTCCCATCTCCGGATGAACCTGAAGCCGACGCTGATCGAACTCGGGCGCGAGGCGGCCGAGACGGGCCTGCCGATCATGCGTCCGATGGCCCTGGAGTTTCCCGGCGATCCGCGATTCACCACGGAAGATTCGCAGTACATGCTCGGCCCGGACCTGCTGGTCGCGCCCATCCTCGAAGAGGGCGCCACGAATCGGACCGTCAAATTCCCCGCGGGCCGCTGGCGGCATCTACTGTCGCCGACCATCTACAAAGGGCCGGCCGACCGCCAAATTTCGTGCGGCCTTGTGGATGCCCCGGTGTTCGTCCGCGAGGGCGCCCGGCTGAAGGTCCAGTTGGCCAGGGGCGCCGCGCTGGGGACGTGGGATGCCGCCGCCCCCGTGCGCGAACTCCGCTTCGGCCGCGGGCCAAGGTGAAACGCGTCAAGGTGTGATCACAGTTAATTAAGTGTGATTCGGCTGTTTGCGTTTTATGCTGGTATTATTGGCTGGTATTGTTTAGAAAACGGATCACAGTTAATTAACTGTGATCCAAGGCCGCCCCGCGCATTTCTTCGTTCAAAAGGGCCAGCAGCGCTACACAGGCCGTGTCGGCGCGTAACGTGCGGGGTCCCATTGAAACGGGCTGGAAGCCGTGGCGCATGAGCAGATCTTCCTCGTAGGGAATCCAACCCCCCTCGGGGCCGACGGCCAACAAAACCCGGGCCGGATGGACTTCTGAAATGGCGGCTTGGATGGCTTTCCCTGCGGCGGGGCGCGCCATAAGTCGCAGGCCCTCGGGAAAAAGCCCCGGGAGTTCATCCTCTACCAGGACCTTGAATTGCTTGAAAACCCTCACCTCCGGCAGGCGCGTGTCGCGCGCCTGCTGAAGGCCCTCGATCAACAGCGGGCGGTAAACTTCCGGGCGCACGGCGTGCGAGTCAAAATACATGCGCTCCACCTTCCACGCGTTGGTCAGGAAAATGCGTCCCACACCCAGGGCCGCCAGCGGCGCCCAGAGCCGCCGCATGATTTTGGGCCGCGGCAGGGCGAGGAGAAGATCCACGCGCGGCCTCGGGGGAATCCGATCCTCAAGCGCACAAGAAAGTTCGATGGCCTCTTTCGTGAGACTCGTAATCGTGCCCGTGCCGAGCGGACCGTCCAGCACCCCGAGGCGGATCGAATCGCCGGGCTGTGCTTTCAATACGTCGGCGATATGACGAGCCCTGGGGCCCGAAAGCCGTAGGGTTCCGTCGGCCCGCCGTTCATCAGGTTCAACGAGAATCAGGTTCATGCGGGACGCGTCGGCAGGTCTTCGTTCAGGCTCCCGGTCCGGTAGCCCTGCAGATCGAGCGTAACAAAGCGGAATCCCGCGGCCTTCACCTGCCGGGCGATTTCGGTGCGAAGCGGCTCCTGGGCCGCGCGCGCGATGTCCTGGGGCGCCAGCTCGATGCGCGCGGTTTTCCCATGGGCCCGCACACGCACGACGGCAAAGCCGAGTTCGCGCAGTGCGTCCTCTGCTTGCTCTACGGCGCGCAGGCCCTCCGATGTGATCGCTGTGCCGTACGGGACCCGTGACGCCAAGCAGGCCGACGCGGGCTTGTCCGCGGTGGGCAAACCCAGAAGCCGCGAGGCGTGTCGAATCTCCGCCTTGCCGAATCCCGCCTCCAGCAGCGGGCTGCGGACCTTCAATTGTGCCGCGGCCTTGCGGCCGGGCCGGTAGTCGCCGAGATCGTCGGTGTTGGCTCCGTCCACGACGATCCACCGCTCCTTCTCCTTCTCCTTCGCCCTCTCCTTCTCCCTCGCCAAGTGCCCGAGCAAGGTGAACAACTCGATCTTGCAGTGAAAGCAGCGGTCCGGCGCATTCTGGCGGTAGGCCGGGTTCTCCATCTCCCGGGTCTCGATGACGCGGTGGCGAATGCCGATCCGCGCGGCCAGCGCCCGGGCCGCCTCGAGCTCCTTGCGCGGCAGCGAGGGGGAATCGGCGGTTACGGCCTGGGCGCGATCGCCCAGCACGCCGTGCGCGGCGGCGGCGAGGAAGGCGCTGTCCGTTCCGCCGCTGTAGGCCACGAGGACGGAGCCCATCTCCCGGAGTTTTCTCTCAAGGTCCGCGATTTTGCCGGCCAGTTCCTCGGGCCAGCGGACTTGGTCCCAGCGCGTCAAAGAGGGATTCGCGGTCATGCGTATTCCTTTTTCGCCGGCGCGGCGATCCAGCCTCCGCCCAGCACGTCGTCCCCGTCGTAGAAAACCGCGGCTTGTCCGGGCGTCACGGCGAACTGGGGCTTGACGAACAGAATCTCGGCCCGGCCGTCTTCGCGGAGATGGACGCTGGCCCGGACGCCGGCATGCCGGTACCGCAGTTGAACGTCGCAGGCGACCACGTCCTGCGGCGCCCCCCGGATCCAATGGACATCTTCCACAACACATCCCTTGCTTAAGGTTTCCTCCAGCGGAGCAACGACCACCGTGTTCGTGGCGGCGTTCACTTCCTTGACGTACAGCCGGGTGGCGGAGGCAATGCCCAGTCCCTCGCGCTGGCCGATCGTGAAATGGTGGAATCCCTCATGTTGCCCCAGGACCCGGCCTCCGGTATCCATGATCGGGCCGGGCTGCCGAAGATGGGGGCGCCGTTTCTCGATGAAGGGCACGTATCCGTCCGCCGATACGAAACACAGATCCTGGCTTTCGGAAGTGAAGGTGACGGGCAGCTTCTTTTTGCGCGCCATGTCCACGCCCTGCGACTTCGTCAGATCCCCGAGCGGAAACAGGACATGCGCCAGTTGCGCGGCATCGAGACGGTGAAGGAAATAGGACTGGTCCTTCTTCCGGTCGTGACCGCGGGAAAGGTGCCAGCCGTCGTCCCGATGTTCGACGCGGGCATAATGTCCGGTGGCGAGATGCGTGCAGCCGAGGGCGACGGCCTCGCGCAGGAGCAGGCCGAACTTGACCACCTCGTTGCAGCGTACGCAGGGGGAGGGGGTGCGTCCGCTGGCGTACTCCTGCACGAAGGGCGCGACGATACGCTCCCCGAAAAAGCCCAGCGCCTCGATGAGATAGTGCGGGATCTCCAGGAAATCCGCCACGCGCCGCGCCCGGCGCGCATCGTCGAGCGAACAACAGCGCGATCCCTCGCGCCAGAGGTGCGCGGTCAGGCCGACGACGTCGTACCCCTGCTCGACCAGCAGGGCGGCGGCGACGGAGCTGTCCACCCCGCCGCTCATCCCGACGGCGACGCGGAGCTTTGGGCGCGCTGGTGGCGTCATGTGCGTTTCCTTGAAACAAGATTGCCCACCCGCGGCCTAATGGCAAGTCCGCGCGGTGCAGGATTCAGGCGCAGGTGTTCAGGGCCTGGCGGAGATCCTGTTCCAGGTCGTCGACATGTTCGATGCCGACAGACAAGCGGACGAGGCCGGCGCCGATGCCCCGGCGCCTTCGCTCGGAGGGCGGGATCGAGCTGTGCGTCATTTTCGGCGGGTAGCAGGCCAGCGACTCTACGCCGCCAAGGCTCTCGGCCAGCAGGAAGAGCTTCAGTCCGCCCACGAATCGCTCCACGGCAGGGAACCCGCCCTTGAGGTCGAAGCTGATCATCCCGCCGAATCCGGACATCTGGCGCTTCGCCAGTTCGTGCTGCGGGTGCGCCGGCAAGCCGGGATAGTAGACGCGCTCGATGGCGGGATGCTTTTCCAGAAAACGAGCGAGGCGAAGGGCGTTCTGCTCATGGGCCTGCATGCGGACCGCCAGGGTCTTCAGGCCGCGGAGCACGAGCCAGCAGTCCCACAGCCCCGGCACGGCCCCGGCGGTGTTCTGATACGTGTTGAGCGGCCGGTAAAGCTCGTCGTCTGAGACCACCACGGCCCCTCCGATGACGTCGCTGTGCCCTCCGAGATACTTCGTGGTGCTGTGGACTACGATGTGCGCGCCCAGCTCGAGCGGGCGCTGAAAATACGGACTGGCAAAGGTGTTATCCACGGCCAGCCAGGCCTTTCGCGTCCGGGCGACGTCCGCCAGCGCGCGCAGATCGGCCAGCTTCAAGAGCGGATTGGTCGGGGTCTCCACCCAGAGCAGGCGCGTTCGATCCGTAAAGGCGGCGGCGACTTGGTCGGGATGGGCGGCGTTCACATACGTGGTTTCCATGCCCCAGCGCCGGAAGACTTTTTCAAGAAGCCGGTACGTTCCGCCGTACAGATCCTCGCCGGCGACCACGTGGTCGCCGGGGCCGAGCAGGTTGAACACGGCGGTGGTGGCGGCGACACCCGAGGCAAAGGCCAGCCCGTACTTCCCGCTTTCCAGCGAGGCGAGGGCGGCCTCCAGCGCGGCGCGCGTCGGATTGCCGGATCGCGAATATTCGTAAGCGCGGGGCTTCCCAATACCGTCCTGCTGGAAGGTGGAGGTTTGGTACACCGGGGTCATGACCGCGCCCGTGACCGGGTCGGACGGCTGACCGTCGTGAATGGCGCGGGTTTCAAATCGCATAAGTGCCGCTCCGTGGTTTATCGTTGTCCGCCGCCCCATGCGCGGTCCAGGAGGAGATAAGGTCCGCCCGGGTCACCACGCCCGTGGGGCGTCCGCCACTGGTGACGACGATGCCCGGGCTGCCGCCGAGCAGGATGCGGTAGGCCTCCGAGATTTCCGTCTTCTCATCCAGCGCCGGCAGCGGCTTGGCCATGACGGCGTAAATTTCCTGGTTGGCGATGTCCAGCCCGTCGTGCAGGAGCTTCATGACCGTGCCTTCGCTCAAGCTGCCGACCACGTGGCAATCATCGATCACGGGGATCTGGGAGATGTTGTAGGCCTGCATCAGGTTCACCGCGCGCAGCAGCTTGTCCCGCGGGGAAACGCTGATCAGCGTGCGCAGGTTGAGCTTGCCGCCCAGGACCTGTCCAACGGTAACGGCCGGCCGCACCCGGTCCTCCCAGAACCCGTATTCCTGCATCCAGGAGTCGTTGTAGATTTTCGTGATGTAGTTCCGGCCGGTGTCCGGCGTCACCGCAACGATATACTGCGGGCGGTCCAGGCGCTTTGCGTATTTCAGCGCGGCGGCCACCGCCGTGCCGCACGAGCCGCCGACCAGCAGCCCTTCCTCGCGCGCCAGCCGGCGCGCGGTGTTAAAGGACTCCTTGTCGCTCACGCGGATCATCTCGTCCACGATCTGGCGGTTGAACGTCTTCGGAATGAAGTCTTCCCCGATGCCTTCAACCTTGTAGGCGCGGGGCGCATCGCCCGAGAGGATGGATCCTTCCGGGTCGGCGCCGACAACGACCAGGTTCCGGTTCTTCTCCTTCAGGAAGCGCGCCGCGCCGGAGATGGTCCCGCCGGTTCCCATGCCGGCAACCAGGACGTCCACCTGTCCGCCCGAATCCTCCCATATTTCCGGTCCGGTCGTGAGATAATGGATCAACGGATTGTTCGGATTGGCAAACTGGTTCGGCCGGAACGAGCCGGAGATTTCCTGCGCCAGCCGGTCCGCCACGCCGTTGTAACTCTCCGGCGAGTCGGCCGGAACGCTGGTCGCGGTGATCACCACCTCCGCCCCATAGGCGCGCAGCAGAGCGATCTTGTCCTGGCTCATTTTGTCCGGCATGACCACAATGAGCCGGTAGCCCTTCACCGCGGCGGCCAGGGCCAGTCCGACGCCCGTGTTGCCTGCGGTCGCCTCCACGATCGTTCCCCCGGGCTTGAGCAGGCCTTCGCGCTCGGCCGCCTCGATCATGGCCAGGGCGATCCGGTCCTTGATGCTGCCGCCGGGATTGAGAAATTCCGCCTTGATGTAAATCGGCGAGGCGACGGCCGCCGCCACCCGGTTCAACCGGATCAGCGGCGTCCCCCCGATGGCCTGAAGGATGTTGCTATAGGAGGCCATAAAGATGGATATCCGCCATTGAGGTAGGGCGGCTTGGCCCAAACCGCCGCTGTCCGGCGCGTTGAGCCAACGCGCCCTACCTCGGGAATCACCCCGCCGCCTTCTTCAGCGCCTGATCCAGGTCGGCCTTGATATCTTCAATATCCTCGAGGCCGATGGACAGCCGGATGTAGTCCTCGGTCACGCCGGTCTCCTGCTGTTCCGACGGCGTCAACTGCTGGTGCGTGGTCGAGGCCGGATGAATGACCAGGCTTTTGGAGTCGCCGATATTGGCCAGGTGCGAGAACAACTGCACGTTGTTGATGAACTTCTTCCCGGCTTCCAACCCGCCCTTGATGCCGAAGCCCACCAACCCGCCGAACCCCTTCTTCAGGTACTTTGACGCGACCGGATAGCTGGGATCGTCCTCCAAGCCAGGGTAGGTGACCCACTTCACGAGCGGATGTTTCTTCAGCCAGCGTGCAATCGCCAACGCGTTTTCCGAGTGCCGCTGCTGCCGGAGCGGCAGCGTTTCCAGCCCGAGCAGGAACTGGTGGGCGTTAAAGGGGCTCAACGCCGCGCCGATGTCCCTTAACAGCGTTACGCGGATCTTGATGATGAAGGCCACGTTGCCCATGCCCGGGACGTTGCTTAACGCGTCCCAGTAAACGAGCCCGTGATAGCTCGGGTCGGGTTCCGTGAACTCCGGGAACTTCCCGTTGTTCCACTTGAATTTGCCCGAGTCCACGATGACGCCGCCGATGGACGTGCCGTGACCGCCGATGTACTTCGTGGCGGAGTTGGCGAGGATGTCCACGCCGTGGTCAATCGGCCGGACAAGCCCGATGCCGACCGTGTTGTCCGCGACCAGCGGAATGCCGTTCTCGTGGGCGATCTTCGCCAGCGCCTCGAAGTCGGGGATATCCAGCTTCGGGTTGCCGACCGTCTCGATATAGAGCGCCCGTGTCTTCGGCGTGATCGCCTTCCGGAACGCTTCCGGGTTGCGGGAGTCCACGAACTTCACCGACCGGCCAAGCTTCGGAAAGGTGTGGTGGAATAACTGGTACGTGCCGCCGTAGAGGTTGTTCGCGGACACGATCTCGTCACCGAGCTGCGTGATGGCCAAGAGGGCATAGGTGATCGCCGCCTGGCCCGACGCCACGCCCAGGGCGCCGGTGCCGCCCTCGATGGCCGCGACGCGTTTCTCGAAGACGTCCGTCGTCGGGTTCATCAGCCGCGTGTAGATGTTGCCGAATTCTTTAAGCGCAAAAAGATTCGCCGCGTGCTCCGTGCTTTTGAACACGTAGGAGGTGGTCTGGTAAATCGGCACCGCCCGGGCGCCCGTGGTGGGGTCGGGCTGCTGCCCGGCGTGAAGGGCTTGCGTGTAGATTTGATTGCTGCTCATGGTTTTCCCTTTCCGGCTCTGCTTGTTTATTTATACCCTATTTAATCTATAGATATTGTAAACTATATCATCTTTTCATAACCTGTAAAGAGAAAATGATCATTTTTTTTCATGATACACATATGCCGTTGAAACGCGAAGAATATGGCGGAAGAAGGGCTCTAGCCAAACCAGAAAAGAAACGGAAAAATGGCGGGGGTGGGATTCGAACCCACGACCAAAGGCTTATGAGTCCTCTGCTCTACCAACTGAGCTACCCCGCCGCGTCGTCCGCTCGTGTAACCTACTTTACTCTCGGGAGACCTGTCAATATGCTGGCGGCTCTGAACTGACGGACTCCTATGCCACGTTCTCAAAAGGTAAGGCTGTTTCTTCTGGTCGTGACCGCAGGCCTGGTCCTGGGCGCCTGCGGCCGCCGCACGGAACCACCGCGGACTTCCCCGGCCCCCCGATCGCCTCCCTTTGATGGTCCATCGGCTTTCGAGGAGGTCCGCCGTTTTGTGGCGCTCGGTCCGCGCGATGCCACGACGCCTGGCGCCGAGCGCGCCGCCCTCTACCTGCGCGACCGTCTCCGGGATCTCGGCGTCGAGTCGGAGGTGGATGAATTCGAGGATTCCTGCCCGGCCGGCCCGGCCGTTTTCCGCAATGTCATTGGACGCATCCCCGGGAAGGGGCAAGGGATCCTTTTGCTGGGGGGGCATTACGACACGCAGTCTGGAATCGGCGAGGGCTTCGAGGGGGCCAATGACAGCGGCTCGAGCACCGGGGTCCTCCTGCATCTGGCCGAGTTGCTCGCCGCCGGGCCGGCCTGGCCCTGGGACATCTGGATCGTCTTTTTCGACGGCGAGGAGGCTATGCATCGCTACGGCCCCAACGACGGCTTGCACGGGAGCCGGCACATGGCCCGGCGCCTCGTGGAGCAGGGCCGAGCGCCGGATGTGAAAGCCGTGATCATCCTCGACATGATCGGTGACCATGATCTGACCGTGACGATCCCCCGCAATGGGACCTCCTGGCTGATTTCCGAGGTGTTTGAGGCGGCGCGCGAGGAGGGCGCGCGCGATCGTTTTAAACTCTTCCGCCACGAGCTCGGCGACGATCACGACCCCTTTCTTGCGGCGGACATGCCCGCGGTGGACCTGATTGATTTTCACTTCGGGAGTGCGCCGGGCCGGAATAACTACTGGCACACCCCGCAAGACCGGATGGACAAGCTGGCGCCGGAGAGCCTGGATATCATCGGCCGTGTAGTGCTGCGATTGCTGGTCCGACTGGCGGAACGCGTCACGCCATGACGTGCTACGGGCGGCCGTTGACCTCGCCCCTGCGATGGGGCCATGCCCCCAGGCCCGCAAGGATCAGCAGGGCATTGCGCCCGAGGTTCCACCAACCCATGTGTCGGGCGCCCGGCTTGACCGTGAAGCAACCGCAGGCGGTATCGATGCCTCGATACAGGTTGATGGCGATCGCCGCGGTGAACACGATCAGCAGGCCGAGGATCATCGTCAGCGCCGCCTCGCGCCAGCGCGGGGCGGCGACGAGGGCGATGGCGCAGAGCAGTTCCAGCCACGGCAGGAAAAGCGCCACGGCGTTGACCAGCGCGTACGGCAGCATCTGGTAGCGGAAAACCGCCACCGCGAAATCGTGGGGCGAATAAATTTTCGGCAGGGCCGCGGCGAAGAACACGGCGGCCAGCGCCCAGCGCAGAATGAGCGCCATCCTTGCGCGGCTCACGGCCGGCCCTCCACCGGCAGCCCGGCTCGGGTCCATTCCTCGTATCCGCCCGAGTACAGCACGACGTTGGTAAACCCCTGGTCGCGCAGGAAACGAGTCAGCAGGAAGGACTCGTCGCAGACCAGCCCGGAACAGTAGGTGAGGACCGGCTGGCCGGTCAGCAGCAGGACCGCGACGTTCTGGAACTCGCTGTTCACGCTATCGAAGGGCAGGGAAACAGCGCCCGGCAGATGCCCGGTCTTGAAGTCCGTCGCCGGACGCGCGTCGAAGATGATGTGGGAACGGGCCTGGATGATCTTCCGGGCGTCCGCCGTGTCCGCCAGGGGAAATCCCGCGGCCAGCGCGCGGGCCTCGATGTAGATGGACCAATCCTCCCTCCACGCGATCCGGTGGGGGTGAACCAGGTTGGCCAGTGCGCCGCACAGGGCGGCCAGCAGCATCAAAACGGCCATCCGTCCCGTCAACGACGCGGCGCGGTGTCCTGACTGAAGAATCCCGTTCACGGCTGGGGTATCACGACCCGGATGGGGATGGTCACGAGCGGCCTTTCCACCGTGGTGGTGCGGATGCGGATTTCCGCGCCGTTCAATTCCGGCGCGGCGGTCAGGTTCTCCAGTTGCACCCGGTAGCCGCTGTTGCCCATCGGGAACACGGTGGACACGATGCCCCCGGCCGGCACCTCGACCCCGAGGAGCGAGAACGGCTGGTTGTCGGGCGAGTGCAGGACGATGTGCCGGGTCAGGGGTTGAGCGTCGTTTGCGCCGATGACGATCTCCGTGGGCGCCACGGTCAGGCCGCCGCCCACCACGCAGGTGACGGTGATCACGAGGTTGGAGTAGGCGCCGGCATGATCGGTCGTCACCGTTATGCGGCCGAGGAAATGGCCGACGGCGAGGGGCGGTTGCGTGCGGATGAGGACGCGGTATCGGCGTCCTTCTTCCACCGTCTCGACTTCCGCTCCGAGGCTGGCGTTATCCGAAGAGACGCCGGTCACGCGCAACGGGATCGTCGGCGCGACCACGATCTCGACGGTGCCGGTCGCCCGCGACTCCGCCTGCAGCCGGCCGAAGAAAAGGTTGGGGGGGCTGATCTGTACTTCCGCCATGGCCGTGCCCGTCATGGTCAGGACGAAGGGGGACTGGGTGGGGTCGTTGGATTCGATGCGGATCTGTTTCATCTGGGTCCCGGAACGGCCGCGCAGGTCGAGCTTGGTGGTCAGCGCGGCTTCCGCGCCGGGCTCCAGCGAGCTCGTGGAGAGCTGGGCGACCGTACAGCCGCAGGTGGGCCGCACGTTGCCGATCAGCAGCGTCGTGTTGCCTTCGTTCTTCAACGTGAACACGTGCTCCAGGACCTGGGTGTTGACCTGCTCGCCGAAATTCCACCGGGCCTCGGCACAGGCGATCCTGGGCGCATAGTTGGTCGGGGGTTGCTCCTGCGCGCGGCTGACGCCGGCAATGAACAGGGCAGCCACCAGAAGGCACATCCGATACTTCGTCATGGTGACAACCTTTCCATCGAAATCATCCTGACCCCCTCGTGGACGATCTGTGCAATGGCCGCCGCGCCGACCGCGTCAGGGTGCACGCCGTCGGGAAACCATCTCGCCCGGTTACTCAAGGTCTGGTGGACATCCACCAGCCTCCAGGACTCCTCCGTGGCAATCCGCCGGATGGCGGGAAGAATTTCCCGCCGGAGCACGCGTTGATTATAAGCCCTTAAAATCCCGTAGCAGGGCGGGGGAAGGCCCAGCGCCACGACGGGCCGGCTTTCGAGGTCGGCAAACTGCCGGCCGAGCGCCCGCAGGTCGGCCTCGAACCGGGCCCGCGCGCCCCGGTGGCGCACGTGCGCGTCGTTGGTGCCCAGCATAAGAACGACCACCTGCGGGGCGAAACGCCGGGCGGCCTCGAATTCGGGAAGGATCCAGTAGGGCAGGGCGCCGTTCCGCAACGCCGTGGCGCCACTGACGCCGAAATTGCGGACTTCGTAGCCGGGACCCAGCAGGCTCTGCAACACCGCGGGGTAACTTTCGCGGCCGGGATCTTTCAGCCCTGTCCCGCAGGTGATGCTGTCGCCCACGCAGGCCACGCGAATCCGCCCGGTCGGAAGATCTCCCGGTGTGTCTGCCGCCGACACGACGGCCAGCAGTGTCCATCCCAGCGTTACCACGGGCAGCCAGTATTCCATGCCTCAGGACTCCCTTCGAGGATCGGGGGAAAATATACGCGGCTTCCCTAGGGAAACAAGCGCTTTTGCGAAACGGGCTTGGTAAAGCCCGCTTGCGAAACCGGGACCGGCCCGGTATAACGTGTCCATGCGCCGGCTTGGCCCGGCGGATGAGCCATGTTGGAAGAAACCATCCAGTTGCCCGGCTACGAGATTCTGTCCGTGCTGGGCCGGGGCCGCGCCTCCGTGGTCTGGGCCGCCCGCGCCTCGGCGGAGGAACCGCCGGTGGCGGTGAAGTGGCTGCGACTGGACGAAGGCTCGGATGAAAGCTTCCGTCGCCGGGCGCTGGAGGAGGCGCGGGCCGCCATCCGGTTGAACCATCCCGGCATCGTGGCCCTGAAAGATGCCGGCGAACTGGACGGCGGCCTGTACTACGTCATGGAGTTCGTGGACGGCTGTACCCTGGCCGAGCTGCTGGAGCGCAAGGGCCGGCTGCAGACGAAGCACGCCGTCCAGATCGTCGAGGGCGTGGCCCTGGCCCTGACCTATGCCTGGGACCGGGAGCGCCTGATTCACCACGATCTTTGCCCCGCGAATATCATGCTGGAGCGCGACGGTACGGTGCGCGTGGCGGACATGGGCGTCCTGCCGCCCGGCGGCGTCGCTTACCGGGAGCGGCACTCCTATGCCGCCCCGGAACAGGCGGGCGGCCTGACCGCCGCGGACTACCGCGCCAACATCTATTCCACGGGCGCCCTGCTGTACGAGATGACGACCGGCCGGAAGCCCTTCCGGGAAATCACGGATATCGAGGCCATGGACCGCCAGTTGCCCGATCAGTTGCCCGACCCGCAGGAACTGAATCGGGAAATAACCTCCGGGGTGGGCTGGCTGATGGAGAAGTCCATGATCCGGGATGCGGCCAACCGGTATCGCACCTGGGCTGAATGGCTGGCCGATCTTCACGAGGTCGCCAAGGGCGGCTGGCCGCTTAGCGAGTTGCCGGTTTCCGGGCAAAGCCTCGTGCTGCGCAGCGCCCTGCGATTCCCGCCGCCTGTGTCCGTGACGGCGGAACCGCCCGCCCCGG
>JAHJJH010000330.1 GCA_018823105.1 Verrucomicrobiota bacterium | reverse complement strand
GACTTTGCCTACACCTTTACAAACGGGGGAACGTACACCCTGAAGCTCGTGGTGGATGCGGACAACAACGTGGTCGAGTCGAATGAAAGCGACAATGAGTTTCAGCGGACCAAAACGGTACCCGGCGGATCACCGATTATCCGTGTGGAGCCCGAAAGTTTTTATTTCTCGGGGCCCGGCGTAACCAGCAAGGCGGTGCCGGCCGGCGCTGACACCCCGGCCGGTGCGCCGACGCTTTCCGATCTGTGGGTGCCTTTCGCGAGGGATGCCCAACCCCTCTCGGCCGACGCGAACGGCGAACCTGAAATAGCGCTGTCCGTTGCCGATGCCGATGGGCTGACGGCCCGTTTCCTCACGCGCGGAATGGTGGTCGGAAAGACAGCGGAACGTGGCCGCGACTACCAGGTCCTTCATCTGGGTCGCACCCACGGCGACATGCAGCCCGGCCAGCCGGACGTCCCCGCCATCCGCCGCTTTGTCCATGTTCCGAGAGGCAAGACCGCCTCCGTGGAATTCACGTTGGGCGAACCTGTCGTGTTCGAGAATTACGAAGTCTATCCGGTGCAGGAGCCGATGTACGACACCGTGGGGGTCCGGGACCCGGAGTTCGTGCGCGACGAAGCCGTCTACGCCGCGGACACCTGGCTGCCCGCCGAGAACGTGCTGTTGGGCGAACCGGAGATCATGCGCGGTGAGACGTTGCAGATACTGACCGTGTGCCCGTTCCAGTACAATCCCGCCCGACGCATCCTGCGGGCCTACCCCGACATCAGCGTTCAAATGCGCTTTACGGGCACGGCGGAGGCCCGCGACGAGCGGCTTGAGTCTCCCGAGTTCGACCGCCTGTTGAACCGGGTGGCCATGAATCCCCTCCCCGACGAATCGGTCGCACCCCGGCCGGACCATCGCTCGATGCTGAAGGAACAGACTCTTGTCGGCGCCGAGTACCTGATCATCACCGCCCCGGCCTTTGTATCGCAGGCCAACGACCTGCGCGACTGGAAGATTACCAAGGGCATCAGCACCCTGGTCAAGACCACGGCCGACACGGGCTCCACCAGCGCGCAGATCAAGAGCTACATCCGGAACGCGTACAACACCTGGTCCCCCGCCCCGACCTATGTCCTCCTGCTCGGCGACGTGGAGACCATCCCGACCACCTACCAGACCACGAGCGAACGAGGGACGGACCTGTACTATTCCGCCGTGGACGGATCGGATTACGTACCGGATATCCTGCTGGGCCGCATCTCCGTGGACACGGCGCAGCAAGCGGATATCGTGGTCCAGAAGATCATCGGGTACGAGAACGACCCGCCCACGCTCCAGTCGTTCTACCAGAAGGCGGCCGTGGTTGGCTATTTCGAGGACGCCACCATGGACGGCTATGCCGATCGCCGGTTCGCGCAGACCTGTGAGGATGTCCGCGACTACCTGATCTCGCAAGACTACACGGTCCAGCGGATTTACTGCACCAAGACCAACATCACGCCGCGCTATTGGAACAAAGGAACCTACGCCAGCGGACAGGCCATTCCGTCCGCGTTGCTGCGCGCCAATGGATTCGCGTGGGATGGGGATGCCGCGGACATCTCCTCGGCGATCAATGCCGGCGTGTTCCTCGTGATGCACCGCGATCACGGGGGGGACCGCAACAGCGGGTGGTCGGCCACGGGCTGGGACAAGCCCCGGTTCACGCACAGCCATGTGGCGACCCTGGCCAACGGCGAGCTGCTGCCGGTGGTCTTGAGCATCAACTGCCAATCCGGCTGGTTCGACGGCGAAACGGATCATGTTGGCTCCCGGAATTACGAGTCCTTCTGCGAACTCCTGCTGCGAAAGGAGAACGGCGGCGCGATCGGGGTCTTCGGCTCCACCCGCAACAGCATCAGTGGCTATAACGACTACATGGTCATGGGGTTTCTCGACTCTGTCTGGCCCGGATTCCTGACCGGCGCGGCCAATCCTTCCGGGTCGGACAAGCGGCTGGGCGCGATGCTCAATCACGGCAAGTTCGCCATGGACCAGATATGGGGCGACCGCTGGGGCAGCCGCAAGATGGAATATGAGTTGTTCCACCTGCACGGCGATCCCAGCCTCGAAATGCGCACGGAAAGCCCTTCGTCCGGGCAATCGTTTGCGATCTACAACGACGGCAATGCCGACCTGCTGATCACCAACATGACCAAGCGGGATGGCCAAAGCTGGTTGTCGTTCTCGCCCGGCGCGCCCCTGACCATCCGGCCCGGACAGTCGCAGATCGTCGACATGGATGTGGATTGGGGGGCGGCCTTGAGAGGCGCGACGAACGACCGCATCATGATTTACAACAACGATGCGGATATGAACCCCTATCCTTCGGGGGTGGATGTCGGCATTCCGGGTCGCCCTCCCGTCCTGCGGGTTTCCCCGTTGAGCCTGGATCCGTCCGTCACGCAGGGCGGCAGTCCCTCCTCCCTCTCGTTCAATGTCTGGAACGACGGCATCGGCACGATGAGTTACACCGTGGCGAGCAACGCCTCGTGGCTGACCGTCGTGCCCTCCACGGGCAGCAGCACCGGCGAGGCCGACACCCTCCAGGTGCAATTCCAAACGGCGGGATTGCCCGCCGGCACGTACGAGGGACAACTGACCGTCACGGCCGCGGGGGCCGACAAATCGCCGGCTTCCGTCGTTGTTCACCTGACGGTGAACACGCCGCAGCCGGCCATCCAGCGTGATCCAACCCTCCTGACCCGGACCATCCGGTTGGGCGAAACGGCCAGCAACGACAGCTTCGAAGTCTGGAACTCGGGTGGGGACGCCATGTTCTATACAATAGCCAGCAACGTAAGCTGGCTCTCCGTGGAACCCACATCGGGGATCAACGTCGGGGATCACGACACCATCCTTGTGCGCTTTCACACCGCCGGGCTGGCGGCGGGCAGCCACGAGGGCCTCCTTTCCATTGCCTCCGGGGGAGCGACCAATTCCCCGCAAACGATCAGTGTTCAGATCACCGTCGTGGTTTCGGACGACGTATATGAGCACAACGATACACCCGGCACGGCCTACGACTGGACCTACGAGGGAGCGAACTCGCCCCAGGACTTCCATCGAACATGGTTGAGCGAGGAAGAGGGGTTGGCCGTCCAGGCCGATGAGGACTGGTATAAGATCCGGGTCGAGCCCGGCTACGAGCATGTGACCGTCACCTGCCTGTTCGCACAGGCGCAAGGGGATATAGACCTGGCCTTGTGCGATGCCGCCGGCACGGAACTGGCGGCTTCGCGCGGTTCCGCGGATAACGAGAGCCTGACGGTCACCGTAGGCGCCTCGGGCTACTACTTCATCCGGGTATTCGGCGCCAACGCGGGCAATGAATACGATTTGTGGTGGAACGGTTTTGACGCCGAACCGGTCCTTACCGGCAACGTCTCGAGTCTTTCGCGGTCCATCGTGGAAGGCCAGACCGCCGACGGACAGGCGTACGAGGTCTGGAATGAGGGCGGCGGCGACCTGGCGTACCAGATCGTCGAGAACTGCGCATGGTTGAGTGTCGCCCCGACCAACGGCAGCAGCGCGGGCGAACATGATGAAATCCAGGTCTCGTATGTGACGGCCGCGCTGGCGTCAGGATCATATACCGCCGTGATTACCAACCGGGCGCTGGCGGGCGGCAGCAACGAGGTTCTCATCGCGGTTACCCTTGCCGTCAGCCAGCCGGACGATTCGTACGAGACGAACAATTAGCTGGGCGCCGCCTACGATCTATCCTCCCATTGCTCCAACTGGCTCCAGGCGGTCAACGGCTACGGCGTGCAGCGCGACGAAGACTGGTACCGCATTTCCGTGTCGGCCGGCTTCGAGAACGTCGTCATTACCTGTCTCTTCTCGCATGCCGAGGGCGACATTGACGTGGGGCTCTACGATGCCGACGGGCATCAGCAGGCGGCCGCGCAGGGCATCACAGATAATGAAATCCTGGATCATGATGTCCCGACTTCCGGAACATTTTACATCCGCGTGTATTACGACGACGCCGGCAATACGTACGACCTGTGGTGGAACGCGGCCATGCGGCAGACGCCTATTGCGAACATGATCCGCACGGGACCGGCGGCCGGAGTGCAGATGCAAATCGAGACGCAGCCGGGATGGCGGTATGATCTCCAATACTCCACGGGATTGCCGGGCGGCGCGTGGGATACGCTCTCGACCAATACCGGCAACGGATCGGTCCTGAATCTCCCGGACAGCAATGCGGTCCCGCCGCGCTTCTACCGGGTGCTGATCCAATCGCCGTAGGAAATGAACCACGGAGTACACCGAGGTTCACAGAGGGGAGATAACCGCCAAACAAAAAAACCATGTAAGCCGTAATGGTTTATTACTCTTTCAGGATCTTCCTTCTTTTTGTTCTTCCTCTGCGTGCCTCTGCGCCCTCTGCGGTTAATGTCCTTTCAGACTCACCGGAAGACCATGTCAAACCAGTCCTGGAACACCACCCGGCCTTCGGACTTTACCTCGACGAACATTTCTCCGCTCCGCGACCTTCGCTTCTCCACCGGCAACGGCAGGGTGGTGACGGAATCCGGCGCCAGTTCCACGGGTTTACGCCCGCCCTTGAAATCGCCCTCCCATCGTACGTCCAGCGTGCGCGAGCGGTTGGAGTAATTCCGAACGCGCAACTCGATGGCGGCTTTGTCCCCCGCCCCTTCGATGCGCCGGCCCGGCGGTTCAAACACGAGGGCCTCGGCCACCCGGGGCTTGAATACACGGATGCACGACTTCCGCTCGCTGCCACGAGACAGAACCCACTGGACTTCCAGCCAGGGGTCATCCGCCAGATCCCCGGTTTCGAAATACGCGGTAAGGCGGTCGGTCTGTCCCGTTGCCACGGTGAGGGAGACCCCATCCAAAGGCCGATAGGCCCGGCTGGACACGATCTTGAGGCCCGACAGTTCCAACGGCTGCGTCCCCGCATTAACCACTTCCACCTGCACCTCGTTGCGATCGCCGTGAACGGCGGGCACGGGACAGGAGATATGGCCGTACGCCCCCCATTCCAGTTCGGCTTGAATCGAGGCCAGGTTGGTCAGGCCGGCGGCGCCCGCCCGCCCGCGGCCCGTCCAGCCGGCAAGAAAGTCAGCCTCGCCCGGCAGTTTGGAAACGGCCATCCAGTCCCGCACCGCAATTTCGTAAGGCATGAGGGTCACCGGGACCTCCCGGGGCGACGATCCGCCGGCCGGCACAAGCCAGCTTGCGCCGGAGAGCGGGTCGAGCATCACCACCGGTTCTTTGGCTCCCGGCAATTTCAGCGCACCGCGTACCCGCTCGCCCGTTGTGTTTCGCAAGGTCAGCAGACCTGCCGGCTGGCGCACGCTGCCGAAGGCTTCCAGCCAGATCGTTTCCGGAGCGACCTCCGCATTCCCGTACGGCCGCCACCCGGCGGCGGCCAGGCGTCGGATCAAGGGCAGATATAACTCCAGCACAGGCCGTATGGATTCACCGGCCAGGGCATCCTTCCACAACCGGTCGGCGCCGCGGGCCCGGTCAAAGAACCCGGGCAGGAAGCCCCGGAACAAACACCACTCCAGATGCCGGGCGGCCTCGTCGGGCGTCAAGGGCCGCTGCGCGTCCAGTCGCCGGATCACCACGGGCTTCAATCCGGCCAGCGCGCGAAGCCGGTTGGCGCGGCCCTCCGGCGCGGAATCGCAGGCCTCGCCTCCCCATGTTTTAAATTCGCTCACCAGCAGGTCGAACGACGGCGCAGCAAAAGGCATTTGAAGCGGCGACGGCCGGCCGGCGACATAACCACCGGCGGCCCGGACGGCCGCCGCCAGCGCCGCCAGGTCGGAACAGGAGGCCAGCGGTGCGGCCAGCCCGGGCTGGAAACGGTTGGTCGTGAACGTGGCCGGATAATCGGATACGCCCAGCGCGAGCCGGTTGAAATCCAACGATCCGTCATCCGGGAGCGGCTCGATATAAATCCCGTGCACGGGATTCTCGCGCATGGCGGTCCGGTACAGCCGCCACTCGGCCATCGCGCGATTGAGCGGCGCGGCCGGATTCGGCGCGAGGCGCGGGTCCGCGCTCACACGCACGAACAAGCCGGTATGCCAGGGCAGGCTGACATCCTGCCAATCCAACGCGCCATCGGGTCGCCGCGCTCCGCCAACGAGAGCGGCGGCGGCCAGTTCGCTGTCGCGGCCGGTGCCGGCGGTTAAGAGATGGAGAAGGCGGAGGGCCTTGCCCGCTTTCGTCGGGGCGCTCATCCAATACGACCAGGGCTCCATGAACAAGAAGGACATCCACCGGGTGGGTTGCGCAGGGCCGCTCGAGATGGGCTGCAACAGGTCCTGATCATCGCAGGCAAAATCCACGGTTCGCGGGAAGCCGGCGCGCGCCAGCGGACGCGCAAACCCGCAGACCGGGGCCTTCCTCACAAAGAAAGCGGGATATCGCTGATAGAATTGCACCAGGGCCTTCCGGAATCCGTCCCGCTCGCCGCTCGGAAAGGCGCGGAAGGCGCTGCGGAATGTTGCGAGCCCGGGGAAGTTGGAGGTTTGGGCGGTCAAGGCCACGTCGTAATAGATCCCGAAGAAGGAACGCGCGGGATCGGCCTCGATCTCAAACGCGCGCGGCTCGGCCGGATCGGTTTCCACCAGCAGGCTGATCTTCCCGACCGTCAGCACGCCAAAGGGTAATTCCGACTGCCTGCCGCGCAGGCCGTAGGGCGCCGGGCTTGTAACACGGGCCGCCGCGGAGGTCCGGGAAAGTACGCGGCGGAATTGGAAATCCTCATGCCAGACCGCCTGGTCCAGGTCGGCCTGCAGCCCCACGCCCAGGCGCAGACACCGATCCCGGTCCGCCTTGAGCCAGCCCGAGACAGTAAGCTCGCGTGGGGATTCCTGTTCCAGGACCATCCCCCACTCCACGTCCAGGGCGGTCCCGCTCCAACGTACCCGGTTGCTGGAAACGGCCATTTCCTCCGGCTGCAGCATGACCTCGCGGCCCGCCGTGACATCCAGCAGTCTGATCACCAGGGGGATGTCGCCCTCCCCCCGAAGGTTGGCGTGGCATTTCGCGTCGGCCTCGGCATTGGACAACGTCTGCCACTCGGAAGACTCGAACTCCTTCGGGAGTGTCCGTGAAAGCGCGACCGGTACATGCCCCAGCAAAGCCGCGATGTCCTCCGGCTGAAGAGGCGTGGTCCAGGTGAACGGCGGCAACGCGCCCGTATCGCAGTCCGCCATGCCGGACTCGGGAAACCGGTGGGCCACCGACCACTCATCGGAGAGCGATTCCACGGCCCACGCGACCGTTCCGCCGACGGGCAGCGCGGGGAAAAAACAGACGAGCGTATTCCCCTCGATGAACGATACGGTCGGCTCCACAACGTTCCACTTCCAGCCGCGCGCCCGGGGCGGGTATCGGTACAGGACCTGGCCCTCCAGCATGTAGTCCGCGCCGGTCTCGATTTCGCCGGTGACCGGCCCGTCCACGTCGAGCAGGATGCGCACGCGCGCGGGATCGGGGGGCGCGGCGAATCCCATCCTGAAGACCAGCGCCCCATCCTCACCACGAAAAACCTCCACACCCTCAACACGGGACGATTCTGCGTCCGCGTATGCCCGGCCGGCCATCAGAACAAAAGCCACAAGCCCTGCCCGAAACAGTTTGTTCATATCGCGATGCGTTTTCTCACATTTCGCGAGGTTCCGCGAACGAAAAAACAATCCAACCTAAATAGTTCATGAACTACAGAGTACACAGCGCGGCATAGCCGCTCGCGGTGAAGAGCGCTCGCGATGAACCGTAACCAAAAGAATGGAACAGAAGACCGCAAAGAAAGACCACCGCGGATTACGCTGATTTCACGGATGGTCATATCTGCGCCCATCCGCGCTATCTGCGGTAAAAACTCTTTGCCTTTGATTGCGGCCAAAGGCCGCGCTGTGAACTCCGTGGTAAACAATCCGGACTGAGTTCTACCTGAATCTTTAGCGATAGGAGGAAATCAAAGATTTTGGGTGAAATGGATTTTGTAGGGCCGTCGCTTGCGACGCGCCGATTTTTTGGCCCTGCGCAAGCGCAGGCCCTACACGGTTCGCTAAAGATTCAGGGGTTCTATTCAAAACCCTCTTGCCCCGGCGCATGGCCTCCGGTACGTTCCCCTTTGAAGTACGCGGCCAACGACAGATACGGACTTGTCGCGGCGTAGCTCGAAGAGCGAAGCCGGAGAGGTGGCTGCTTGTCCGCCGTAGCCCTTGGCGAAGGCGGAAGCGGGCACCGCGAAGACAACTCGCAGGAGCGTAGCGACGGAGAGGTGGCTGAGCGGCTGAAAGCAACGGTTTGCTAAACCGTCATACTGGACCAAATCCGGTATCGAGGGTTCGAATCCCTCCCTCTCCGCCATTTTGAAATTGACCGATTTTCGGCGACGACCGACCACGGACGCGGAAAGCGGACGTGCAACACGGGATCGGTTTTCGAGCCGAGCGACCGGAAGACTTCCCCCGACGACGCGACGGCGGACACGTCCGCCGGAAGGATCGGGATGAACGCGGACTCGGTTTCCTCGACGGTCGAAAAGAAGCCGGATTGCTGAGGATTTTCCGAAGTCTGGAAGGCCGAACGTGCGGCAGAGCCGCCGCGAGGCCCGACGGTCACGCCGGACGAATCGCACGACGCGCTTTCCGAACGCGACGCGGCTTGTCCCGATCCGAGAGGGGCTTGCGCCGCGAGAGCCTCCCGCTCTCCCGTTTTCTTCTCCAGAATCGCCGCCGCAAAAAT
>JAHJJH010000329.1 GCA_018823105.1 Verrucomicrobiota bacterium | reverse complement strand
GGTTACGGAGTTCACTTACTAGTCAGTCCATAATTGAATGGACATGCGTATGTTGTAGGGCCGCCGCTTGCGGCGAGCCACTAAACGGCCATTCGCAAGCGAAGGCCCTACAGAACCGTCTTTTCTATTATGGACTGGCTTGTAACTTCCAGCTGTGTCCGGGTGACACAGCCGCATGGTGTTGGCGTTTCTGAACGTTGTAGGGCCGCCGCTCTTGCCTCGCCGGCTTGTCCGGCGAAGGTGGGTGCGGCGTGCCGGGGTAGTGCTGGCCCTTGAACCGGGCGGCGATGCGGGTTTCCATCCATGTCAAATTCCATCCTCCTGCTGGTTGACGGCATGGCGATGGCCTACCGGGCCTTTTATGCCATACAGGAACTCTCGGCCCGGGACGGGCGGCCGACCAACGCGCTCTTCGGATTCATCCGCATGCTGCAGCAACTGGAGCAACGGTGGGTCCCGGCCTGCCAGTTGGTTGTTTTCGACGGCGGGTTGCCGGAGGAGCGCATGGTGCGCCTGCCCACCTACAAGGCCCAGCGCCCCCGGATGCCGGAGCCGCTTTCCGCCCAGTTGGAACCGATCGAGGAATACCTCGGGGTGGCGCAGCGGGCCGCCCTGCGTGTCCTGGGCCAGGAGGCGGATGATGTCATGGCCACGGTGGCGACACGGGCGGTGGAACGGGGGATGGATGTGCTGATCGCGACGGGTGACAAAGACATGTTCCAACTGGTGGATGAACGCGTCGGCATGGTACCCCTGTCCCGATCCGATGAACGTCAGGGCCCCGCGCAGGTCGTCGAAAAGACCGGGGTATCTCCTTCCCTGATCGTGGACTGGCTCGCGCTCGTTGGCGACAGCGTGGACAATATCCCCGGCCTGCCCGGCATCGGCCCCAAAACCGCCAGTCGCTGGCTCATGCAGTATGGTTCACTGGACAACCTGCTGGCCCGGCTCGAGGAAATCGGGAACGAGCGCTTCAAGACAGCCCTGGACTCGGGGCGGGAAACGCTGGAGCGCAATGTGGAACTTCTCCGCCTGCGGCGAGACCTGCCGATCGATCTGGACTGGGAGGCTTTGAAGATAAAGCCCTCCGATCCTTCTGCACTGCGGCGATTCTACGAAAAGATGGACTTGGAATCCCTCGCCAAGCCTCTGCGGTCTGCGGGCGGTGCGCAGGGGATGCTGGATTTCGGAGCCAAGTCTGCCGGAGCGCCCCATGCGTAAGAAGTTTTTGCGAGCCCTTGGGCCTATTCTCGGCTTGCTGTCGCTGTATGCGGCCGGCCTGGGTATTCGCCGTGCTGTCCTGGCGGCCCAGGTCGAGGCCCTCGGGCGGGTGCCGCCGTTCACGCTGGAAAGCGCCCTGTATTTCCGGCGCGCCGAGCAGGTGTTCTTGGAAGGCCGGATTCCCGAACGGGATGCGGACCTGCAGTATCCCGAAGGCGTCGTGGCTGCGGAGACGGATACGGTGGGCTCGGAATACGTGTATGCCGCCCTGGCCCGGCTTTTCCCGGCATCGGTTCCGCTGGCCGAACGGTTTCGCTGGCTCGAGGCGGGCTGGTTCTGCCTGGGCATTCCCCTGATGGCCCTGTGGATTCGATGGCGCGGCGTGTCCTGGCTGGGCGGTCTGGCGGCCGGCGGGTTCTATGCCGTCGCCCTGTCCAGCGTGATCCGGTCCACCGGCCAGGAATTGTTGCACGAGAACTTTGCGATCCCGCTGCTGATCGCGCATCTGGCTTTCGATGCCTTGGCATCCTGCGCGGAGACTGCGCCTCGCCGCCTCGCCGCCATCGTAATGTCCGCCGCTTTCCTGGCGCTGGCCCTGGTGGGTTGGGACCTGATCCAGTTCTATGTGCTGCTCTGGATGCTGGCCGCCGCCTTCCGGTTACTGTCGGAGCGAAAGGATCCGGTAGGGCGCTGGCCCTGGCTGCACTGGGCGGTGTCCTTCGCCGCGCTGATGCTGGCCGGCCGTATGAATCCCTACCTGCGCGCGCACGGATTTTTATTTTCTCCGCCCATGCTCCTGGGATACGGCATCGTACTGGCCGGCCTGGCGCGAACGCGCCTGCCCGCGTCGCGGTCGGCGGCGGTGGCCACCGCTCTCCTGCTGGTCGCGCCCGCGGCGTTCAGTTGGGGAGGGGGGGGCGCCTACCGTCAGTCCTACGGGCATTTCACGGACCTGCTCGCGGCGAAGATGATCTACCTCAACCGCAAACCGGCCGACCCGGCCCTGCTGGGATTCGACGCCCGCATCCTGTGGGTGCCCGGGCTGAATTCGGCCACGTGGTCTCTGGCGTCCGCCCTTTTCCCTGCGATGATGCCCTTGACTTTATTTGCCGGGGCGGTATTATTCTTAAAGAAAGTATTTCGTCGGGATCCCAATCTGGTTCGGCACTTTTTTTTCTTTTCAGCTTCTTTGGCAGCTTTCATTTTTTTTGTTCGATTCCATGTGCTCCTTGCCGTTTTTATGGCCGGAGGGCTGGGCTTGGCGGCGGGAGTCCTGGGCGCCGGGCGCCGGTGGTTTCGCTGGGTCGGCGTCCTGCTGCTGCTGGCCGGCATGGGTGCGGAGGCGGCGCATACGCTCGACAGGCCGGAGCGTTGGGGCCGCGGACGCGTGTATTACGAGGAGTTGGATGAACTGACGCAGTGGATGGGGCGGCATGTCTGCCCGGAGCCGGTCCTGGCCAACTTCGGGGTCAGCGCCTCGATCCTGGCCTACGGCCACTGCCCGGTGTTGCTGCACCCGAAGTTTGAGTCGAGGGCCATCCGGGATCGCGTACGGACCTATGGCGAGAAACTGTTCCTGGGCACCGAGCGGGAGTTGCGGGACTGGGCCGACCGCTTGGGCGCGCGCTATCTGGTCTTTGCCCGGGGCGAGTTTGCCCCCGTCGAGCCGGACCGACAGATGCGTTATTTCGTGAACGCGTTGAATCCGCCGGAGCATGCGGCCGCCCGTATACTGGAAAGTACGCCGGATCAGGCCCGCTGGTTCCGGAGGGTCTGGGAAAACAGGAAATACCGCGTTTTTCGCATCCTGACCCGGGCCGACGAGGGAATGGCATGGCGCTATGGTCAGGAGGCCCGGCGGGCCTTTCAGGAAGGCGACCTGGCCCGCGCGGAGGAGCGCGCCGCTTCGGCGCTGCTGCTGGATGCCCGCGAGGAAACGGCGCAGGAGGTGCTCAAGCATGTCGGGTCGCTCCGGCAGGAAGGATTCCGCGCGGACGGGCATGAAGGGCCGTAGCAAAATACGCCCGATGGCCATTGGCCTGACGGGCGGCCTCGCCTGTGGAAAGAGCGAGGTCGGCCGCCTGCTGGCCCGGGAAGGGGCGGCGGTGCTGGACACCGATGCCGTCGTGCGCGAGTTGCAGAAATCCGGCCGGCCGGTGTTCAGGGCCATCGTCCGGCGATTCGGACGGGGCATCCTCGACCGGCGGGGAGGGTTGGCCCGCGGGCGGCTGGCGCAGCGTGTGTTTGCCGATCCTCGGGAGCGGCGGGCGCTGGAGGCCATCGTGCATCCGGCGGTCATCGCGACGATGCGTCGCTGGCTTCGGGCCCGGGCGCGGGGAAAAAAGCCCGCCGTGGTCCTTGTCCCGCTGTTGTATGAGGTGGGCCTGGCGGATCCCTGGGATGCGATCGTCTGCGTGACGGCGCCGAAAGAGCAGGTCATGGCGCGGTTGGTGCGCCGCGGCCTGACGACGGCGGAGGCCCGCGCCCGGCTGGCGGCCCAGTGGCCGCCGGGAGAGAAAGCGAAAAAAGCGGATTACGTGGTTCGAAACAATGGAAGCCTGGACGAACTGGCGAAGCGAGTCCGGGCGCTTTGGGAAAAAATGATGAGAGAGGAACGGTGTGACGATGCCTGAACCCCGAGGACGATACCGCAGAACCAGAACCCCGCACGGCAATAGCCATCCAGGGGCATCGGAACCTCCGCTGCGCCGGCAGCACGAAGCCCCGCCGCCGTTTCCTACCCCGCCGGCCGTGCCGCCGGCGGAGAACGGATCGGTGGACGCGGCCGCTGCCAACGGAATGCCCCCGCCGCCGCCCTTGCAGGGGGCGGGCCGCACGCTCCACCTGTTCGATCTCCAGGTCCAGTCCGTACCCGACCTGCTGAAGATGGCCGACAGCTACGGGCTCCAGGACCTTGGCGCGCTGCGCAAGCACGAGTTGATCTTCGAAATCCTGAAGGCCAATGGGCGC
>JAHJJH010000328.1 GCA_018823105.1 Verrucomicrobiota bacterium | reverse complement strand
GGAGATTCTGGCATTTCTGTCCCGCGGTCCGCAACGGGAAGCACCGTGACCCGCCATTTTCTCCTCGCGAAAAGGCGTGAATAACCCGCTGTCTGCCAAAGTCGGTACTTGCGGCGGCTTGGCAATCCGGATCAGGCACATCGAACCCGCCACCAGATCCGGAACCCTCGAAATCGCTTATGCTCCAATCAGGCGATGTCGAAACGGTCGAGGTTCATCACTTTGGCCCATGCCGCCACGAAGTCGTGCAGGAACTTCTCCCCGGAGTCCTCACATCCATAGACTTCCGCCAGGGCCCGGAGTTGGGAGTTCGAGCCGAAGATCAGGTCGACGCGAGTGGCAGTCCACCTGCGTTCGCCCGTTGCGCGATCACAAATCTCGAACAAGCCATCATCTTCTGAGGTCGGCTTCCACTCCATGCTCATGTCGAGCAGGTTCACGAAGAAGTCGTTCGTCAGTGTTTCGGGTCGCTTGGTGAAGACGCCGTGCTGTGACTGTCCGACGTTGGCGCCTAGAGCCCGCATGCCGCCGACGAGAACAGTCATCTCAGGAGCCGTCAGCGTCAGCAGCTGTGCGCGATCAACCAGCAACTCCTCTGCAGATACCGTAAATCTCGTCTTCAGGTAGTTGCGGAACCCGTCCGCGACCGGTTCGAGGACGGCGAATGACTCTACGTCGGTTTGCTCCTGCGATGCATCCGTGCGCCCCGGCGTGAAGGGCACGGTCACATTATGACCGGCATTCTTCGCGGCCTGCTCGACACCTGCGCATCCGGCCAGGACGATGAGGTCAGCCAGTGAGACCTTTTTCTTCTTATGTTCCTCGTTGAACGCGTCCTGGATCCCCTTGAGCGACTTCAGCACCTCATCCAGGTTATCGGGCTGGTTGACTTCCCAATCCTTCTGGGGCGCAAGACGAATGCGTGCGCCGTTCGCGCCGCCGCGCTTGTCGGAGCCGCGGAACGTGGATGCCGACGCCCAGGCGGTCGAGACCAGTTGGGAGACCGTCAGGCCGGATTTGAGTATCTGCTTTTTCAAATCCTTCGCGTCGCCGGTGTCGATCAGTTTGTGATCAACCGCGGGCACCGGATCCTGCCATATCAGTTCTTCGGCCGGAACCTCCGGACCGAGATAGCGTGAGCGGGGGCCCATATCGCGGTGGGTCAGCTTGAACCACGCGCGGGCAAAGGCGTCCGCGAACGCCTCAGGGTTATCGAGGAAGCGCCGCGAGATCGGCTCGTAGATCGGGTCGTAGCGAAGGGAGAGGTCGGCCGTGGTCATCATAGGACGGTGCTTTATCGATGGATCATGCGCATCGACCACCATGTCCTCTTCGTCCACGTCCTTGGCCAGCCACTGATTGGCCCCGGCCGGACTCTTGACCAGTTCCCACTCGTACTTGAACAGCACCTTCAGATAGCCCATATCCCACTTGGTCGGATTCGGCTTCCAGGCTCCCTCGATCCCGCTGCCGATCGTATCTCCGCCCTTACCGCTGCCGAAACTGCTCTTCCAGCCCAGGCCCTGCTCCTCGAGAGGGGCGGCTTCAGGCTCCGGACCAACCAGCGCGGCGTCACCGGCGCCATGGCACTTGCCGAACGTGTGCCCGCCGGCAACGAGCGCGACGGTTTCTTCATCATCCATGGCCATGCGTGCGAAAGTCTCTCGAACATCGATGCCGGATGCCACCGGATCCGGATTCCCGTTAGGCCCTTCCGGGTTCACGTAGATCAGGCCCATCTGCACGGCTGCGAGCGGGTTCTCCAGATCACGCTCGCCGGAATAGCGTTTATCGCCAAGCCACTCGGCTTCGGAGCCCCAGTAAATATCCTCTTCCGGCTCCCAGACATCTTCGCGGCCGCCGGCAAAGCCAAAGGTCGGCAGACCCATCGACTCGATGGCGCAGTTGCCCGCCAGGATCATGAGATCGGCCCAGGAAATCTTGTCGCCGTATTTCTGCTTGATCGGCCAGAGCAGGCGGCGTGCCTTGTCGAGGTTCACGTTGTCGGGCCAGCTATTCAGCGGCGCCAGGCGTTGACTGCCGGATCCCGCGCCTCCGCGTCCGTCACCCGTGCGGTAGGTTCCTGCGCTGTGCCACGCCATGCGAATGAAGAGGGGGCCGTAATGACCGTAATCCGCCGGCCACCAGTCCTG
>JAHJJH010000327.1 GCA_018823105.1 Verrucomicrobiota bacterium | reverse complement strand
TATGCTTTGCTCTCGGTCATGGCGGATGTCTCCTTCTGTGTGGTTGGTTGTTCCGGATTTCACCGTCAACCTACTCTACACGGAGCGTCCGCCTTTCATGTGACCAGCCCTTGCACTTGCCAGTCGTCGCAAGCTCACCCGGGTCCGCAGGTTCATCCGATGCCGGAGCCCGATATACACAGAATCGCAGAGGGCCTTGGCCGGCCAGGAGCGGCGTGACCCTTCTCTGGATGGCTTGGGCAACCTCATCGCCGGGGTAGGGCAAGCATATCAAATGGAATTCAGCGCGGCGTTAACGCAGCGCCGTACAGAGGCAAACGCAAAGCGCAAAGAAACAACTCGTCAAATTCAGGGGATTCTTGGCGTTTACCAAATCCGCAACAGAACAAGATATCGATATACGTAACACGGAGAAGAAAGCCCCATCATGAGAGACGGGACGATACAAAGCGCTAGTCAATGAAGCCCAGCGGCCGATCCCCGGCAATGAATGTCATCTCCAGCTCCTTTCGCGGTACGCGTGCCCGCCTTACTCGCGGGGTGGCGTGCCTCGCACGCCCGGTCAGTAACTGTTCCGGATTTGCTTTCAGGGCTTCGGCAATGGCCAGAAGTTCATAATCCAGCACTCCACGAAGCCCTCTCTCGATCTTGGCCACAGCGGCCCGGTCAAGCCGTATCCCCTTGGAAACAAGCATATTGGACAGGTCTAGCTGTGTGAGTCTCTGGCGCTGTTTTTTTCGCCCCTCGGCGATTCGCCGGCCGGCTATATTCGTTATTAACCGTTTCATTGAAAATGAAATGTTCTAATTTAGAACATTTCTTAAATCAACTTACATTGGCCAAAACACAATATCAAGAGAAAAATTGACTGAAAACAGGCCTTTTTTGCACTGGGGTCTCGTCGGGGTTGTACCTATGGGAAAAGCGCCGGGATAAGACAGAAGACTACCCGCCTTGGCAGTCCGACCTGAAGCAAGGATTTGCGCTTTGGAACTATCTTGTTGCAGAGCAACAAGATATAACAAAAGAACATCGGCTGGTGGCCGTCAGTCTTGTTTCTTGCTCGGAAAAATCCGGCCTTGGGCTGGCGGCTGGCCTTCGGCGAAGCAGGCGCGGATCATAAGAAGCCTGCCCACGTTCTGTGCGGTTTTACTATCCCGCTGCGTCTTTGCATTTAATCCGTACTCTTCAATGCCAACTGGGTCAGGGACGGGCCGCCTGGCTCATGTTGGCCTGCCACTTTTTCAGGGCGGCCTGCACCTCCGGATCGTTTCCGTATTGCATGCTGATTTTCATGAAGGCTTGGGTGAATTTCATGGCGGCCTGCTTCACTTGCTCGCTCTCGGCCTTGAGTTCCGGGGCGTCTCCGAGGTCCACACCGGAGTATTTCTCTTTCAATTTCTTCCCCTGCTCCATCATCTTGGCCATCTGGTCGGCATAACGGTCCAGTGCCGTGGCCACTTCTTTCGCGCTTCCGGCTTTGTCCACCCGAGCGGCGAAATCCTCCATGGCCGACGTCTGTTCTTTCATGGCCGACTTGGTATCCGCGTATTTTCCGCCCGAGCACGACACCAGTCCCAGCACGACAACACCCCAGCCCAGCCACTTGATCGCGTTCATTCCGCCCTCCTCTCAAGGGTAAGTTATCGGAAACTCTACTCGACCCCGGGCCCGCCGTCGAGCGAAGAACCGGACCCCAGGCTGTCGGCCGGCTCCGGGGCTGGGGACCGGGCTATAATTTTCCGGCCTGCTTGATATCCGCTTCGCTCCCGCACACGATCAGTGCGTCGTTTTCCGCGACGACATAGTCCGGGCCGGGCAGGATCGGCAGGAGGGTCGCATCCGCGCCGGTTTTCTTCTTCACGAGCACGACGTACAGACCGTAGGTCGCGGGCGGCCGGCAGTCCTTCAGCGTCCGGCCCCACAAGGAGGACGGGGGATTCCACTCGGTGAGGAAAAGGCCCCTCGCCAGTTCCACGGGCTCCAAGGTGGAGGCGCTCGCGGCGCGGGCGAAGCCGCCGGCGGTGTCCATCTTCAG
>JAHJJH010000326.1 GCA_018823105.1 Verrucomicrobiota bacterium | reverse complement strand
GACCTGGGCCGGGCCAACGCGGACGAGAACAACGTCGACGACATCGCCCGCGCCCGTCCCAACCAGGCGGTGGTGGACTACGTGCTGTCGGTGGCCGACCGGTGGCTGGGCGAGTTCGACATCGACGGCTTTCGCCTCGACGTGCCGAACGAGGTGCCGTTCTGGTTCTGGAAGCTGTTCAACGCGCGCTGCAAGTCGCTCAAGCCGGATTGTTACCTGGTCGGCGAGCTGTGGGGCAACGCCGGCCGCTGGATCAGCCCGGACTGCTTCGACGCGACGATGAACTACAAGTACTTCCGCGACCCGGTGATGGACTTCTTCGGCAAGGGGGCCATCGGTGCCGCCGCCTTCGACCAGCGCCTCGGCCCGGGCCGCTTCGAGTACCCGCCGCAGTCGGTGGCCGTGATGATGAACCTGATCGACAGCCACGACACGATCCGCTTCCTGACCTCGACCCGGGACGTGCGGCGGTTGATGCTCGCGGCGATGTTCAGCATGAGCTACGTCGGCATGCCGACCATCTGGTACGGGGACGAGGTGGGCATGCTCGGCGGCAAGGATCCCGACTGCCGGCGGCCGTTCGAGTGGCGGTTCGAGGGCGACCCCCGCAAGGTGGCCCTGCGGGAGTTCTACGGCACCATCACCCGCTTCCGCCGCGACCACGAGGTGATGCGGCGGGGCGAGTTCACCACCCTGGCGGCCGAGGGTTCGGCCTACGCCTTCGCCCGCACGCTCGGCCAGGAGGTGGTGGTCGCGGTGTTCAACGCCGGGCCGGCGCCGGCGACCCTCCTGCTCGCGGGGGAATCGATCCGCGCGCTGCTGCCGGTCGCCGCGCCCACGATCGCCCGGGTGGTCGTCGGCCCGGATTCCTTCCCGCGGGCCGCCGCCGGTCCGCTGGCGACGGGGGGAGCGGTCGATCTCGGGGGGGAAACGGTGCAGATCAGCCTGCCGGGCCTGAGCGCCGTCTGGCTGCAGAACTGACAAACCCCGCTCGCCAAAGCACTTGCGGCCCGGTCAATCGGGGATCGGGCCGCTCGTCTTTACATTCATCAAAAATGTCTATCCAAGATCATTGGACTCTGCTATACTGCAGTCGGACTAGTGTGTTCCGTGCACAAGTCGTCGCATTCTTGCACGATGTACCTTTGCACCACCGCACTCACACCCCGAGGGAGGAAACGATGAAGCGAATGATCCTGCTTGCCACCGCGCTGGCGATGTTCGTCTCCGCCGCGAGCGCCTTTGCGGTCATCGACTGGGCCGGCAACGTCTGGCCGAATCACGGGACCAACGTGGTTCCGACCGGACCCGTCGACCTCTACGCCCAGGTCTACAAGGACACCGTCACCAATCCCGGCGGCCAGGGCCCCGACATCGAGGCGTTCTGCCTCGTCCTCAGCGACAACGGGTACAACCAGGACCTGGCGATGGGCTACAACGGCGACGTCGGCAACAACGACGAGTACACCGTGCAGGTCCCGCAGGCGGCCCTGGTCGGGGCGACCTACGTGGACGTCCACGTCCGCTTCCACGACCTGACCGACGACACCTGGTACGACGGCGTCAACGACCAGGCGGGCAATCCGCCCGCCCAGCGCTACAACGTGGTCGACGTCCTGCCGAACGACATCGACGTCACCTTCACCCTGTGCCTGGACGGGACCGTCTACACCGGGCTGCCGTGCGTCATCGGCAGCGCGGCCGAGATCGGCACCTGGGGCACCGGCGTGAACATGGCCCCCGAGGGCAGCCACGCCGACCTGTACACGGTCACCGTCACCTTCCTGGCCGGCGGCAACCCGAGCTTCGAGTACAAGTACAAGAAGGACGATTGCGTCACCTGGGAGGGCGTGAGCAACCGCCTGGTCACCCTGCCCACGGACGGCACCACCGCTGTCACCCTGAACGTGGACACCTGGGACAACAGCCCGCTCGGGTGCGGCCTGGGCAACACCCTGCTCGAGGACTTCGTGCTCTGCATCCAGGTCTGCCTGCAGGGGGTGGACAACACCGGCGG
>JAHJJH010000325.1 GCA_018823105.1 Verrucomicrobiota bacterium | reverse complement strand
CGCAACATCCAGGTCGCCGGTCACTTCATCGAACTCGGCGTCCCAGCCGACGAAATACCAGTGGTCCACCACGGTCAACACGGGAGCTACGGCCGCGCCGCGGTGCGGGACGACCTGGGAGAGTTCGCCGCCGCCGACCCGCGTCCCGTGCGGCCCGATGTCGAAGGTGACGGTGTAGGTGATGAACAGGTATTCCGCCGTGACGAGCAGGTCGTCCGTGACGGCGTCGAACGCGCGATCCCAGCCCGTGAAGGCCCAGCCCTCTTCCGTGTCGAACTCGGGCGCCGCGGCCGCGTCGCCATGCGCAACGCGCTGGACCAGCGCGCCGCCGCCGGTCCGCGCGCCGTGCGTGCCCAGGTCGAAGGTCACCGTGTGCACGGCGGTCTCGTATTCGTAGGCGCCCTGGTCCACGGTGACGTCCACGACGCGGGCATTCCCGGCCAGGTCCTCGGGCAGCGTCTCGATCGTGTTGCCGTCACCGTCGAGATCGTGGCTGTCCGGCGGCAAGGATCCGTTGCCGCCCGCGTTGATCGCGGGCGAGGCCGTGCCCAGGCGCAGGTCCTCGTCGGCAAAGAGCGGGTCGGTGTCCAGAATGTCGTGGCCCTCCGCCCAGCCGCCGCCGACCGTGCTGTACCCGACCAGGGAGTCCGAGGTGGCGCTGTCAAAAAGATTTGACCCGGCGGGCGCGGTGTTGCCCCAGAGGATGCCATTCTGGATGCTCGGTCCCGAGGCGGAGGTGTTGTAGATCCCGCCGCCCGCGGTGCCCGCGCCGTTGGCATGGAACGTCGAGAGGTAGACCAGGGGCGCGGACGCGGAGTTATAGATCCCGCCGCCCTCGTCGGAGGCCGTGTTCCCGACGACGACGCAGTTCACCAGCGAGGGCGACGAGGAATAGTCGTGCATCGCGCCGCCGTCCGTGGCGCTGTTGCCGCGGAAGACGCAGTTGACCAGCGAGGGCGAGGACGCCGAGTAGTTGCGCATGCCGCCGCCCTCGTCGGCGATATTGTTTTCGAAAACGCAGCGGGTCAGCCTCGGCGAAGAGCCGAGGTTATACATGCCGCCGCCGCGCAGCGCGTAATTACCGTCCAACGCGCAGGTGCGCAGGGTTGGGGAGCACGAGGAATTATACATGCCGCCCCCGCTGTTGTGCGGCGCGCTTCCGTCCGCGTAGCCGCCGGCCAGCGTGAATCCGTCCAGGATCGCCGTCGCATTCAGCGCCGCGCCCGCGGGATGGTAAAAGACGTGGTAGGTGTTGTCCGTGGCCACCCCGACGGCGCCGATGGCCGCGGAGCAGAGGGTCGGGTAGGCCCCGGGGTCGCGGTCGCCGAGGCCGGGATTTCCTTCCGCCTCGAAGCCGCCCAACACCGTCACCCCGTTGCGCAGCGAGAAGTGCTGCTGGCGGGCGCCGCTCCCCCCGTTGGGGTGGCCGCTGGGCACGTACGTGGCGGCACCCACCCAGACCTGACCGCCGCCAATGGAACTCATGACCTCGATGGCGCCCTGCAGGTCGCCGGTGGCCTCGTCCCAGGACGAACCGTTGCCGTCGCCGCCCTTGCGGACGTAGCAGATGTCGCCCGCCTCGAAGACAAAATCGTACGTGGCGCTGACGGTCATATCCTCCGTGACATCGTCGAACGCCCGATCCCACCCCGTGAAGGCCCAGCCGATATCCGTCGAAAGGACGGGCGCCACAGCCGCGCCGTGGTGGTCGATCTCCTGGACCAGCGCGCCGCCGCCGTTGCGCGTGCCGTGCGCGCCGGGATCAAACGTGACCGTGTGCGTGACGGGCGTCGGATATTCGTAGGCGCCCATGTCGACGTAGAGGCCCACCTGCCGCGCCGCGCCAACCGCGTCCACGGGCAGGAATTCCGCGGCGTCGAGGTCGTCGTCGAGATCCGCGAAATCGACCGGGATCCGGGCGTTGTCCCCGCGATTCAGGGCCGGCGAGGAGGGAAGGATTCGCAGCCCGTCATCCGGGGTAAACCACTCGTTGTCCGCGCCGTTCGGGTCGGCGGCGTTCGCGAAGACCGGGTCCTGGTCCAGCACCACGGTGCCTCCGGCGAAGCCACCCTGGAGGATGCAGTGATGCACCGTGGAGGTGGATGTCAGGCTGAAGAAACTCCCGCCGGTGTTGTTCCACAGGATGCTGTTGTTCAGCGTGGGCGCCGCCGACCAATTGAAAAAGCCGCCGCCCTGGCCGGCCGTGTTGCCGGCGATCGTGCAGTGCCAGAGCGTGGGGGCGGCCCCCGAGTCATTATAGAGCGCGCCGCCGGAGAAGGTCGCCGTGTTGTTGTAGAGGATCACGTTGGCGAGCCAGGGGTGGGTCTGGGAGGTGTTGTAGAGCGCCCCGCCGTCATCTGCCGTGTTCTGCTCGAAGAGGCAGTTCGCGAGGTCGGGCAGGCCGCCCGCGTTGTGCATCCCGCCGCCCCAGTCGGCGGCGGTGTTCTGATCGAACGTGCAATGCTTCATCTTCGGGGAGGACAGGTCGTTGGCCATGCCACCGCCCCAGTCCGCCTCGTTACTGTGGAACACGCAGTCCGCGAGGCGCGGCCGGGCCCCGGCGTAGTTGCGCATCCCGCCGCCCTTGACCAGGGCGAGGTTGTCGCTGAACCGGACGTCGTTGAACACGGGGGACGGCCCGTACTTGATGTAAGCCCCGCCGCCGTAACGCGCCTGGTTCTCGCCGAACGCGCAGCGCACGATGGTCGGGGCGCAGGCCTCGTTGCGCATCCCGCCGCCGGCGCTGTTCGGGCTCTCGGTCGCGTCGGCATTACCCCATTCGACGACGAATCCGTCGAGCAGGCTGTTGGTTGTGAGCCCGGTGCCGAGGGGATGATACAGGACATGATAGACGTTGTCGCTCGGGTCGTACGCTTCCCCGAGGTCGCCGGATAGATAAGTCGGGTTGGCGATCCAGTCGCGGTCGCCCAGGCCGGGAGTGCCCGTCGAGGGGAACCCGCCGTACACCCGCACGTTGTCCCGAAGGGAGAAATGCATCTCGCGCGCCGTCGCGCCGCCGTGGGGCCAGGAGTTGGGCTTGTAGGTGCCCCGGGCCACCCAGACCTGCCCTGCGCCCCGGGCGCCCATGTAGTCGAAGGCCGCCTGCAGGTCGCCCATGGCCAGCGCCCAGGAAGACCCGTTGCCGATCCCGCCGACCTTGACGTACACGATGTCCCCGCCGGCGACGATCTGTTGAACGAGGGCGTGGACGGTCAGGTTGACCGTTACGTTGTCGAAGGCGGTGTCCCAACCCCGGAAATACCAGCCCGGGTCCACGACGATCCGGGGCGCGGTCGCGGCCGAGCCGTGCGGCACGTTCTGCACCAGGTCGCCCCCACCCGTCTGGTGGGCGTGCGTGCCCAGGTCGAAAGTCACCGTGTGCGTGTTGAGGCTGTACTGCGCGTTGACGACCAGGTCGGCCGTGATGCGGCTGAAGTCCGCGTCCCAGCCGGTGAAGCTCCAGCCATCCTGCCCGGCGACGAGCGGCGCGACCGCGGCATGGTCCACGATCACGTCCTGGTGCAGCGCGCCGCCGCCCACCCGGAGGCCCCGGGCGCCGAGGACGAAATCCACCGAGTACACGGGCTGGGGGGCCGCGCCATACTCGTAGGCCCCCACGTCCACCGTCGCGCCGTTCACGCGGATGTGCTCAAGAATGTCGAGGGGCAGCGGCTCGGAGGTGTTGCCGTCTCCGTCGAGATCGAGCGCGTCGCTGGGAAGGGCTTCGAGGGACCCCGTATTCCGGCACGCCGACCCCGAACTGATCCGCAGCCCGTCGTCGTCCGTCCTCCAGGTGTTGTCCACGCCATCCGGATTGTCGAAGTTCATGAAATACACCTCGCCGACCGAGTTGCCCGTGCCCGGGTAGACCTCGAAGTCGTGCCAGACATTGCAGTACGCGAAGTCGCGGCCACCGGAGTGATTGAACTGCAGGTTGTCGTAGCGGTCGTTACCCGCTTCGTTGTAGCGGACGATGCAGTTGTAAAACTGGTCGTGCCCCGGGCCCCAGAACGCGACGCCGCCCCCGGCGTCCGCATCGTTGCGGGTGATGGTACAATTGATGAAGAGGCACTCCGAAGAGGAGAGCGCCGCGCCGCCGCCGTCGCCGGGGGCGCTGTTGTCGGTGATCACCGTGTTCCAGAAAACGCCGCGCGCGTAGTTTGCATCGATCCCGCCTCCGACCGAGACGGTGGCCCGGTTGCCGTCGAGAACACACGACAGGAAGGTCGCTTCTCCGCCATTCAGGAAGACCCCTCCGCCGGCATTGCGCCCGATATTGTCCTGGAAGAGGCACTTCACGAAAATCGGGTTATTGGCGCCGTTACAGTAGACGGCGCCGCCCCACCAGGAGGAATTCCGGCGGAACGTGCAATCGTAGAAACGGGAAGAAGAGCCTCCGTCCTCGAATACACAACCCTTCTGGTCCGCGTAGTTGTCTTTGAAAAGGCACCCATACACCCGGGCGGAAGCCGACGCGTTATATATGGCGCTCCCTTCGCCGCGGATTCCGGTGCTGTCCGCCGTGTTGGCCGCGAAGACGCAGTTGCTGAACACGGGATTACAAGCGGCGTTGAACGTGCCGCCGCCCATTACGTTGGCGAAGTTGTTGCTGAACAGGCAGTCCAGGACGGTGGACGAGGACGCGCTGTTTTGTATCCCGCCGCCGCTGTACGTCGCGGAGTTCTCGACGAACGCGCAGTTCCGGATCTCGGGATGGGCGCCGGCGTTGAACATCGCGGCGCCTTCGCTGGCCCGGCACTGGTAGAAGACGCAATTCCGGATCGTGGGCGAGCAATTGTCATTGTACATCCCCCCGCCCTGGTGGTGGGGCATGGAATCCGCGTTGCCTTTTTCGATACGGACTCCGTCCAGGACCGCCGTCGCATCCAACGCCGCGGAATCGGGATGGTGGAAAATGTGGTAAACGTTGTCTTCCGGGCCCACCGCGCCGATCGCCCCGGAGCAGACCGTCGGATAGGCCTCGGGATCGCGCTGCGCCATCGTGGGCGATCCCACGGAGGGGAACCCGCCGTACACGGTCACGCCGTTGCGCAGCGAGAAGTGCACCTGGCGGGACCCCGCGCCGCCGTTCGGCGTAAGGGTGGGGACATACGTGCCCGAGGTCACCCAGACCTCGCCGCCGCCGGCCGAGCGACACGCCTCGATGGCCCCCTGCAGATTGCCCGTGGCATCCGCCCACGAGGCGCCGGAACCCGAAGCCCCCGCCCGCACGTAAAAGGTGGCGGCCTCGGCGCGCACGCCCAACCAGGACAGGCCTGCCACCAGGCAACAGGTTGCAAGACATTTACAATGAACTGTCGTTTTCATGGTCGACCTCCCTGCGAAGATGGCTGTTTCTGCTGGCTCATCCGCTGGTTGTGTCGTCGTCCGCCGCGTTTTTATCCCCTGAAAAACCGGCCCCGACGGAGCGGGGCCCTCCACAAAGGGAAATGTTCCTTTCTCGAGGACTGGAGGGACGCGCTCCGTCGCGTCCTTTGGGTTCTTCAGCGTGGCCGGAAAAGACTCCCGACTCCTTTTTATACGTTTTGACATCCGTATCCTTGCGGCTACGCTTTGTCACAAGGCGGAAGCATTGTTCATGGACGAAGCATGGAACATGGAGGAGGAGTTCCTGGCCCGGCTGCGGACCGGGTCCGAACGGGCCTGGACCCAGTTCTTTTTCCGCTTCGATCCGTTCATCCGCTCCGTGGTCTGCTGGTCGAAATGGGGATTCGATCCTTCCGCGCGGGAAGATGTCATGCAGAACATCCGCACGGAGATTCCGCGGGCCATTGAAAACTACAGAGGGGAACAGCCCTTTCGAATTTTCCTGCGCGGCATCTGCATCCACCGCTGCGCCGACGAGGTGCGGCGGCAGATCAAACAGCGGGAGCGCTACCTGCCCATGGACGTGGTGATGGAGGACGGCGAGTCCCGTCATCTGGACTACGCCGCCGGCAAAGACTTTGATCCGGTCTACGCCATCGCCGAGGCTGAACAAGCCGCCCTTCTTCGGCGCCTGCTGGAAGACATGGGCCCCCCATGCAGCCAGGTCCTCGCGCAGTTCTACCTTGAGGAACTGTCCTACAAGGAAATCGCCGCCCGGACCCGCGAGCCGATCAGTACCATCGGCAACCGCCTTGGACGCTGCCTCGAGCGACTGAAGGAAAAAGTGGAAAAAGATTCTTTTTTACGGGATTTGTGCCCCACGTCCCACGACTCAACCAGTGGCAGAGGATGACATGAACGGCAATGACACAGGCCAGTCCGGATTGTGGAAACACATTCATGGCGAAGCAGATGCGGCGGAAGCCGCGGAACTGCGCGCGCGCGCGGAGGCTGACGAAACCCTTCGCCAGGAATTGGAAACGCGCAAGCAATTGAACGCCCGGGTCCGGCAGCTGTTGAAGGTGTCCGCCCGGAGCCCGGAGGCCCTGGAGGAGCGGATCGGGGAACTCTGGGAGCAAAGCCAGGCTCCCGCGGCGGAGCCGGCGGCCCCGGAACAAGCCACGGCCCGCATATTGATATGCTGGAGGCCCGCCCTCGTGGCGCTGGCCGCCTCGCTGATGCTCATCGTGGGTTCGATCACCATGAGCCCCGAGGGGTTGGTCTGGATGGCCCCGGGATTGGAAGCCGGACCCGCCCGCGGCGCCCCCGGATCGGAGGAGATCTTCTACAGCGAGGCGGAGCTCCAAGGTTTCGCCCGGACCCTGCAGCAGTCCGTCGCCGCCACGTACGCCGAGCGCGGCGGCCCCTCCGGATGGATCGCCCGGTGGAACGGCCGGCAGCGTCACGTGCGCCCGACGATCCGTCCGTTTCCCGACGGCCGGATCCTGGCCACCGTGGAGGCCTTCCGCGATCCGCGCGAACCCGCGGTGGGATCGTGGTCGGAATCGTTCGCCAACGCCGAGGATTTTGCGCTCAATGCGGGCGATTGGGCGGGCCTGGTCGCCGAAGAAATCATCGCCGAATCGAACCGGCGGGAGTAAGGCGCCTGCGTTGGGACCAGGGTGACGATCCGTGCGAACAAACCGGCCAGCTGCAGCATCTTTCGCGCGAGTTCTCGCGTGCGCCTTCCTGCTGGCCATCGGCCCCGGCGGATGCCGGAGCACGCCACCCCCCGAACCCGACGCCATGGACGACGACATCCGCTTTCACAACTGGTGGAATTTCTATCGGCGCGGCGCGGCGCGCCTGCGTGAAGGCGATGTCGAGGCCGCGCGCGAGGATTTTGAGCGGTGCCTGGGCCTTCGTCCCGGCGCGAAGTACGGTTATGCCCGCGACAAGTGGCGCGCCCGCACCTACGGCATGCATGTGCTCGAGGGCTACTATCCCAACCGCGAACTCGGGATCTGCCTGTTTTTACTCGGCGACACGACGGGGGCGGAGAAGCACCTTTCCACCTCCCTCCGACAGCAGCCCAGCGGGCGCGCCAAGCATTACATGAACCGAGTGCGCCGCGCGCGCCTCGACGCCGCCCGCCTCCCGCCCCCGCGTCTCGTGCTGGATACGCCCCCCGACAGGCTCTGGACCCATGCCCGATCCTTTGTCCTCACCGGCCACGCCGAAGGCGAGGGATACGTCCGTGACATCCTGATTAACGGCGATCCCGAGTTCATCGAGTTGGCCGAACGCTCCCTGACCTTCTCCCGAACCCTCCCCCTCCATCCGGGACTCAACGAAATCCGCATCGAGGCGCGCGACCTCCTCGGACGCGAAACCGCGCAAACGCTCCGCGTGATGGCCGACTGGCGGGGGCCCGAACTGCTCATCCGCTCGATGACCCGCGAGGCCGCCGGCTGGCGCGCACGCGGCGTTTGCATGGACGATGACCGGCTCGTGTCCGCCACCCTTCAACTCAACTCGACCCCGACCGCCCTGCTCGATCCGCCCGCTTCCCGCCAACGCCTCGAGGTCGACTTCACCATCGTGGACGGACACCCCGCGGCCTTCGAGGCCACGGACCGGGCGGGCAACACGCTGCGCGTGGATCTCGCGCACATGGCACACTCGTTGAGCGGGAACGCCCCGCTTCAGACTGCCTCGAGCCTGCCTTTCGGCCTCCTCGACACCGGCCGACCATTCCCCGCCCTGTTCGCCAAGGCCGACCCGGATGACGACGACCGCGTGCGCCCCAGCATCCTCGTGAACGGCCCGCTCGTGAGCACTCTCTACCAGGAGGCCTATCACCTGGACGGACAGATCGACGATCGCGGAGGTCTGGCCCGCGTCACGCTGAACGACCGGGACCTGCTGCCCTCCGGGGAGCGCGGCGCCCTCTCCTATTCCTTTTCACAGCGCCTCCCGCTTGCGCCCGGCGAGAACCGCTTCGAACTTGTCGCGCAGGACATGAACGGAAACCGGAGTGTAAAACAACTGGCCCTCACACGGGAAACCCCACCACCCCTCGATCGACGCTACCGGCTCTCGCTCGGACTGCCTCCCCCCCTCGGCGATCCCGCCCTGAACGAGCAGCTCTGCCGGCGCCTGTACGCCGCCTTCGAGGAAGAACCCGTCCGCTTCAACATCGTCGCCAACACGGCCGCCTGGGCCGCCATATCGGCCGATGCCCTCACCGACAACGGCGTCGACCTCGAACCCTATCTTGGCCTGGCCCGCCGCCTGCGCGCGGAAACACTCGTCGTCTGCTCGGTGGCCCGCGAAGGCGCGGGCCGCAGCATCTATGCGCGCGTCATCGACCCGCAAGACGGCGAAATCCTCTTCGTGGACGATGTCTATAGCGAAACGCTCGAGGACGCCCTTCCTTATCATGTCGCCGGGCTCGCCAATAAGATCGAGCGGCGATTTCCGCTCTTCCGCGGAGAAATCGTGAAGGCTTTTAAACGACAGTTCACCATCGACAAAGGCGCAAAGGACGGTGTACGTACTAAGGCAAAGGTCATCGTGATGGCCCCCCCGCTGGCGAATGAAGAAACCGGCGCGGTGCGCATGGCCGACGGCCTGCCCGTGGAACTGCTGGTAACCCGCGCCGCCCGCGACTGCGGCGTGGCCGAACTCACGAGGTCCGGCGCGAAGGAGATCGTGAAAGAGGGTGATATCGTCTTTGCCAGATAGGCCTTTCCAAGGCCTTCGCCGGATGGCGGCCGCGGCCCTCCTCGCCGGGCTTTCTGCCTGCGGGCCCTCGGAAGCTCCGCCCGCCCGCGTCGAACACCCGGCCCGCGTCGCCCTCGTCATCGGCATCAACCTCTACCAGGGCGCGGGCGAACCCGCCTGGCCCGACCTCGTGTCGGCGCGGCCCGACGCCGAGGCCGTGGCGCGCGTCCTGGAGGAGCGCTACGATTTCAAGGTCCGGCGGCTTTTCGATACGTACGCTACGCGCGAGGCCATTTTGAAAGCCATCGAGGCCGTCTGCCGCCTCGACCCCGAGGTGGACGTTTTCATCTTTTATGCCGGACACGGGTTCCTCGATCCCGCCGACCAGCAGGGCTACTGGATCCCCTCCGGCGCCCCCCGGACAGACGCCCCGCCGTTCGCCACGAATCAATGGATTGCCAACCGCGACCTGGCCGACCGTCTCCTGGCCGCCGCCCCGCGCCGCCTGCTGCTCGTCAGCGATTCCTGCTTCAGCGGCGCCCTCCTTCAGCGACGCCTCTGGGAGCCGGCCCCCGGGACGGAGACCACGGCCTCTCGCCCGGCGCGATTCTTCATCGGCAGCGGCGACCTCGCGCCGGTGCCGGACGCCAGCGGAACGCACAGCGTCTTCGCGCAGGCGCTTCTCGAGGCCCTGACCCACCCCGCCCGCGACGAATTCACCGCCGTTGATCTCGCCCGCGCCGTTCGACGCCGCGTGCAGCGCCTCACGGGACAGATCGTGAGAATGGGTCCGCTGGTCCCGGAAGCGGACGGGAGTTTTCTCCTGCGCCGACTGCCGGAGAAAGAGTGACGCGGCCGGCCCGGCCGTGATGGGCACGGGCGGGATGCCCGTGTCACTTCAGAAGTGAAGGATCCCCGAGACGTAGACCTGGTGTTCTTCCACGTCCGTGGTCATGCCCGTGCCGGGGATCAGGCTGCCGAGCGCGCTTTCGCCCAGGCTGCACATGTAGGCAACATCCAGGATGACGCGCCGCGGTTCCGAGCCCAGCGACACCCCGGCCCCCAGCGAAAAATGCCAGAACTCGTCGGGCTCCCCCACCGCCGGGCGCTGCTCCCAGGCCACGCCGGCGCGCAGGGGGACCTCGACCTTCGACAGGAACAGCAGATATTCCATGGCGCCGCGCACGGACCACGTGTCGTCGATCTTGTTCCGGCCGTAGGGCGTGCCGTCGAGCGGATTCAGCCGATCCTCGCCCTCGCTCTTGAAGTAAAACTGCGACCACAACGTCTGGCTGATGTCCGCCGTCACGTAGAACTCGTCGCTCAAGCGCAGCACCGCGCCGGCCGCCCAGTACAACGGGAAACGGTACTCCACGTCCCGGGTTTCGGTCTCGCGGGTCTCGCGGACGTCGATGACCCGGGTGCGACTGGCGTCGTAGGTCGTGATCGTTTCGCTCACCGTGCGTTGCTGCCGGGCCTCGGCGGTCCAAGGCAAGTCCACCGTGAAGCCCAACCCGAGCAACCGGGACACCGTCCAGAGCACGCCGAACGTGGCGTTGACCCCGTTCAGGTCGTCGGTCTGGTTTTCCTCGACGATGGTGCCGTCGTAGTATAGCCGGTCGCCGTCCCGGGACGCGGCCGTGTCGGTGAACGGTTCGTACACGCCGTCCTCGCCGGGAAGGGGCACGTCAAAACCGGGGATATTTCCGACCGGGGGCACGTGGGCCACCCCGTCGTAATGCCATGTGCCCGAGGTGGTTTGCTGCTCGGTGATGCCCACCGCGCTGTCCGTGAGGCCCGAGAACCGGGCGGTCGTCTTGGAGCGGATGGGGTTCTGGCCGAAAAGGTCGTCTCTGTAAAAATTCACGGCGGCGCCCACCGACAGTTTCGGCGCGAGTTCGACGGCGAACGCGGGCGTGACGGCATCAATGAGGCCCTGCTGGTCGAAGTCCAGCGACGTGAGCATCTCCGAGGCCAGCACCTGGTCGAGGGTCCGCACCGTCTCCGTGGTGATATCGCTGGTCAGGGTGATCTCGCCGTTCGCCAGGACGTACGTTTCCGCGAAAGTGGATGATGCGCTGGCCTGCGAGACGTTGCCGACGCGGCGCGAGGAGCGGTCCGTGAAATCAGCGGTGAACCGCTGGGTGAAGTCGTAGGCCTCCTGGTAATTGATCGAAAAAACGAAGTTCCGTTTCCCGGCCTCGAAGGGCAGGACCCCGCTGAAGTAGTTCAGCCCGTAGCTTTCGAAGGAATCCGTACCCACGCTCATGGCCTCCGAGTCCACGCGGTGCGTGTCGTGCTCGCGCGAGGAGCGCAGCACGAACGAGGCCTCCGGGCGCTCCAACTGGGTCAGCCCGCCGGGATTCCACGAGGCGGCGGTCGCGTCGTCCGCCACGGCCGTGAACGCGCCCGCGAGGCCCAGGGCGCGCGCGCCGGAACCGCTCGGCAGCGGCGCGGAAAAGATCGTGGGCGGGCGGAAGACCGAGACCGACGCCGCTTCCGGGCTGACCACGGCACCCTGCGGGGTCAGGTGCGGGACGTCCACCTGGATCTCGCCCAGCGGCGTGGCAATGATGAATTCCTTGCCCACGGCCGGCATCGCCAAAAGGCCCGCCAGCGCGCAAAACAGGGCACAAATCTTTATATACCGGTTCATCTTTTTCATGGTTTATGTCGTTGTTCGCCGGGTTCGTGTCTCACTCGCTCGGCCGGATCACCTCCAGCCGGTACACGCGTTGGGAATGCCCCGCCCAGTTCACGTCCGACCATGCCTCCTCCCAGCTCGAGGTGCCCCAATGGGTGACCGTGTCGGTTTCACTGTCCCAGCCCTCTTCGTCCGCCACGGCCTGGATGCCCACGCGGTACCGCCGCCAGCGCCGGCCTGTCCAGCGAAGCCGCGGGAGCTCTTTCTCCCAGGCGAGGCTCATCTGGAGGCGTTCGACCGCCGAGGTCGGGTTGGTCCCGGCCATGTACTCGGACCAGTTGTTCAGCCCGTCCTCGTCCTCGTCGTCCCAGGGGGCCACGGGGAGTTCCTCGGGAGGAAAGTAGCGGCGCTCCCACGCGTCGCCGATTCCGTTGCCGTCCAGGTCCAGCGGGCAGAGCAGGATCTCGCCAAGGTCGTTCGTCTGCCCCCAGGGCACGGCGGAGACGGCATCGGGGAGCGTCCGGTTCGAGTAGTCCGTGGCGGACAGAAGAATATCCCAGGTCGTGGGATAGAGCATCAGGTTGCTCGGGAACGATCCGTCGGAACGCGTCCTCCACAATTGCTGGTAGGCCGTTTCATACGCGTGGCCACGTCGAGTCTCCGTGTCGACGAACGGGGCACTATCTGAAATGCATCTGACAGACACGTTCTCTACATGCTCCCCCGTATGCGAGTCTCGCACGGTAGCTTTCTGGTAATTGACCTGCTCGCAACGGAATACGGCGATTTCGAACGCCGGGGAGCCGCTCAAGTACACGAAGCGCGGGTTCCCGTATTCGCTGGAACTCTGATTCTGCACCTGGCCCGGCCGCGTCGGGTGTTCGAGGGGGCGCACGCCCGACAGGAACTGCACCCGGGCGGTGTGCGTGCCTGAATTCAAACCGGAAAAGAGAAGGGCGCTTGCCCCGCTGAAATTGTGGGTCGTGCCGTCTACCCGGGCCGACTGCCCGGCGGCGCGGTTCGGATAGACCGCGGCCACGACATAGATGGAATTGATCGACACAGGCGCGGCCGCGAGCTCGGACTCGTATTCGGATCCCTCTCCGAATCCCGCATCGCCGCCGGAGAGCCGGGTCCGTTTCCCTCTCTTCCCGGTAGGCCCGTAGAGGCCGGTCGGCGTGGTGATCTTCACGAAGTAAAGGTCATTGCTGAAGTTGGCGAATGACCATGTCTCGCCAAGCCCCAAGCCCATGGCCGTGTTGTTAACCGACGTCACGAGACCCAGCGTGCCGTCCTCCAGGGCGCGATACGCCGTGATCCGGGTGTCCACGTTGGTGCCGTTGTTCTTCGTGGAGAAAACGTAGTTGGTGAAATTCGTGAAGGCATAGAAAAAGGCCCAATCCTCGTCGTCGAGCGCCTTCATCGTGTGATTCTTGGTCTGGCCCGGCGAGATCAGGCGCGCCTCCCCGCGGGTGTCGTCGGGTTCTTCCTCCATCATCCGGTACAACGTCGCCACCTCGCCGGTGGCCAGGAGCCGGCCGAAGATACGGAAGTCGTCCAGGTATCCGTTCAGCGAGTTGGTGCTGCTGATCCCGCCGCCCCCGTCGCCGGTGGTGCCGATCACCAGCGGGAAGTTCAGGCCGGCGGTCAGTTGGACCACGGTCCCCGAGCTTTCGCTCGTCGCGAGTTCCACGCTGTCGAGCAGCAGGCGGACGTCGGTTCCGTTCGTGCCGACCAGCATGGCCACGTGGTGCCACTCGCCGTCGTCCACCCCGGTCGCGGCATAGCGGCGCAAGAGCAGATTCCCGCCGTCATCGTATAGCTGGAAAAGAAGCTCCCCTTGGCTGATGATGTTGCAACCCAGTTCGAAGCGATTGGTCAGCGCGCCGGAGCCCCCCGTGGTGCCCGCAAAGTAGGCGGCGCGGCTCTCGGGCTGGATCTGGCGCGTCCAGAAGGAAAGGGAAAACCCCCCCGAGAAATTGGTCCAGTTGAACATGGGGCCCGCGTGGACGTAGTCGTTGCTGCCGTAGAACCGGAAGGCGCCGTGCGAAATGCCGAAGGAGGACCAGGCGTTGGTGGTGGCCAAGCCGTCGTTGCCGCCGCCGCTCTCGTCGGTTACCGTGGTGCCCTGGTCCGTGTCAAAGGAGTAGAACAGCACCATCCCGTTCGTGGGCAGGCCGGCCCGCGCCGGAGACATGGACAGCAGGAAAGCGATCAGGAAGACCGCTGGCGCACATTGTATCCCGCCGCGCCTTCCAGGGTCGCGGATTCTGCCCTCCTCGATCATGCCGCCCCCACGTTTGGACGCACGCCACATCAGCGCGTCACCCGCCCTGCCAGTATTACCCGTTGGCCTTCCCCCCGTCAAGCGGGGATGCATTGTAACCCGGCTGCTGACAGCATGTTGCCGCCTGTTCATTTTCCCTTCCCATGGGCCCTCTACAGGTTGGGTCGTCGTCGGCCGCCGGTTTGTTGCGTTTTCCTGTTAAAAAGGTGGCGCGGCCGTCTCGCTTGTCCCGCGCGGCGCGGGAGCCGCACAGCAAGCACGGGCGGGGGCGTGAGCCCCACGTTGTGGGGCAGCGCCCCAGTCATGTGGACGCCCGCGTTTCGTTTCAACGGCCTGTTGCTCATGTAACTTGAGCCGTTGTAGCTGCGCGTCTGCGACGCGCAGGACAACCGGTGTTGGGAAAAAACGGCGCCTCACAGAGGCGCCGCTACAACAGAACGCCCGAAGCGCCGTTTCGGCAACAGGCCGTCCAGGTCAAATGGAGAACTGCCTGGCATTTTCCAGCGCCTGGGAAGCCGCCTGGCGGACCTCCGCGTCGCTCTCGGTGGCCGCCAGGGTCCCCAGCAAGCTCTCGACGTACTCCGGGGCATAGTTTTCAAGCGCGCGAATGGCGGCCATGCGGGCCGCGCGGCTCCCGGTTTCGCCGGCGGCGGTCGTGATAAGCAGCGGAAGGGAATTGGCTTCCGCGACGCGGGAAATCGCCTCGCTGTAAGCCTCCTGTTCTTGGGGCTCACCGGCCGAGACGAGCCGGTCCAGCAGGTAGCCGACGGCCTCCGGGGACCCGATCATGCCCAGGGTCTGCAGCAGCGCCGAGGCGACCTCTCCGCCCGGTTGCTGTTCTGCTAGGTCGATCAACGCGGGGACACGCGACGGACTGCGGATCTGGTAGATGATGCCGAGCATGCGAGCCTGTTCATCCGGGGCGGAAGCCGTCTCGTACCGCTGGATGATCTCGCCCAGCAGGGTCGAATCCACCATGCGGGCCAGCGCCATTCCCGCGAAGGTGGTGATATCCGGCTCGCCGCTGACCTGTAACAGGTGCAGCAGGAGTTCCGCCGATTCCGGGTTGGACAGGTTGCAGGCCGCGCTGAAAATCTCGTCGCGAAGCTCGTCGCCGGGCGCCTCGTGATACAGTTTGACCAACTCGATCACATCTTCAGGCGTCCCGCGCAGGGCCAGCATCTGCTCCCGGGGAAGCACGGCGATGGAACGCTGGTTCTCCAGCAAAGTTTTCAAGGAATTCGCCAGCTCCGGCCGGGAAGCGAGCAACTGGCAGAGCGGATCTTCCCTCGTTTGGCCGGAACGACGATCGCTTTCGACGCGAGCAGGCAAGGCCTCTTCTGCCGGCCCCGCATGGTCGAGGGACCGCGCTGTCTTGAAAACGGGAGCCGGCGTTGTGGAGGATAGTTTGGGCCGGTCGGCGGCCGGCTGGCCTTCTTCCGGACCCTTCGCCGAGCTCATCAGCAGGGCAAATCCTGCACAGGGAATCGCCACCAGGCCCCAGGTCATCCACCGGCGGCCCGTCTTCTCGAATGTTTCGTGGTAGTTGTTCATTTTAACACCGGGGCTCTGGTTGCGAGGTTTGTGTATTGGGCTTTCCCGGCGGTTACGGCAACCAGTAGGACCAGGCGCGAATATTGTCGCGTTCGCTCGACTCGTTGATGACGCAGGAGCTATCCACAAAAGCGCACAAGGTAATGGAATCATCCGGCATATAGACGGAGGTAAACGTGTAAAAACGGCTGGACCGGGCCCGGATGATGCCCAAAGGCCGTCGCGCCACGCCCGCGCGGCCGCAGGTCGGCTGTGTCTCGGGATCGAGGTACAACGTGAGATACGCCGGTGAGACCAGGTCCTGGTATCCGTAGTTGAACACCTGGATGGTGACGGTGGCATATCCAGTGCTGTTGTCTCTGTCGAAACGCATAGCATTCCTGCTTCCAGCCTCAGCCCAACCTTTTAATGCCAGGTTGACCTGGATTTTTGCCTGGGCACTGGATGTCACGTACGCGTCGGCTTCCGTCAGCCCGCTTGAAGTCGAACTGGCCGCGGCTCCCGCCGCGTGGGCCCACACGGTCACCGCCGCCAACACCAACATCGACTGCATCAACTTCTTCATGCTCATCTCCTTTTTCTGTTTTGGATCGTTCCGTTGTCGATCCTTTCATGGGTGTGGTCGTCTGGAGTCAGCGCCTTGTCTCATGAAATGCATAACTCCTTGTCCCCGAGCAAGCTCGGCCGAGCGCGTCGCGCTCAAAGACCTCGATTGGGTCGGAGCTTGAGAACTGGAGGGCGAGGCTGTACCGAGCCGCCGCCGGAGGCCCTCCAGGATGAATGAGATAAAAAACCCGCGCGCCACGACCGCACCCCTGAACGAGCGGCCATGGGGGCCGCCGAAGCAGGCCGCGAAGCGCGGTTTGCCGGGATGGAGAACAAAAAAGAAAAGGAGCAGGACAATGAAGAAGATACAACGAATAGGGCTCGTGCTGGTGTTGCTGTTTGCCGCGCATTCCGCGATGGCGGCCAAGCTGTCGCCGGTCCGGCTGGTCTACGCCTCGCCCCAGATTCGCGGCAGTGTGTATGACCAGGATCTATACACGGATATCAATGTGCACGTGGACAACATGGACGGCCAGCCGGGCTCGTGGTCCGTGTACCTCCGCTATCACACCAACCCGGGACGGCCCTGGCTGGGCCCGTGGCCGACGATGCCGATGATCCAGGCCGGAAACTACGGCACCCATCGGCTGTATACGGCCACGGTTCCGAGCGCCAATGTGTGCTTCGAGATCATCGCCACATGGAGAAGCTACTCCGGCCTGCCCCTGACCGAGACCTACCGGGACAATAATGACGGGTCCTACTACCGCGTCTCGGCGTTCGCTCGCCGGCCTTACAGCCCGGCCGGCGCGGTGGGCGGCCATGTGGGGTTGGTGACGGCACGCAATTTCAGCCGCATTGACCGGTCCCGGCCCGGGAGCACGCTGTACAACCAGTACGTGGAAGGCGAGATCGTTGTGCCCAATCTCGTCGCTTCCCGGATCGCGGGAATCCGCATGACCACCGATAACTGGGCCACGTCGGTGGATGTCCCGGTTTCGGATTGGCATGTTTTCTCGAACGGCGACGAAGACCTGGCCTGGGGTGCCTTCGACCGCCTGGTGGCCGGCCGGTTGACCAAGCCGAACAAGACGGTGAAGTTCAAGGTCTACTTCCGGGACCCGGTCTCCGGACAAGTCTATTGGGACAGCAACTTCGGCCAGGATTACACCGTCAAGGCGGGCGAGACCCTTCAGTAATTCACCGCCTGCTTATGCCGGAGAAGGGGCCCCAGGGCCCCTTCTTTTTTCCCCATCTGCTCGACCGGCCGCGGTTTTTTCTGGCGGCATGAGACACGGAGGCCCCGGGCAGCGACTACACCCATGCAGGCGCGCGGAGGACGCGAGCCGCGAGAGTAAATCATGAAAGGAAAAGAGGAGGGTTCGATGAAAAAGCAATGGAACGTGCTGTGGACTGTGGGGTGTGCGTTGTCCGTGATGGTCTTGCTGTCGGCGTGCGACGATGGCGGCGGGGGCCGGACAGAGACGATCGTCGTCACCAATATCGTCGACGGCGAGGTCGTGGTCGAGACCGTGGTCGTGGAAACCGAGGGCCTGACGGAGCAGCCGGCCGACGAGGGCGTCGTGGACGAGGACGAGCCTCGGACAGTCAACTTCGCCAAGATCACGCCCGCCGGCTTGAGCGCGACGCGGACGGGCGGAAGCCTTTTTGGGGGGGCGGACTATGTGCTGCGCTGCGACCCCATCCAGGGGGCCATGCGCTACGCGTTTACCACGAGCCTGGGCACGTCCGATACCGCGCCGGTGGGCAACCCGCAGGTGACCATCCGGGTACCGGCCAGCGAGCTGGGGAGGAAACAGACCTTCGAGGTCTATGCCACGAATCTCTCGGACGTGAACACGCGTACGGCCCGCAAGACGTTTGCGGCGAACTGATCGCGACCGGCCACGGAGGGGTTGGGTGAAACAGGGGTGTACCAGGCGCCGGTACGGAATTTCGCGAGGGCGAAGAGTCGCGAGACCGTATTGGCGCCGTCCGGGGGGATTGGCGGGAGCAGACGTCTGGGGAATGAAGGAGGAGGTGATCTTCACCGAACAAGAAGGGATGGAGCTGTATCCGCAGAAGGAGTCCGTTTGTTTCAATACAGTCACTCACAATAAACAGGGAAGAAGGAGAAGAAACATGAATCGTTGGATAAAAATGGCAATGGCAATAGTGGTGCTGCTGTGCGGAGCGTTTTCCGCGACGGCGCAATCTCCCATACGGCTGGTCTATGCGGGACCGATACACGGTTCGGCAGGGGGGATGAGCTTCTCGTACAGCGACATCTACGTGCACGTTGACGGAAGCTACTACTCGGGAGGCGCGTGGGGGGCCGTGATCCATTATAATGAAGGATCAGGAGCCTGGCATGATGCCCCCATGTCGCTGGTCGGCCATTACGGGACCCACATGCTGTTTTATGTGCGGCTCCCGACCTCCACGGCCCGGTTCGCGATCAAGGCGACCTGGAGTTATGCCGTCTCCGGCATGTCCTATTCGCGAGACTACTGGGACAACAACGGCGGCGCGAACTACTACATCGCGGCTCATGCCAGCGCGCTGGGCAGTACCGACGGCATCGTGGGCGGGAATGCAGGCTTGGTGGTCGCCAGCAATTACTATAAGTCGGTGGCCACCTTCCCGGGACAACCGCGCCTGTACAATCAATATGTGGCCGGCTCCATCGTGGTGCAAAACACCTCGCCGACCCGGAGCGCCGGCATCCGCATGACGACGGACAACTGGGCCACGTTTACCGATGTGCCGGTCTCGAGCGTTACAACCCTCGGATTCGGCTACGGCAGCAGTCAAATCTTGTTGTGCCGGTTCAGCCGGCGCATCGGGTACCGCGTGCTGAAGCCGACCCGCACGGTGAAGTTCGCGGTCTACTACCGGGACGAGACCACGGGCCGGGAGTACTGGGATAACAACTTCGAGCAGAATTACACCGTGAAATCCGGCGCGACCATTCGGTAAACGCCGTTCGGCATAGCGCGGTTTGGAGAGAGGCCCTGCGCGGGCCTCTCTCCCTTTTCTTCAGTTGGGTTCCGGGGGTGAATCAGGTCGAATGAGACAAAAAGGATCCGCCGGACGACAATACATGTGAAGGCTTTGGGAGAAAGTCTGCAAGAAGGATGAAAGGTCATGCCGCAGGCTTTTTCTGATTTCGGGAACATATGAAGGCAAACAAGGAGGACTGTATGAACAACGTACTGGTATCATTTGGCTTAGCGATCG
>JAHJJH010000324.1 GCA_018823105.1 Verrucomicrobiota bacterium | reverse complement strand
GCCGGTTGGTCGTGGTCTCGTCGGCGAACAGGGACCAGGCGTCACCGTCGGTGGGGTCGTTCGCGAGCCGGGTCCATGTGATGCCGCCATCCCCGCTTTTCGCGGGCGTCACGGCGTCCACCCCGCCGATCGTCGAAAAATCCAGCGCGTAGAGCACGTTCGAGCGGCTGGTGAACTGCACGCCGACGCCAAGCGTGCCGCCTTGGACCTGCAGAAAAGAAAGCGTCTCCCACGAACGGCCCGTGTCGCGCGAGCGGTAACGGCCGCTCATGTCGCAATCGGCGTAGAGGGTCTCGGGGTGATGCGGGCTGATGGCGGGGCCGAACAGTGCGCCGCCCCCGCCGGGCCCGCGGGATATCCAGCGCGCGGGCACCGCGGCGCGCACGGAGTCCGCGAAGAGGACCAAAGCCAGCCACGTCATGTATCGGACAGAGGCCATGGTTTTCTATAAGCAACTCGCGTGCCAGCTGATGCAACGGTTATTAAGGAGTTCTTAATTGAATGGACCCTTTGCGGGTAGGGCGGCTTGGCCCAAGCCGCCGCGGCGCGCTCGGCGAGCGCGCCCTACCTTGGCGGATGTCCATTCAATTATGGACCGGCTGGTCGTATTCGTGATGCACGGCAGATGAGGATTGTCATCCTGAGCGCAGCGAGGGATATCCTTGGTATCTAGCAGGTTGGAGATCCCTCTCTTCGTTCGGGATGACAACGTCCTGTGCATTAGTTTCTGTGGTCGCTGGATCCGCCGCGGACGGCCCGGCGGGCCGTCCCTACCCATGCTGTCCACCACATTATGTCCTCAATAATAAGTTCGAGTGATTCCAAGACGCCCGCGCCGGCGTCACTTTTTCTTTAGCCGGTAGAAGTATCTTTCGGGGCCGGACGGCATGGAGTACGAGCACGTGTTCGTGTGCCCGCCCCGGTTGGTGAACGATGCCACCGCGGCCCAGTTCGAGGTCGGAGCGAGGGCGCCGGTGCCAAGCACCTCGTAGACGGTTCCCGTGCAAAGGCTGCTCCAGCCCACCTGCACCTGGTCACTCGCGCAGTGAATTTCCGCGCCCAGCGGGCCCCCGGGCCAGCCGGCCAGCCGGGCCATCATCCACCAGAACGCGCTCCCCTTCAGATTGCAGTTCACGTACACCGAGTGGGCGCAGCCGCAATCCACGCAGGAATTGTTCCCGACGGACAGAGGATGGCCGGGGTTGGCCGCGGCCCAGGCGATGGCCCAGTTGGCGTCGCCCCAGGGATTTTCATCGCCGTTCGAATCATACTCGCAACCGTCGGTCGCAAAACGGCTGAGGAACTCCTCGCCGTCCGGATTGTAGCTTTCGATATCGGCGAAATCGAAGAGCACCTTGTTGTTCGCCCGGCAGTAGGCGCGGATCTGGTTGTTCCGGACATGCAAACCGCCGTTGGTGCCCGTCCCGTCCAGGTGGCCGGTCATGTAGATGAAAACGATATTGGTGTAGATCTGTTCCAGTTGGTGCATGGCCTGGAGATAGGTGTTGATGCCGGCCGTGTCGTTGGCCGACACGCCGCCGCACCATGACCACATCACCACGTTGCGGTCGTTGCCCGGTTCCGCCAGCATGTTGGTCGTCGCGACCCGCCAGGCCAGGTCGCCGTAGCTGCCGAGATCGCCCGCGCCGCCGGCATTGCCCCATTCGTCGTTTAGAAAGGTGCCGACCTCGAGCCCCCAGCCCGAAGAAGTGTAGTAATAGCGGGAGCCCACCGCGCCCCGAAAATTTTCCATGCCGGAGACCAACTGGCTGCCGTGGGACGTGTGGCCGTAGCCCACGAGAAACTGTGCCCGCACCTGGTCGAGCCAGTAGTCCGGAATTTGCGCCAGGTCGGTACAGGTGTGGTCAACGATCAGCGGCGCGTCCCGACCCAGGGCTGCGAGGGCGGAGCACAGCAACAGGCAGAGTAACAGGGGCTTGGGCATGGCCCTAACGTACCTGCGTCCGCGGGCCTTGTAAACTCCGGCGTCGGCGTTGTCAAGACTCGTTAGAAATGTCCCCTTTTCACGTGGTTGGCACCGATAGGCATGCCGCTGCGGCAGCCTGGTTTTCCGCCCCCCGAGAATGGGCCATATAGCTCGTCGGAGGGGGGCGGAAAACCAGGCGGTCGACGAGGGCATAGCGTCGCCACGGGTGGTTTGCGGCTGGGATATGGACAAGGCGGGGCTGGTCCCGTGGCGCGGAGGGCCGTTGGGTCGGTGTGGCGGGGGCAGGCGCGTCGCGGAAGGTCAGTGGGAGATCGGAAGAGCACACG
>JAHJJH010000323.1 GCA_018823105.1 Verrucomicrobiota bacterium | reverse complement strand
TACGGGCTGGGCATGGTGGTCGCGCGCAATTCTACGCATTTCGGCATCGCGGCGTATTACTCGATGATGGCGTGCGACGCGGGGATGATCGGCATCACCGGCACGAACGCGCGGCCGTCCATCGCACCGACGTTCGGCGTGGAGAACATGCTGGGCACCAATCCCCTGGTGTTCGGCTTCCCCACGGACGAGCCGTTCCCGTTCGTCAACGACTACGCCACGTCTATCATCCAGCGCGGCAAGATCGAGCAATACGCGCGCGAGGGCAAGGAATGCACCCCGGGGTTGGTCGTCAACGACCGGGGCGGGACGATGACGAATTCCGCCGAGATCCTCGAAGCCCTGGTGCACAGCCGCGCCGCGCTCACACCGATCGGAGGCATCGGCGAAGAAACCGGCGGCTACAAGGGCTACGGCTTCGCCACCGTGGTGGAGATCATGTCCGCCGCGCTCCAGCAAGGCGTGTTCATGAAGCAGCTCCTGGGCCTCGATGAGCAGGGGCGCAAGATTCCCTACCGGATCGGCCATTTTTTCATTGCCATAGATATCGGCTTCTTCACTCCGCTGGATGCCTTCAAGAAGACCGCGGGGGTCATCCTCCGCCAGCTTCGCGCATCGAAAAAGACGCCCGGCGCCGAACGGATTTATACCTGCGGCGAGAAAGAACACCTGGCCTGGCTGGAGCGCAAGGACAAGGGCGTACCGCTTAACCGCGAACTGCAGAAACAGGTCACCGCGATGCGCGATGAACTGAAGCTGATGCAGTACCGTTTCCCGTGGGAAGGGGGCCGGGGTTGAATCCATGAGCGAAGGGCATTCAGGCGGAGGCCAGGGACGAAGACGACCGGGTTCGGCGACGCCGGGATACTATCGGAAACGCGGCCAGCTCTGGGAAGCCCTGCGGGCCCGACAGCAACAAGAACGGCGATCCAAGGGGAAGGCAGATGGGCATCAGCGGCCGCCGGCCTCCACCTGACGCGCTGGCAGGCCATGCCTGGCTGCTGGTCGGGATCGTTCTGTTCAGCTCGGTCGAGGTGACCACGAAATGGGTGGGCCGCGGCATACCACCGATCTGGCTGGCGGTCGTGCGTTTTTCGATCACGGGCCTCCTCCTGCTGGGCCCCGCGTGGCGCTCCCTCCGGCGGCTGGACGAACGGCCCGGCCTGAACGATATCGGCCGGCTGGTTCTCCTCGGGCTGATCGGCGTGACCCTTTCCATCGGCTGCTACCACCTCGCCATCCCGCGCATGCGCGCCAATTCGGCGGCGATCCTGTTCAGCGCCAATCCGGCGTTCGTGGTGCTGTTCTCGCCGTGGCTGCTGGGCGAACGGCCGGGAGCGCGCAAGATCGCGGGAATGGCCGCCGGATTGGCCGGCGTTGCCCTCTTCCTGTCCCACCCGGCCGCGGGGCTCGATACGCGGGCCGGCATTGTCCTGATGACCGCCTCGCTGATCCTGTTCGCGCTCTACACGGTCCTGGCCAAAAAATATATGCCACGCTTCGGCCTCTTCCCCATCTTAAGCCTGGCTTGCCTGGTGGGCAGCGCGTTCCTGGTTCCCCTGGCCTGGGGGATGGAAGGCCCGCCGGGTCCGGCCCTGGCGCAGGTATCCTGGCCGGGGATGCTGTACCTCTCCGTGTTTGCGACAGCGATCGCGTACGTGGCGTATTTCCAGGGCCTGCACCGGGTCGGCGCGGCGCGCGGATCGTTCTACTTCTTCCTGAAGCCGGTACTGGCCTCGCTGTTTGCGTGGCTGTGGCTGGGCGAGCGACTGACCCTGCCGTTGATCGTGGGCGCCGCTTTCGTGCTGACCGGCCTGGCCCTGACTTTGGCGCCAGAGTCCAAATCGTCCTCGTCGAACCCGTAAATAACGAAAAAAGAACGCGGTTTGGAGGGCCCGCGGCCCCGCGGGCCGGAAGAATGGCCGGCGAGCGCGCACGACCAGCCCGCGCGACGGAGCGCGCGGGCCACCTCGGCTCCGGGAAATAACCTTGGACCATGGACTCAACTGCGGGCTTGCAGACGAGGCGGCGAGTGCGTCAGACTGACGCCTGCAAACGAAGAGGTTATGAACAAAACGCTTATTCTCTTTTGGCTACTGGGCGTGGGGTTCGGCCTGGCCGGATGCAAGGGCGATGCGCAGGAAGGCGGCCGGCCCTGGGCGGATTTCGTCCGCGATCTGGAGGATGTGGACCGCCTGGCGCGCCTGGATACGGCGCCGACAACCTTGATTTCCTCCTACGACCGGCTCGGGGGCAACAACGATTTCAATTACTTCGTACGCCCCGGCAGCGAATCGGGATGGGTGGTCCTGGCCGACCTCCAGGGCCCCGGCTGCGTGCGCCGGTTCTGGCTGACGGGCATTGATCCGGGACACATGTTCCGCTTTTATTTTGACGGAGAAAGAAAGCCGCGCGTCGCCGGCACGGTGGATGAAGTCTTCGGCGAAAGGTTCCCCTTTGTCGCCCCGCTGGCACAAAACTTGAATATCTGCTGGTTCAGCTACATTCCCCTGACCTTTCAACGCTCCTTGCGCATTGAGACCCAAGCCCCACCCACCCACCCGTACTGGGGCCCCCGCCGGCTGTTCTTCCAAATGAATGTCGAACGCTATCCCGACGGCGAAGGGGTGGCAACTTTTCCGCGCCAGTGGACGGAGGCGGACCGGAAAGCGGTTGAAGAGGTCGGACGGCGCTGGCTCGACAGCGTGGAATGGCCCCGCATGGACTGGGCGGAGCAGGCCTTCGTTCCCGTGGCGGCGGGGCAAACGGCCACGCTTTTTGAAGCGGACGGGCCAGCCGTGGTTTCCGATTTTTCCCTCCAGGTCGAGCCCGCGGACCCCGCCGCGTGGACCCGGGCGGAACGAGAATATCTTCTGCAGGACGCCGTGCTCCTGGCCACCTACGATGAGCAACCGCAACCGAGCGTGGCCGTTCCCCTCGGGGCTTTTTTCTGCAATGCCTGGCGGGAGCGCCAGTTCGGCTCCTTGCTGTTGGGCGTGGGGAACAACGGATTCCACTGCGCGATGCCGCTACCGTTCCGGAAACACCTGAAGCTCCAGTTGATCAACGGCAGTGATCGGGCGATCCAGTTCCGGATCGCGGCGAACGTTCGTACCAACTGGCACGAAGCCTTCGGGTATCTGCACGCGGAATGGCGTCGCTCCGGACCCGAGGCGGGAAAGCCCCACGTGGCAGGCGAGTTCAGCGGCGCCGGCAAGCTGGTCGGCTGTTTCCTGGGGGTCACCTCGCTCGACACTTCGTGGTGGATCCTGGAGGGCGATGAAACCATCTACGTGGACGGGCAGGCCCAACCCGTCTGGCACGGCACGGGGCTGGAGGACTATTTCAACGCCGGCTGGTACTATCGAAATGCCGCCTTTTCCGCGCTGCACGGCATTTTTGACCGGGCGCCCTTCCGCACCGCGCAGTACCGGTTCCAACTGGTGGATGCCGTTTCTTTCCAGAAAAACGTGCGCATGGAATTTGAGCGGGGCGACCAGAACGTGAGCAAGGGATATTTCGAGAGTGTCGCCTACGCCTACCTGCGCGAACCGGCCGCCGTGACCCCCTGCCCTGAAAAACGCGAAGACCGCCGGGCGGTCGTCCAGCCCCAGGACGCGATTACGCTGATGACGCAATTGATCGAACTCGAGCGGATGAACAACTTCCAGAAGGCCTTCGATCTGATTGAGGAGTTTCTGGAAAGGCATCCCGACTCGGAAGGGCAAGGCGTACTGAAACTCCGCCAGATCGAATACCGGCGCTTGCTGGGCGAAAGCATCGCGCCGGCGGAATACCAGCCGTTTCTGGAGGGCGCGGAGGGCGAGGACGCCCGGCAGCAGGCGGAACTGCTGCAATGGATGTACGCCGAACCGAACCGCGCGCTGGTCGGGTTATGCGCGAACGGGAAAGCCCGGGTGTTTTTCGAAGGTAAGGAAATCCTGGCCGGGGACCATCCCTTGAAACTTTTCGTCTGCCCCGTTGAACTGCCCCCGGGCCCCGGCGAACTGCGGGCCCAGGTGGAAATGGTGCGGACCCAGCCCTGGCTTCAGTTGGCCGTTCGCACCCGCGACGGGCTGGCCGGCACGGGCCCCGGGACGGAATCCACCTATCCGCCCAAGAATAAAACGAGCGTGGAGTGGTCCGCGCTGACGGGTTGGTCGAAGGCCCTGCCGCAGGCCGGGGTCCTGACGGGGCCGCAGGATACGCCCTACATCGGCGGCATCCCGAATGCCTTCGTGCTCATGCAATCCAAGGCCTATGCCGTCCGCGCGGATGACTGGGGCTACTTTGGCGGGAAGGCCTTCTTCCGGCTGCCCTTCAACAACCCGCTCACGGGCTGGCCAGGCTTTGCGCCCATCCTCACGGGCCTAGCGAAGTGAGGCTGACGCCCGAATCATCAGCGATGCCGGGGTTCCGGGTTGTTCGGGTGAAAGCCGCGTCTCCTCCGGCGGCAGAGCGCCGGAGCTACAAATTTTTACGAAGGTGGGCTTCTGTAGTTCCGCCGCTCCGTCGGCGGAAATGCCATGGAGCTCGCTACAGATTCGGAAGGCTTCCGGCCTATTCCTTCCACGCGTAGGTGTTGGGGCGCAGCGGGTAGTCCGTTTTATACCGGTACCCGGCAGCGGCCAGCAGTTTTTCCACCCGCGGCTGCGTCACCTCGCCTTCAAACTCGTGGTAGGAACCGATGGCCAGGTGGGCCCGGTTCGCGGCCAGCGTTTCGACGGCGCCTTCCAAGGCCTTGATTTCCGCCCCCTCGATATCCATCTTGATGAAATCCACGCGCGGCACTCCGAGCCGCTTTAGCTCCGCGTCCAGGCTCGCGAGCTGAATCGTGACGCCGCCTTCCTTCGCCACGTGCGCGTCCACGCCGTCCCCGGTGATGGTCATGGTGCAATCATGCGACCAGAGCCCTTTTTGAATCGGCGTGACGTTCTCGCAATGGAAGGCGCGAACATTCTCGACCATCCGGGTAAAATTCCGCGGATGCGGTTCAAAGGCAATGACGCGTCCCGTCGGGCCGACTTTCCTGGAGGCAAAGACGGTGAAATCGCCGGGGAAGGCCCCGGCGTCGATCACCACCTCCCCCGGCCGGGGGACGTAGTTAAAAATGCTGGCGCCAATGGGGCTCCGGTCCCGAATGCATCGGGGCACGCCTTTTTGAAAAGCCAGGAAGAACCGAAGCCGCATCTTGAACGGACCTTCCGGGATCGCGTTGAACAGGTGCCAGATTCCATCCATGATTTTCTTGGGCATAGGCACTCCCATTATTAAGACAGTCTATAACGAGGAAGATGTCTCTGTAGGGCCTTCGCTTGCGAATGGCCTTTCAACGACACAGCGCGCCAGCCTTTGTCAAACTTCGGCGCGCCGCAAGCGGCGGCCCTACAATATACATATCTCCATCCCATCATGGAGGAAATGGCCATCCATCGTTCACGGGGCGATGACCTCGGCCCGCAGTTCTTCCACGAGCAGCGGGACCTGGGCCGCCGTCCACAAGGCATCGGTGAAGACCACCTCCGTCCGCCCCGGCGGGAGGGCATCGACGGTCATGGCCCATTCCTGCATCTGGTTGGGCGGGAAGGTCTCCGTCGCGCCGAGCGAATTTTGCACCCGCTTACTGCGCCCCGGCGCCGCACCGATCAGGACCAGGCGGACATCCAGCGGCTGTCCCGTCAGGTTATACAGTTCCACGGTCGCCCGCTCCTGGAGCACCCGCCAATCGCGGTAGTCCTGGGTCTTGGTGAACTCCCAGCCCTCGCCGTAGAAGGCGGCCACGGCGCGCCCGTCGGCGCGCGCCTGGTTCACCAGGTCCTCCTTGAGATTATAAAACAATTCCACCACCACGCGGTTGGTATTGACGGCGTAATAATCCTCCGAGGCGGCCAGCACGGCGCGGCGAAGGGCCAGCGCGGGCTCGTTGGTGAAGACCATGTGCCGGGCGAAATGATGCCGCGGCCAGTCCCACGGGCCCACCACCGGGACATGGAAATAGCTCTTGATCATCTCCAGATAGGCTGCGTCGGGATGCCGCTGGACGAAGCGCCGCACGGTCTCACGCCAGTTGTACTGCAGGAAGGTTTCCAGCGGCTCGTTGGGGATGGTGAAGGTGGGGCGGACCCGGCTCGGGGCGTGGAACCGCATCTCGTGGTTCGGCTCGAACCAGCGGTCCACGATCACCGGGGTCCCGGCGGGCAGATGCTCATCCATCCACTGATTGATCCGGGTGTACGGCGTGGGGTTCCCGGGGAGCCGGATGATCCACGACAACGGCATCGCCGTCACGCCCAGGAGCAACAGGCCCAGGACGGCATCGCCACGCACGCCGCGGGGCAGGACCGAAGGCCGGACCGCATCCCATCCATCGCCCGCCTGCCGAAAGCCCAGCCCCGAAAGCACCATGAACAGCAGCCAGAGCGGTGAATAGTAGCGCAGGCTGAAGAGGCCTTTACCGGCGCCCATCATCATCGACAGGAGGCCGAACAGCAGCACCATCATGCCGAGCAGAAGCGCTACCGCCAGGCGTGTGGACCGGTTTTTCAGACCACCGAACACCCCGGCGGCGAGCAGCAGGATCGTCACCGGGGCGCGCAACCACCCGCCGCCCCAGTTCATCACGAAGGGGAGCCGCCACATCGCCCGCCAGCTGTAGGTGGGGTCCCCATAGGTATCAATGAATGTCGAGGACGCCGTGAAAAGAGCGGAGACGAACACCGCGGCCCAGGGCAGCAGGCTCGCCGCCCACACGCCAAAGGCAATCCAGGTGGCCAGTGACACGGCCTTCAGCGACCATCGGCCCGCGCGCAGCGCGGCGCCCAGCAGCAGGAGCCAGAGCAGGCCGACCAGCGGCCAGGCGGACAGGTGGGAATAGC
>JAHJJH010000322.1 GCA_018823105.1 Verrucomicrobiota bacterium | reverse complement strand
TCGAACCACCAGGTCGTCGCCGAGCCCTTGGGATTGACCGTGCCGCGCAGCGTGGCCGAGGAGGACGTCACGTCCGTGGCATTGCTCGTCGCGACGGTGGGTTTCGCACTGGCCGCCCAGGTGATGTTCAGCGTCTGCCAGTAGTAGTCGTCGTCCCAGGAGCCGCGGTCGTAGGACTGGCAACTGTAGTTCATGTTCATGGTCCAGCGCATCAGGCCGTTCGGGCGCCCGGCGGTGGTGCCCCAGGAGTTCAGCATGAGCCAGTAATGGTTGGTGGGGTTGGGGTCATCGTCGTTGTAGCCGACAACCAGAACGGCGTGCCCGCCGCCGCCGTTGTCCCAAGTGGCCCCGCACACGCTGGAGGGGGGGACATAGATGACGGATTCCGCCTGGTTGTTCCAGAAGTTCATGAAATGGGTCCAGTCGCTGTCCCGGGGCAGGAAGAAGCCGAACCAGACCGCCCTGTTCCCGTTCAGGATGGTTTTGATATTGCTGATGGCCGTGTTGGAGGAGACGCCCTGGGTCTCCACCACGACGTAGCTGATGGACGTCAGCGGGTAATTCGGCGACCGGCCGATCGACGCGCAGGTGCAGCCGCAATAGCCATCCTGGTTCTGAAAGTCGCCGTTGGGATTGGACCAGGGAATCGTGTAGCCCATCCCTTGGTAGAAGCTTGCCACGTCGGATAGCCATCCGCCCAGGCACCCGCAGTTGACCTTGCCGCAGCACGTGCAGAGAAACTGGACTGAGAGGCGGTCCTTGATCCCCTGCTGGACGTTCAGGTCAATTTCCATCACGCCCGTACCCGCCCACGACCAGCAATTACCGCAATTCACCTGGTCGCGTTCGGATGGCGTGTACTGGAGATAGGGCAGCAGATCCACGCTGCCCAGGAGTTTGGCGGCGAGTTGCCGGTCAATGGCCGCGCGCGGTGCGCCCCGGTAGGCCGCGAACCATTCCTGCCGGGTTTCCCAATCCGGCCGCATGATCGGGTATACGCGGTCCACGCGCTGGGCGCGGGAGGAGAGGGACAAAGTGAACAACACAAGCGGAAACAACAGGCGTACGCCACGCGTGTTCATGGCCTCCCCCAGCCGGAAGCGGTGTGCTCTCCCACCCATCCGAACTATGTGACCGGCCCCTGCGGTCCTGTCAATCTTTTTCGAAGGAGGAAAATCCCTTAGGGCGAGATCGCGGCCCGGTAAAAACCGGGGGTGACGCCCTCAAAAATCAGTTCGCTGTCCAGCACGGTGCCGGTGGCCGTGTTTACCCAGTTCTGACTCATCAGGGTGGAGGCTGTCTGCAAAATCACTTCCTGTCCCGCCTCCGCCCGCGCGGTCACGCACACGGCCCCGGCGGGCACTTCCTGCAATCCTGTCAATTCCGGCGCGGGTTCGGTGATCCGTCCCACGCGCAGGCCGTTGCCGAAGCTGGTGATCCACATCTCGTTTGTATCGAACGGATTAAGAAACATCCGCACGGGGTGGCGGAACGGGTAATTCGTGACCTGCAGGAAGGTCGGCGTCGCCGCCTGGAGATTGGTGGTGTACCACAGTCCTTCCGTCTCCGTGCTCAACCACAGGGCCTGCGGGTTCGCGGGGTCGACGGTGCAGGACTCCACGCGATCGAGACTGTTGATGCGGGTCCACGCGAGGCCGCGGTTCGTCGTGCGGTAGAGTCCGCCGAGCCCGTTCGGCGGCCCGCCCCAACCGCTCCACACGCAGGCGTACCAATTGCTCTGTCCCGCGTCGTGCAGGTCCGGCACCAGGTCCTTCGTCCAGTACATCATCCCGGCGGCGGTCCGGTCCAGCCAGCTTGCGCCGCGGTTGGTGCTGACGAACACCCCTGCGCTGGCCGTGAAGGCACCGGCGGCGGTCCGCCTGGCGGAATATGAACAGACCAGCGTTCCATCCTGCAGTACGTGGACGAGGTACGGGTGGGCTTCCGTGCGCGGCGGGACGGCCAGCCGGTTCCATTTGGATGCCGCGCCGTCCTGAAGGTTCGTGGTGACATAAATTCCGCCGTTGGTGCTGTTGACCACGGCCGCGTAGAGGCAACGCGGGTCGTTCGGGTCGAGCGCGAGCCCGGCCACGGGGTGGTTAAAATCGTGCAGCCAGGACCAGTTCGCCCCGTGGTTCGTGGAGAACAGGATCCCGCCGTCGCCCCCGTCGATCCGGCCGTCCTGCAAATACGTGCTCTGGTAGAGATCGTGCACCGACGATACGGACACGTACAGGCTTTCGTTCGACGGGTGGCGCACAGACTGGTAGGTGCTGTTCATGTCCAGCCCGGTGTAGTCGAAGCCCCAGGTGACGCCGCCGTTGGTGCTCCGGACGCCCTGGATATCGGTGAAGCACGCGAAGACCCGGTTGGAATCGTCCCACGTCAGCCACCAGGCGGACGTGTTCTCCGCGCCGACGCCGTGATAGTACTTCCGTTCCGGGGTCGGGGCATTGGTCGGATGCTGGTCGCCGGGGTACACGTAAGCCTGTTGCCAGGACACCCCGCCGTTGGTGGTCAGGTGAATGAAGCCCAGGTCGGTGATCGCGGCACGGTCCGGGTCGCCGCGGCAGACGGTGAACCCGAGCGCGTACTCCCCGTACCACCAGGAGCGGTCGCCGCCGTCGCCCTGCCAGCCCGTAAAAATGTTCTCGTTGTCCACGGGCCGGAACACCTTGTTCCACGCGCCGCCGCCGTTCGTAGTCTTGTACACCACCGGATGGGTCGGATCATCGAGCGCGCCGGCGGCGTACGCCACGTGGATGTTGCTGCGGCATGTCGCGACGAAGAACAGATGGTCCGGGCTGATCCCGCTGGTCACCGGCACCCAGGCCGCGCCCGGCCCGACGTCCAGCCGGTACACGCCGCGGTAGCTCCAGTGCTCCGCGCCCGTCACGCCGGGATACACGTCGCCGGTGTCCAGCGTTACGCAGAACAGCCGGGTGGTGTTCGCCTCTTTCGCCCCCGCCAGCGAGATCATGGCCTCGCCCGCCGGGATGCCGGAAATCGACGGCAGGGCAAAGCCCGCGCCGCCGTTCGTCGAAACCAGCAAACCGACGCGCGTGCCGACGAAAATGTTGCTGCCGTCGAAAAAAGCGCCGGCGACGAGCAGGTCGTCGGTCGAAAAGACATCGGTGAAGCTGCCGCCGCCGTTGGTGGAGAAGTACAAGTTGCTATACCCGGAAACAAGCAGCCGGTTGGTCGTGGTCTCGTCGGCGAACAGGGACCAGGCGTCACCGTCGGTGGGGTCGTTCGCGAGCCGGGTCCATGTCTGCCCCCCGTCCGTGCTCTTCGAGGGCGTCACGGCATCCACCCCGCCGATCGTCGAGAAATCCAGCGCGTAGAGCACGTTCGAGCGGCTGGTGAACTGCACGCCGACGCCGAGCGTGCCGCCCTGGACCTGCAGAAAAGAAAGCGTCTCCCACGACCGGCCCAGGTCGAGTGAGCGATAGCGACCGCTCATGTCGCAATCGGCGTAGAGGGTCTCGGGGTGATGTGGGCTGATGGCGGGGCCGAACAGCGCGCCGCCCCCGCCGGGCCCGCGGGATATCCAGCGCGCGGGCACCGCGGCGCGCACGG
>JAHJJH010000321.1 GCA_018823105.1 Verrucomicrobiota bacterium | reverse complement strand
CGCCGCGCCGGAAGGTGACCCCCCGGGGGACGCCTGGGTGGACGCCGGCCGGGTGGGTCGCGCCCGGTTGACGGCGCGCTCGTGGCGCCCGGGCGACCGCATCCGGCCGCTGGGTCTGAACGGATCGAAAAAGATACAGGACCTTTTTACGGACCTGAAAGTTCCGAAGGAGCAGCGCGCCCGGGTGCCCGTCATCGAATGCCGGGGTGAGATCGTCTGGGTCCCGGGCAGCCGGGTGTCGCGGGACTGGGCCGTCCGCGGGCCGCGAGCGCCTTCGCTGCACCTGCGCGCCCGGAATTTGGACCGGGCTCATGCGTCCTGACCGCCGGTTCCCGGCATAACAAATTGCTTCACATCCGTGAAGTACTTTGTTATTGATGATCTGCTGAAAAAAACCTTTGCCAAGGGGGGCGACTGTCGCCATTATTCGGAACCGCAACGGGTCAACCGGCTTGGAACCGGCCGTTTACGCAATAAGGATGGGTGACGAAGGAGGACAGGGTCATGCTGCTGGGCATCGAAGATCCGTGGGTCTGGCTGGCGTACGTGCTGTGCATTGCAAGCGCTCTCCTGTGCGTGGTTTGGGGATTCCTGCGATGGAATCGCGAGGACGCCGTGGAGGAACCCGAGGCGGAAATCCGCCACTGGGCCGAGGAAGAAGACAAGGTCGAGGAAGAACTCTAAGCTCCTGGAGGACTATCCATGCCATCCCTATGGATGACCCTTACGGTTATTATTTATCTGTTTGCCATCGGATTCCTGGGCTACCGGGGTTTCCGTTCCACACACACGGCGTCGGACTACATGGTGGCCGGCCGCCGGATTCACCCGTACGTCATGGCCATGAGTTATGGCGCGACGTTCATCAGCACGTCGGCCATTGTCGGGTTCGGCGGGGCGGCCGGTGTTTTCGGAATGGGCCTGCTGTGGCTCACGTTCCTGAACATTTTCCTGGGTATCTTCGTGGCCTTCGTCGCCTTCGGGGGGCGGACCCGGGTGATGGGACTGCGGCTGGACGCCCACACTTTCCCGGAGTTGCTGGGCCGGCGCTATAAATCCCGCTTCCTGCAGGGCGCCGCGGCGGTGATCATCTTCGTGTTCATGCCGCTCTACGCCTCCGCGGTGTTGATCGGCGCCGCGAAATACCTCGGGGCGCAACTCGGCATCCCCTACGAGACCGCCCTGTTCATCTTCTCCGCCATTATTGCGCTCTACGTGATCATGGGCGGCATCAAGGGCGTGATGTATACCGACGCCCTGCAGGGTACGATCATGCTGCTGGGGATGATCATCCTGATCGTGCTGACCTACAAATCCCTGGGCGGCATCTCCGCGTCGCACCGGGAATTAAGTTCTTTGGCTTCCATGGTGCCGGAGAAACTGGCGAAGGGAGGGCACCTGGGCTGGACCGCCATGCCGAAATTCGGCTCGCCGTTGTGGTGGACGCTGGTCAGCACCATCGTCATGGGCGTGGGCATCGGCGTGCTGGCGATGCCCCAACTCGCGGTGCGTTACATGACCGTCAAGAGCAACAAAGAGCTCAACCGCGCCGTGCCGGTTGGCGGGGTGTTCATCCTGGTCATGACGGGTGTGGCCTTCGTGGTCGGTGCCCTGACCAACGTCTACTTCTTCAGGACCGTGGGCAAGATTTCCATTGCGGCCGCCGCCGGCGACGTGGAGGCGATCATCCCCATGTACATCAAGCAGGCCATGCCGGCCTGGTTCTCCATCCTGTTCATGCTCACGCTGCTCTCCGCGGCGATGAGCACGTTGAGCAGCCAGTTCCACGCCATGGGCACCTCGTTCGGGCGCGACCTGGTGGAGCAGGCCATCCGGAAAGGCAAGGGTGTGGGCGGCGTGCTGGCCACCCGCCTGGGCGTGCTGATCGGCATCCTGGTGAGCGTCTGGCTCGGTTACGAGTTGGAGAAACAGTTCGGGAAGGAGGGCATCGCCATCGTCGCGCGCGGGACGGCCATCTTCTTCGGCCTGTGCGCGTGCGCTTTCCTGCCGATGTACGTCGGCGCGTTGTGGACCCGGGCGGTCACCAAGGCCGGGGCCATTGCCGGCATGCTTTCCGGGGCTTTCGCCAGCCTGCTGTGGATGCTCTTCGTCCATGAGAAGGAATCCACCGCCCTGCTGCTGTGCAACAAGCTCTTCGGCGTGCGTTCGCTGGCGATCCGGATGGTTGAGGGCCCCGAGGCCGGGCAGATGGTCGAGCAGTTCATCAAACACGGCAAGATCATCTGGGCCTTCGTGGACCCGCTGATTATCGGCCTGCCGTTGGCGATCGTGGTGACCGTGGTGGTCTCGCTCCTGACGCGCAAGTTCTCCGAGGAGCACCTGCAGCGCTGCTTCGGAGCGCCGCCGAAAGCGGTTTGAGAAACAGCCGATTTATGTTTCGGGAAGCCGGGAGAAGCGCCGGCCCCGTGAAAGGAAAAGGAGAACAAGGATGAAGACATCAGTACGCATGCTGCAGTGCGCCCTGCTGGTCCTGGCCGTCATGCTGGCGGCGGGGCCCGCGTGGGCGGCGAAGGCGAAGAAGGCGAAAGAGGAAGCGCCCGCCGCGTTCCGGTACGGGGCCGACCTGCGCCTGCGCGAGGAGTACTTCGACAGTATTCCGATCATCGCCGACCCCCCCGGGGTCACGCGCGGCGGGGAGAACAACTACTTCCGCATCCGGCCGCGGATCTGGGCGGAGTTGGACGCCATGGACAACGTGACCCTCCGCGCCCGACTCGCCAACGAGTTCCGCGTCTGGGAAACTCCGTCCAGCATGGCGGGCAAGCCCCAGCGGTCGACCTACGAGTTCCCGGACGAGTGGGTTTTCGACCACTTGTACCTCGACGTGCGCAACGCGCTCGGTGAGAACCTTGACCTGCGTATCGGCCGCCAGGACCTGATCTACGGAACCGGAAAGGTCATCCTCGAGGGGACGCCCAAGGACGGGTCCCGCACGATCTATTTCAACGCGATCAAGGCCGTGTGGAAGGCCATGCCCAAGACCACGATCGACGTGTTAGGGATCTACAATCCGTCCATCGACGAGATCGCCATCAACGATGCCGATCGCGACCTGACGGGCCAGACCAGTGCCAACAACGACATCACCGAGAGCGGCGGCGGCGTGTACGTGAAGAACAAGTCCATCGCCGACCTGCCCTGCGAGGCGTACTACATCTACAAGAACGAGAGCGATTGGGAGAAGGCCGCCGGGACCAATGCCCCCGTGGCCATCCCCGAGCTCGAGGTGCACACGATCGGCGCCCGCCTGATGCCGAAGTTCTCCGATGTGCTGAAGGGCAACCTGGAGTTCGCCTACCAGATGGGCGAGCAGGGCGATGTGGATATCGAGGGCATGATGCTGGACGCCTCGCTGAACTACATGCTGCCCGTGGCCGAGCAGTTCAAGCCCGCGATGGACGTGGGCTTCTACTACCTGACCGGCGACGACCCGGACACCGCGGACAAGAACGAAGCCTGGAACCCGCTCTGGGCGCGCTACCCGCAGTACAGCGAGCTGTATGTATACTCATGGGACGCGGAGTCCGCTGGCCGCTGGCAGAACGTCATGATGCCGTACGTGCAGCTGGCCTTCAATCCGTGCGCGAAAAGCAAGTTCACGGCCATGGTCGGCTACCTCCTCGCGCCGGAGGATAACGGCCCCGGTACGGGAGACGAGCGCGGCCTGCTGGTCGTGCTGAAGGACGAGATCACCCTTGCCGAGAAACTGTTCACGTCCAAGGACAAGTTGACCGGCCACCTCTGGGCCGAAATCCTGGAGCCCGGCAACTACTACAACGTGAGCGACACGGGGTACTTCCTGCGTTGGGAAGTCATGTACGCGTTCTAAGCTGATCGCAACGCAGTGATGGAACACCCCGCCCCGGGCAGCCACGCGCCGCCCGGGGCGGTTTTTTTCACCCGGAAACGTGAAAACGACTCCCTCCCCCTTTTTACAGTCCCGTGCCGACGCGCCAGAAGCGGGCCGGGACGTCGCCGAACGGCGCCGGAACTTCCGCCTGGTGCGTCGCGGCGGTCACGGATAGATAGGCGGAAAAGGGTGTCGCCAGCGCGGGCGTGGTTTCCAGGACGTAGCGAAAACCCGGCGTGCCGTACCAACCCATGCCGCCCTCGTCGTAGTATGTGATTCGAAACAGTGATGTGGCATCCCGCGGTAAGGTGCCGGCCCGGTACTCGTCGAGGTTGGGTGACCGATCGCCGTCCGCATCCAGCCCCGCGTCGTCCGGATCGGAGGCGCCCAGCCCGAAGGCGTCTTCCCAGTAATCCGGCATCCCGTCGTCGTCGCTGTCCGGACCGCCGTCGGCATCCAGGCGCAGCCGGTTGCCCCCGGGGGCGACGAGAACTCCCGGCACGGTGATCAATCCCTCGCCATCCGCCGCCACAACGCCCACCTGCGACGTCTGGCCTGATCCGATGAAAAGGTTTCGCCACAGGACGCGGCTTCCCGGGGCGACGGGGAACCGCTGGAGGCGGCGTGCCGTGACGTCCACCGCTTGCGTGGCCCCGTTCAGGCTGCGCAGGCTGACCTGCCACACATTGCTGGAATCCGTCGGCGGGCCATCCCAGTTGTACCAGCTCGCCGACCAGTCGATCTCCTGGTTGTAGCCGCCGGGCCCGGCGGGCGGCAGGGGGCTGTCGCCCTCTGCGTTGCTCAAGCCGGGCACGGATTCGTTCCGGCGGACGCTCAAGCCGCGGAAGGGCGTCAGCGAGCCGTCCGGGGCGATGGTCGGCGGCGATCCTGCCCAACCCATCCACGAATGGCCGCCGCCGGTGACCGTGCCGCCCCAGCAGCGCCTTCCCGCGTTGAAGGCGGGATAGGCCGGTCCGCCCTGGGTCGGCCACTCGATCACGAAATCGTTCGTGCCGTGCCCGAAGCCCAGCGGCACGGACGCCCGCGCCACGAGATTAGAGGCGGTGCGACGATGGTTCTGCCACGTCCAGACGCCGGTCCCGTCGAAGGATTTCAGGTGGTCCGCCCAGCCGCCCGGCGCGTCGCTGCGGACGGGCAGGTTCGACGCGACCGCGCCCCACTTCCACCACACGTCATTCCGCCATGGCGTCCCGCCGGCATCGCCCGACGTTGAGTAATCGGTCATCGGCTGGCTGGCGTAGGCCGCCGCGAAGAGATCGGGATAACGCAGGGCGAACGCCAACGTGCCGCTACCGCCCATGGATCCGCCGAACACGTAAATGCGGTTCGTGTCCACCGATGGGCCGGGCGGCTGGCGCACCAGGTCGTACAGCATCCGGAGGATGCGCCGCTCGGTGTAGTTCTCGATGACGTCGCCGCCCGCGGGCTCGGCGCCGGTCCGGTAATCGCAGTCGCGGGCGAAGCCGTAGAACCAGGTTTCGCTGACGTCCGTGGGATAAATCTTGTAGCAGCACCAGTAGTACGCATCCGGGTCGGAAGTGACGGGCCCGTACGTGTTGCCCGCCCATCCGTGCAAACCGATGTACGCGGGCGCGGGACTGGTTACGCAGGACGGCTCGACCACGGCATAATCGTACGCGTATTGAATCGCCCCGGTGACGGCGGGATCGAT
>JAHJJH010000320.1 GCA_018823105.1 Verrucomicrobiota bacterium | reverse complement strand
TACCGGCTGCAGGCGACCTCGCCCTGCGTGAACACGGGGACGAACCAGGCCTGGATGGCCGGAGCATTCGACCTGGACGGGCGCCAGCGCATCAGCGGGCTGAACGTGGACATGGGCGCCTATGAGAACATGCCGATCATCCTGGCCCTGGCCGGCGAGCACGGCGTGATCGCGCCGTCGGGGGCGGTGGCGGTCGTCTGGGGCAGCAACCAGGCCTTCCTGGTCACGGCGGACGTCTACTACCACATCGGCGAGCTGCTGACGAACGGCGCGCCCGACGCGGCGGCAACCAATCTGCAAACCTATACCTCGACCTGGGAGAACGTCGTGGCCGATGGCACCCTCTATGCCTCCTTCGACGAGAACCTGGCGCCGCTGGGCACGCCGGAATGGTGGCTGGCGTACTACGACCTCACGAACGGCGGATTCACGTTCGCGGAGGCGGAGACCAACAACAACGACGGCGACCCGCATAACAACCGGCAGGAACAGATCGCGAACACGGATCCGACGGACTCCAATGACTTCCTCTACATCCGGGCGGCTTGGGGGCACGCGGCGGGGGACTGGGTGTACTGGCCCAGCGAGCTGGATCGCCTGTACGGCGTGGACGGGCTATCAAACCTACTGGGCGGCTCGAGCTGGTTCGAGGTGACCAACGACCTGGAGGGCACCGGCGGGTGGCTTTCCATCACAAACCTGCCCGGCCTCGACCCGGTCTACTACCGGGTCAAGGTCCGCCTGAACGATCTCCCGTAATAGTATTCCACCACGGAGTTCTCGGCCTGAAAGGCCGGGAAGCCCGGGGGACGCGGGCGCCGCGCGGCGCCCTTGCAGTGCCAGTGTGCTATCCTGGAAATAGTGATACGCAGAGAAGGATACTTGTCATCCCGAGCATAGCGAGGGATTTCCGCGGTGGTAAATGAGCCGGAGATCCCTCATCCCGATCGCTTCGCATCGGGATTCGGGATGACAATACTGTGCACAACGACTTCTTTAGAAGGTACACTAATACTGCCAGAAAAAATCGTTAAGAATTCTGCCCATATGGTGCTTGTATTTCTTGACATTGGCCTGCGACCGTTTTAACAAGTCTTTATCTGTGTTTGTTTTCAAGTTGAGTCACGGCACGGCTTTGCCGCAGGAGGGGAGGGGAATGAAAAACATCCCGGATGATTCGTCTGCCTGCCGGAAGCTCATGTCTCTTTCCCCATGGAATTCTGTCCCCGGATATGTCCAAGCGCCGGAAAGCGCAACCGGCCTGTTTCCGATGCCTGAACTTGTCCGCCGGAGCGGAAGGATTGCCCTGTTGGCGGTGGTCGCGGCGTGGCTGACCATTGCGCCGGCCTGGGCGCAGGCCGCCGGCGACGCCCCGGAGGGTGTCCCGGCAGAGGTCTGGGCCAAGATCGGGCCGCAGGTCGAGCGGCAGGTGTATGCCTTCAACCGGGACGGGGCGGCGCGCAATGCCGCGCAGGAGTTCGCGCTGGCGGCCAAGGCGGGCGGCCTGGAGGTCAACGGCCTTCTCCAACTCCGCGCTATCGCGCTCAACGGTGTGGCCCTGCCGGACGCGGAGCCCGTCATTGCGCAGAACCGCGTAGAGTATCCAAGGGGGCCGGTGACGGAATGGTTCGAGAACAGGAAAGACGGGGTGGAGCAGGGGTTTACGATTAAGGAGTCCAAAGTCCAAGGTCCAAAGTCCCAAGTCTCCCTGGAAGTCACTTTTGGCGATGTTCGGGCGCTGGAGATTGCGGCCGACGGGCAGAGCGCGCGGCTGACCGATACGCAAGGCCAAAACTTTGGATACGCTGGATTAAAGGCATATGACGCGAACGGCCAGACCCTCAAGATTTGGTTGGCGCAATCGTCAATCGGAAATCGCCAATCGGAAATCATTATCTGCGTGGACGCGCGGGGTGCGCGGTTTCCCATCACCATTGACCCCATCCTGACCCGCATGCAGACCAAGCTGACCGCCTCGGACAAGGCGGCGAACGACTGTTTCGGCATGTCGGTTAGCGTGGATGGGGACGTGGCCCTGGTCGGGGCGCAGTATGCCGATCCGGGCGGGCTGGCCTCTGCCGGTGCGGCGTACATATTCGAGCGCAACGCCGGGGGTACCAATGCCTGGGGCCAGGTGGCCAAGCTGACGGCGTCGGACAAGGCGGCGACCAACTATTTCGGCACTTCGGTGAGCGTTGCAGGGGACGTGGCCTTGGTCGGGGCCAATGCAGCCGATCCGGGCGGGCTGGCCTCTGCCGGTGCGGCGTACCTATTCGAGCGCAACGCCGGGGGTACCAATGCCTGGGGCCAAGTGGCCAAGTTAACCGCCTCGGACAAGGCGGCAGGTGACGTGTTCGGCTATTCGGTGAGCGTGGCGGGGGACGTGGCCCTGGTCGGGGCGCGGTATGCCGATCCGGGCGGAGTGTGGAATGCCGGTGCGGCGTACATGTTCGAGCGCAACGCCGGAGGTACCAATGCCTGGGGACAGGTGGCCAAGTTGACGGCGTCGGACAAGGCGGTGTCCGACTATTTCGGCACTTCGGTGAGCATGGATGGGGACGTGGCCTTGGTGGGCGCTTATAATGCCTCTCCGGGCGGTGTGATTAATGCCGGCGCGGCTTACGTGTTCGAGCGCAACGCCGAGGGTACGAACGCGTGGGGCCAAGTGGCCAAGTTAACCGCCTTGGACAAGGTGGCAGGTGACTGGTTCGGCATCTCGGTGAGCGTGGCGGGAGATGTGGCGCTGGTCGGGGCCTATGCGGCCGATCCGGGCGGTCTGAATTCTGCCGGCTCAGCGTATGTGTTCGAGCGGAATGCGAGTGGTACGAACGCGTGGGGCCAGGTGGCCAAGTTAACCGCCTCGGACAAGGCGGCAGGTGACTGGTTCGGCTATTCGGTGAGCATGGCGGGGGACGTGGCTTTGGTGGGGGCTCGCTATGCCGCTCCGGGCGGAGTGGTGGGTGCCGGGGCGGCGTACATGTTCGAGCGCAACGCCGGGGGTACCAATGCTTGGAGCCAGGTGGCCAAGTTAACCGCCTCGGACAAGGCGGCGTGGGACCTTTTTGGCCATGCCGTGAGCGTGGCGGGGGACGTGGTGCTGGTGGGAGCCGCGTATGCCTCTCCGGGCGGAGTGTCGGTTGCCGGCGCGGCGTACATCTTCCCCATGCAGTACACCAACTGGAATGAAAAGACCAAGCTGACCGCACCCGACAAGGCGACAGACGACTATTTCGGCGGCGCGGGGTGCGTGGATGGCGACGTGGCGGTGGTCGGGGCGGAGGAGGCCGATCCCGGCGGTGTGGCCAGTGCAGGAGCGGCTTACGTGTTCGAGCGGAAAGCCGGGGGCACGAACGCCTGGGGTTACGTGGCCAAGCTGACCGCCTCGGACATGACATCGTATGACTATTTCGGTTGTTCGGTCAGCGTGGCGGGGGACGTGGTGCTGGTCGGGGCGTACGGGGCGAGTCCCGGCGCCGTACCGGTGGCCGGCGCGGCCTACGTGTTCGAGCGGAACGCCGGGGGCACGAACACGTGGGGCGAGGTGGCCATACTGACCGCCTCGGACAAAGCCCCGTCCGAATATTTCGGCACTTCGGTGAGCGTGGAGGGGGACGTGGCGCTGGTCGGGGCGCGTTATGCCGATATCGGGGCCATGACGAATGCCGGCGCGGCGTACGTGTTCGAGCGGAATGCCGGAGGCACGAACGCCTGGGGCGAAGTGGCCAAGCTGACGGCTTCGGACAATTGGACGAATGACTATTTCGGTACTTCGGTGAGCGTGGATGGGGACGTGGCGCTGGTTGGGGCGAATTATGCCGATCCCGGCGGCGTGTCGCAAGCGGGCGCGGCCTACGTGTTCGAGCGGAACGCGGGGGGCACGAACGCCTGGGGCGAGGTCGTCAAGCTGACGGCCTCGGACAAAGGGGTGGCCGATTATTTGGGTTGCGCGGTAAGCGTGGATGGGGACGTGGCCCTGGTCGGAGCGCTGGAGACCGATATCGGCGGTTCATCCAGGGCCGGTGCGGCGTACATCTTCGAGCGGAATACGGGCGGCACGAACGCCTGGGGCGAAGTGATCAAACTGACCGCCTCGGATTACTATGCATTTAACTATTTTGGCTGCGCCGTAAGCGTGTCGGGGGACAATGCGCTGATCGGGGCCTATGGGACGAGTCCCGAGGGGACCAATGCCGCCGGCGCCGTCTATGTGTTCGAACGGAATGCAGGCGGCACGAATGCCTGGGGCGAAGTGGCCAAGCTGACCGCCTCGGATAAACAGGAATATGACTGGTTCGGCCGTCACGTGGTGAGCATGGACGGAGACGTGGCGCTGATCGGGGCGAGTGATGCCGATGTCGGCGGGGTAACGAATGCGGGCGCGGCGTACATCTTCGAGGCGTTGCTCGGCACGTCCGAGATGGCCGTGCTGGGCACCAACGGCGCGGAGATCGTCAATGGCGAGGCGGCGAGCGCGGCCAAGGGAACGGACTTCGGCGCGGTCGGCTGGGGCCGGGCGGTGACCAACACCTTTGCCATCACCAACAGCGGCAACATATCGCTGTTCATCACCGATATGGCGACGAACGGAGCCGGTGCCGGCGAGTTCGAGGTCCGCGACGTGCCGCTGGATGTCCCGGCGGGCGCGGCCAGCAATTTCGCCGTGGTCTTCACGCCGGTTCTGGGTCTGTCCACGGCCGTGGTCTCCCTGGTGAACACCAGCACGAATTCGCCGTTCGAATTGATGCTGACCGGTTCGGGATTCCCCTACACGACCACGGTCGTCACCGCGTACGGCGTTGCCAGCCCGGGCTCGACGACCACCGCCTACGGCGTAACCCTCGATCAATGGATCGAGGGTTCCCCATTGGAGACGGGCGGCACGCAGTATCTCTGCACGGCCGCGACGGTGACGGGCAACGACTTCACGCAGGTGACGCCGACGAACATATCGCTGACGGTGACCAATCCTTCCGTCGTGACCTGGCAGTGGACGACCAATGTCCGGTTCACGGCGACCGCCGGGCCCAACGGCTCGGTCACGGGTGATCCCAGCGGCTGGTACGCGCTCGGGGGCAGCGTGACCGTCACCGCCGTGCCGGATGTGACGTACTATTTCAACTCGTGGACAGGCAACGTTCCCGCGGCGTACACGAACTTGAATCCGCTAACGTTGACCATGGACCAGGCGCGGTCCATCACGGCCCTGTTCTCCACGAATCCGCCATGGACGGCCACGCACTATGCGAAGCAGGACAACCCGGGCGCCTCGTATCCCTACACCAGTTGGGCGACGGCGGCGTCGAACATCCAGGATGCCATAGACGCGGCCGAGGCCGGGGACACGGTCCTGGTGACGAACGGGGTGTACAACACGGGCGGCCGGGCGGGCTCGCTCTCCAACCGGGTGATCATCGCCGAGGGCGTCACCCTCGAGAGCGTGGGCGGGCCGTCGGTGACGTTCATCGTCGGGGAAGGGCCGTGCGGCCCGAGTGCCGTCCGCTGCGTCAAGATGGGAACCAACAGCATGCTGATCGGGTTCACGCTGACCAACGGGCACACGTGGGCGACGGACACGACGACCACCGAGCAGAGCGGCGGCGGGGTGTGGTGCGACACGGGCGCGGTGGTCTCCAACTGCGTGCTGACGGGCAACCGGGCGGTGTACTACGGCGGCGGGGCGTATCACGGTCTGCTGCTCGACTGCGTATTCACGGCCAACGAATGCACGAACTACGGCGGCGGGGCGTACCGGGCGACCGTTGTGAACGGCGTGTTCACCGGCAACGTCTCGGCGGATGACGGGGGCGGGGCGCACGGGGGGACGCTGGCGGGCTGCGTGTTCACGGGGAACCGGGCGCATGACAAGGGGGGCGGGGTGTGCAGCGCCAGCGTAACGAACGGCGTGTTCACGGGTAACTACTGCGCCAACAACGGCGGTGGCGCGGCCAATAGCCTCCTGGACACCTGC
>JAHJJH010000319.1 GCA_018823105.1 Verrucomicrobiota bacterium | reverse complement strand
GGTGCAGTACGCGTTTCGTGCGATGGGCGGCGCCGGGTGTGATTGGGACCAGCCGGTGGAATGGCCGATGTACGCCTGGTATTACCTGACCCAGGCCCATTTTCATCATGGGGGATCGGTGTGGTCGAGATGGAATGTACAGTTTTCCCGGACGCTGGTGCGCCATCAGAACGAGGACGGGAGTTGGACCTCGCCCGGCGGACAACGGACCGGCGCCGGGAAAGAGACACACCTGGGTCCTGTCTACAGCACCACGCTGGCGGCCCTTTCGCTGCAGGTGTATTACCGGATGCTTCCGACCTACAAGGCCGTGGCCCTCGAGCCGGTAACGCACGCCTCCAAGAGTGATATTGGCGTGGAGATATTGTGAGGCGTGTACGGGCTCAGGCGGACGGCGCGTTGAGGCCAACGCGCCCTACCCGGGCGCAGAATGGAAAAGGTAGGGCGGCTTGGCCCAAGCCGCCGAAAGAGAAACCCGGCCACTTACAGGTGTTCCGGCCCGAAGGAGTAGGGGAGCAGTTCTTCCAGCGTGGAGGCGTAAATTTCGCGGATGTTCCCGGCCTCGTCCAGGTTCACACCCAGCACCTCAACATCGGGCCCGGCCGCGAACTCGCGGATTTTTTGCCGGCACAGCCCGCAGGGCATGGCCCAGCCGGTTTTCGCTTGGACCGCCACGGCCATCCTTTTCAGGCGCAGCACGCCGGACCGGACCATGGCATTGATGGCGCCCATTTCCGCGTGGGTGGTCAGCGTGTAGTCCGCCCCTTCAATGTTGCAACTGGAATGGATCACACCCTTTTCATCGAGCAGCGCGGCGCCGACCTTGAAGCCGGAGTAGGGGGCATAAGCGCTCTGGCGGGCCGCGACGGCCTCGCGGACCAGGCGCTGCTCGGTTTCGGAGAGTTCCGCGAGGGAATGCTTTTCCATTCACTAATCCTTGTGTATGACGTTCGAGGTAGGGCGGCCTGGCCCAGGCCGCCGCGGCGCGCCGGGCCGGCGCGCCCTACCTTTTCCCATCCTGGCGGGCCAGGATGCGCACGGCCTCCAAGGCGGTCTGGATGGCATCCTCGATGCCGACCTTGGCCACGATGGGTTTGTCCTCGTAGGTCAGCCCGATGATCGCCAGGACCTCGCCCGCGCGCACGCGGCGGATGGAGGACACCACGAACAGCGCGGCGGCTTCCATGGAGGTTGAGAGCACGTTGGACTTGTACCATGCGTCCCATTTCATCTTGTTCTTGCCGGCGAGCGGCAGACCCTCGTCGCCCTCGATGTAGAACGCGTCCTTGCAGTGCCCGATGCCGCAGTGGTGGCGGTGGCCGAGTTTTTTCGCCGCCTCGCGCAGCGCCAGGGTCACGTCCAGATCCGCGACGGCCGGGTAGCTCAACGGCACGTACTGCCGGGTGGTCCCTTCCTCGCGCACGGACGCGGTGGTGATGCACAGGTCGCCCAGCTTGATCTCCGGCTGCAGCGCGCCCGCCGTGCCGATGCGGATGAAGGTGTCCGCGCCGATCTTGATCAGTTCTTCGATGGCGATGGCCGTCGAAGGGCAGCCGATGCCCGTGGAGGTACACGAGACCTTGATCCCGTCCACGGTGCCCGTGAACGTGCGGTATTCACGGTTGAAGGTCACTTCCTTCGCATCATCGAAGAACGACGCGATCATCGGCGCGCGGCCCGGGTCGCCCGGCAGCAGGACATAGCGGCCGACATCGCCCGGCTTCATGTTGATGTGGTACTGGACGTCCTTGTTGATCTCGCTCATCACGGGCCTCCCGGATTAAACCTTCGATGCGATTTCCTTCCACAATTGCACGATCAACGTCTTCATTCCCACCATGGCGGCCCTGGTCGTGGCGGTCACTTCTTCGTGGGTGAGCGGTTGCTTGCTGACCCCGGCGGCGAGGTTCGTAATACAGGAAAGTCCCAGCACCCGCATCCCGGCGGCGTGAGCGAGCTGGGCCTCGGGCACGGTAGACATGCCGACCGCGTCCGCCCCGAGTGCGCGCCACGCCCGGATTTCCGCCGGGGTTTCGTAGAACGGCCCGGAACCGGCCATGTATACACCCTTGGCGAGTTTCTGGCCCACGGCCGCGCCGGCGCGCTCAAGCGCGCCGCGCAGTTCGCGGTCGTAGACGGTGGACTGGTCGGGAAAGCGCGGGCCCCAGATCGGGTTATGGGGACCGATCAAGGGGTTGGCGTTCATCAGGTTGATGTGGTCCTCGATGATCATCAGCGTGCCGGGCGTAAGGTCGGCGCGCACCCCGCCTGCGGCGTTGGTCAGGACCACGGCCCGGGCGCCCATCTTCTTAAGCACGTAGACCGGCAAGGCGACGGGCGTCCAGCCCTCGCCCTCGTACCAATGCCGGCGGCCTTGGAAAACAAACGTTTCAATTCCGGCCAGCTCGGCCCAAGCCAGGTGGCCAGCGTGACCGACGACACCCGGCGCGCCCATGCCGGGGATGTCCTCGTACGGCAGGGAAGCCTTTTCCTTGAAGGCCGCGACGACGTCGCTCCAACCCGAACCGCAGATCAAACCGATCTTCGGCTTCGCGGCGGGCCATTGCGACTTCACATGCGCCAACGCTTTATCCAGCACCTGTTGATTCATAACATTATTAACCGCGAATTAACGCCAATTAACGCGAATTGTAAGGATTTCATTCGCGCAAATTCGCGTTACTTAGCGGTACTCCTTTGCGCCTTCTGTTCCTCATGATTACGGCAGAATGGTTTCGTACACCAGCGGCGGTGTCTTGACCGGTTCCCGGCGGATGGTGAACGCGCCATCCAGCAGCTTTCGCGCCTCTTCCAGCCGGTTCTCGTCGTTGGCGTGAACCACGACCAACGGCTGGCCCTTGGTCACGTTTTCACTGACCTGCACCAGGTTGGAAACCCCGACGGCGAAATCCACCTTGTCGTCCGTCTTGACCCGTCCCGCGCCGAGCACCACGCAGGCCTTGCCCACGCGCTCGGCATCCACGGCGGCAACGGTGCCGGACTCCAGCGCCGGCAGCGGCTCCTGCAGGCTGGCGGTATGAACGTTGTGCAGTTTCTCCAGCGAGGCGGGATCGCCGCCCTGGAGCCGGACCATTTCCTGAAATACCTCGTAGGCTTTGCCGGAATCCAGATGCTTCTGCAGCATGGCCCGTGCTTCCTTTTCGTCCCGGGCCTTCTTGACGAGCAGGAGCATTCTCGCGGACAGGGCAAGGGTCACCTCGACCAGATCCGCGGGGCCTTCGCCTTGGAGCGTCTGGACCGATTCGATGACTTCCAGGGCATTGCCGGCGCAGCGCCCGAGGGGGCGGTTCATGTCGGTGATCAGCGCGGCCATCCCCTTGCCCATGTGCACGCCGACGTCCACCATGCTGCGGGCGAGCGTGCGCGCGTCCTCCATCGTGCGCATGAAAGCGCCTTTGCCCCACTTCACGTCGAGGACCAGCGCATCAATGCCCTCGGCCAGTTTCTTGGACATGATGCTGGCCGTGATCAGGGGGATGGACGGCACCGTGCCGGTGACGTCGCGCAGGGCGTAGAGTTTCTTGTCCGCCGGGGCCAGCCGTCCGGTCTGCCCGATGATGGAGCAGCCGCACTTCTGGATGACCTCCACGAACTGCTTTTCGCTCAAGTCGGTCCTGTAGCCGGGGATGGACTCCAGCTTGTCCAGCGTGCCGCCCGTGATGCCGAGGCCGCGCCCGCTGATCATGGGCACGGCGACACCGCAGCAGGCGACAAGCGGCGCGAGGATCAGCGAGACCTTGTCCCCGATGCCGCCGGTGGAGTGCTTGTCCGCCTTCGGCCGTTGGATCGCGGACGTATCCACGAGGTCGCCCGAGCGCATCATGGCGTCGGTGATCACCGCCGTCTCGGCGGCGGTCATGCCCCGGCAGTAGATGGCCATCGCCATCGCGGCCATCTGGTAATCCGGGATGCGGCCGACGGTGAAGCCCTCGATGAACCAGCGGATTTCCTCGTCGGAGAGGGCCTGGCCGTCGCGTTTCTTTTCAATGAGCCATTGGGGTAACATAATGAGGCATCCTGTTGATCCGAAGGTACAAAGTCAAGGCACGACCGCGACAGCGCGGCCGCCTCTTGCCGCTTAGAAAAAAGCCGCAGG
>JAHJJH010000318.1 GCA_018823105.1 Verrucomicrobiota bacterium | reverse complement strand
GCCGGTTTTCAGCCGCACCCTGACCTTCTATGTTTTTGCCACCTGCCTGATGACGGTCGGATTCTTTGCCCTGGCAAAACCGGTGTTGGCGGTCATGACCCAGCCCGCCTTTCACTCCGCCTACCGCGTCGTGGGCCTGTCGGCGGCGGGACTTTTTCTACAGGGCTTGTTCTACATCCTCCTGCCACCCATGTACTTTGCGCGGGAGGTCCAGGCCCAGGCGCTCATCCAGGGAATTGCCGCGGCCGCCTCGCTGGCGTTGAACTGGTGGCTGATTGCGCGATGGGGCGTGGCGGGGGCGGCGGCGAGTTTCATGCTCGGGTTTGCCCTGTTCATCCCCCTGACCCTGGCCTGGAACCGGTGCCGTCGCCGGCGCTACCTGCCGATCCCTATCGAATGGAAGCGCCTGGGCGTGGTGACCGGCGCAACCGTTCTGCTGTCGGCCCTGACGATGCTGCCGCGTTCACTGACCCTGGCACGCGAACTTGGCTTTGCGGCCGCCATCGTGGCGGTTGCCGTAACGTGTGTATGGTTGATGCTTGAGAAGCGCGAGCGGCGCCGTTTGATCGAGCTGGTCCTCCGGCGCCCGGCAGGGGAGGCGGCCTGACATGTGCGGCATTGCCGGTATAATCAGCCTGCAGGCTTGCGCCGAACCGCACCTTCCGCGGCGCCTGGCCTTGATGAACCGCCTGCAGCGGCACCGCGGGCCGGACGGCGAGGCGCGGGACTTCGTGCGGGATATTTTTTCCTCCCGCGGCGCGCTCGACCGGGGGATGGTGGATAATCGGAAGGCGTTGGCCGCGCTCGACGGGGAACAGCCGTTCGGACGCAAGATCTGGGGCCTGCTGTGCCTCGAGATCTGGCAGCAGGCCTTCCACGACCGTGCGCATGAGTTCCGGAACCTGAGCAAGGAGGTTGCAGCATGAAACAAAGGCAGAACATATCAGCCGGCGTATCGCCCATCAGGGATATCCGGGCGGAAATCAAGCTCAAGGCGGTGCCGACCGGGCAGACCGAGGTGACCGGGCTTTCCAGCCTCAACGCGCAGAAGACCATCGGCCGGGAGGACATCCTGAATTCGCGGGGAGAATTCGCGGGTTATTTCTGCGAGCCGGGCCGCGTGGTCCTGTTCCGGGACCGGCTCGGAGCGCGCAGTCTCTTTTATATCCTCCGGGGGGATATGGTGCTGATTTCGAGCGACCTGGGCTGGATCGCCGGGAAGGCGAAAGCGCAGGCCAATTGGAACTACATCCGCTCCGACTATCTCCAGTTCCAGATCCCCTTTTCCGATGAGACTTTTTTCGAAGGCGTGAAGAGGGTCATGCCCGGGGAATTCGTCTGCATCGAGGGCACGGAGGTCAGGCGGAAGGTTTACTGGAAGCCCCGGTTCGGCAACGTCCCGTTTGAGCCCGAAGTGCTGGCCGGCCTGATCCGGGAGGCCGTGGCCTTTCGGCTGGGCCTGATCGGCGACCGTCCCTTCACGAGCTACCTCAGCGGCGGCATTGATTCAAGCACGGCCTCCCTGCTGGCGAAGCCCAGCGTTTGTTTTTCGGGATTCTACGAGGAGGAAGGCTACTCCGAGACGGACTACATCGAGACCGTGGTCCAGAAGGGGGCCTTCCCGGGGCGCTACGTGCCGGTCCATATAACGAAGGAGAGCTTCCAGCGGGAACTGGCCCGGCTTCCCGAAATTCTGCCGGAACCGTGCGCCGGATTGGGCGTGATCCCGCAGGTCCTGGTCGCGCAGGAGGCCGCCCGGCAGGGATTCCGCTTTGCTTTCACGGGCGAGGGGGGCGACGAGATATTCCTCGGCTACAACTGGAACACGGTGATCTTTTCGCTCGCCCAGGCCGTGAAAGGCCTGCTCCGCGACCGCTACATGATCCGCTACGAGCCGATGGTGGAAAAGATCCTCCGGGATGCGTTTCCCACGTTCACGGGCGGGCTCCTGGCCCGCGGGGACGACATCCTCTACGCGACGAAAAAGATCCTGGCGCTGTGGGAGCCCGAGGAGCCCGTGGAGAACAATATTCTCAAGATCAACCTCCAGGTCGGGCTGCCCGCCATCCTTATGGTGGATGAACAGGTCGGGCGTAGCGCGGGCGTGGAGCCGGTGAGCCCCCTGATGGACCACAAGATTGTCGAGTACGTGTGCTCCATTCGCCCGCAGGACCGCGCCCCGATCCCCAAATTCATGCTGCGGGAAGCGATGAAAGGCGTCCTGCCGGAGAAGGTCCGGATGCGGTACGACAAGATGGGCTTCCCGGTCCCGTACCAGCAATGGGAATGGGATACTATCCAGCCGAACCTGCGCTCCCTGGCGAATCGAAAGAAGATAGAGGTGGACCCCGCGAAGCACACCACGATGGATCGCCAGACCTGGGCGCTGGTTTCGCTCGAGCTGTGGTATCAACATTACTTTGAAAGAAAAGGAAAAGAGTAACTACTCAGGAGGTAATGATGGATGGGGAAGAGGGAACTACGAAATACGCGAAAAGCGCGAAAATGGAAGCCGAGATTGTGTTTTCCGCCATTGCGGATCAGCCAAGGCTGAAAAGACGAAAGTCACAAGATCATCGGGGCCTGTTTTGAGTTGTACAAAGAGAAGGGAAACGGTTTTCTGGAGGCCCTTTATTTCGCGTATTTCGCGCATTTCGTAGTTAAAAAAAAGTGGTGTCAGATAGCTGAATAGTAACGGAGAAGAATAAATGAATGTGCTCATTACCGGCGGGGCGGGGTTTATCGGATCGCACCTGGCGGACCAACTGCTGGCCCGCGGCGACAAGGTGCTGGTGCTGGACAACTACGCCACGGGGCGCCGGGACAACCTGACGCCGCACCCACAGTTGACCGTGGTGGAGGGGACCATCGCGGACCGCGACCTGGTCAACCGCACCTTCGAGTCCTTCAGGCCCGAAGTGGTCGTGCACGCCGCGGCGGCCTACAAGGATCCGAACAACTGGATCGAGGACACCTTGACCAACGTCCTCGGCGCGGTGCACGTCGCGCAGGCGGCCAAGGCGCAGGGTGCGCGCCGGCTGATCTACTTCCAGACCTCGCTCTGCTACGGGCTCAAGCCGCTCGAGCAGCCGATCACGCTGAAGCACCCGTTGTTCTCGGGCGACTATCCCGGCGGCAGCAGCTACGCCATCAGCAAGACCGGCGGCGAGCAGTACCTGGAGCTGTCCGGGCTGGACTTCCTTTCGTTCCGCCTGGCCAACGCCTACGGGCCGCGCAACTTGAGCGGCCCGCCCCCGACGTTCTACCAGCGTCTCACGCAGGGCAAGCCGTGCTTTGTCATGGATACCCGTCGCGATTTCATCTACGTGGCCGACCTGATCGAGGTCGTGGTGAAGGCGATCGACGGCATGGGGACCCGCGGGTACTACCACATCTCGACGGGCCGCGACTACGCCATCAAGGAGCTCTTCGAAGCGGTGGTCGAGGCCCTCGGGATCAAGCTCGACAAGCCGGTCGAAGTGCGGCCGCGCGGCGCCGATGACGTGCCGACGATCCTGATTGATCCGTCCAAGACGGAGCAAGATTTTCAGTGGAAGGCACACACGCCCCTGAAAGAGGGCATCGCCCGGGCGGTGGAATACTACCGGAAGTTCGGCGTGGCGGAAACGTTCACCCACTTGAGGCTGGAGACGCCGAAGTCATGAGCAGAGCCGCGTCGCCGGAATTCTCCCGCGCCGTCGTCCTGGTGGTCGGCGGCGCGGGATTCGTCGGGAGCAACCTGGTGCAGCGGCTCCTGGGCGAGGGCGCGGCCCGGGTGGTCGTGGTGGATAACCTGCTCTCCGCGGAGCGCGAGAACCTGCCCGGGCCCCCGGCGGTCGAGTTCCGGGAGGGATCCATAACGGACGACCGCGTCCTGGCCGCGCTTGGAGATGAATTCGATTACGTCTTCCACCTGGCCACCTACCACGGCAACCAGAGTTCGATCGCCGACCCTCTGGCCGACCACGAGAACAACACCCTGACCACCCTCAAGCTTTTCGAGCGGATCAAGGGTTTCCAGCGACTGAAGCGCGTGGTCTATTCCGGCGCGGGCTGCGCGGTCTCGGAAAAGACGTTCGACAAGGCCCGCGCGACGTCCGAAGACGCGCCGGTCTCGCTGGTGATGGACAGCCCGTATTCCATCTCGAAGATCATCGGCGAGTTTTACTCCGTCTATTACCACCGGCAGCACGGTCTTCCCGTGGTCCGGGCGCGATTCCAGAACGTGTATGGACCGGGCGAAGTGCTGGGCGCCGGCCGCTGGCGCGGTACGCCCGCGACGGTCTGGCGGAACGTCACGCCGACCTTCATCTACCGGGCGCTCAAGAAAGCCCCGCTGCCGCTCGAAAACGAGGGCCGCGCCACGCGCGATTTCATCTTCGTGGAGGACATCGCCCGCGGGCTGACCGACTGCGCGCGGCGCGGCAAGCCGGGCGATGTGTATAATCTGGCCAGCGGCGTTGAGACCTCGATCCGCCGGCTGGCGGAAATCATCAACCGGCTGGCCGGCAGCGACACGCCCCCGCAGGTGGCCCCGGCGCGTCCGTGGGATCATTCCGGCTGCCGCTTCGGCAGCCCGGAGAAGGCGAAACGGGATCTGGGGTTTGAAGCCGCGGTGAGCCTGGAGGACGGCCTGAACCGCACGATCGGCTGGACGCAGGCGAACCTCCCGTTCATCGAGCGCTGCATGGCGAAGCACCGCGAACACATGGACCTGTCCACTTTCCTCGGGCCGTGAGCCGTCCTTCCCAGATTCGCACGCTGGTCCTGCACGCGGACGCGTGGACCACGATGTCGTACTTCGACGACTGGAAGGAGGCCTTTGCGGCCTCCTCCGAGTTCGCCGCGGACACGCTGAACATCTGTGCTCCGCACGGCGCCGAGGAATTGGAGCGCCGGGTTCGCGAGTACGAACTTATCGTCCTGCTGCATTCGGCCGTTGGCGACACTCTGCAGTACATCCAGCCCCTGGTCCCCGGTTTGAACCGCCGGACCGGTCGGTTGCTGTCTTTCATAGGCAATGAGGTCAGTCTTCCCGGTTCGTGGCTGGCCGATAAGATCGCGCTGTTGCGGGATCTCCGGGCCGAGTACGTGGCCACGCAACTGCCGTTGAAGGCCGGCGAGTACCTCTACGGGACCCTGTCGGGGACCCGGGTGCTCGCCGTTCCGCATGCCTTGAATCCTCAACGTTTCCGTCCCGCCGTGCCGCACGCCGAGCGGCGGGTGGATGTGGGCGTGCGCTCCTTCAAGTATTTTGTGCTGATGGGTGACATCGAGCGCAACCGGATCATTGATTACTTCGCGCAGACGGAATTCCAGCCCCCGCTGTGCGTGGACATCAATACGGAAAAAACAGGTCGGCTGTCGGCGGAGGGTTGGGCGGCTTTCCTGAACCGGTGCAAGGCCACGGTGGCGACGGAGGCCGGCACCTATTACCTGGAGCGTGACGACGCGACCATGCGGCGCATTGTCGCCTTCATCCAGGAGAAGGAAGGGCGCGGCCAGGCGGTCTACAATCGCCTCCGTCGCAGCGGGGCCCGCAAGCTTTTGCCGGCGTGGCTGCGCGGCGCGGCGCGGTCGCTGCTGGGCCTTACCGCCACGGAACAAAAGTGCCGCCAGATGGCCGGGTGGAGCAACCAGTTGGTCACGTTCGATGAAATCTTCGACCGCTTTTACCGGGACTATCCGAACCCGGTGTCCGGGAAATGCATCTCGTCGCGTCACTTCGACGCGGTGGGATGCAAGACCCTGCAGATCATGTTCCCGGGCGACTTCAACGGCATCCTGAAGGCCGATGTTCACTACCTGGCCCTGTCCCGGGATTTCTCGAACATCGATGACGTGCTGGCGCGCTTCCAGGACGAGGCATGCCGCGCACGGATGGTTGATGAGACGTACAACCATATCCTCTCGGCACACACCTACGGGCACCGCCTGCGCGAATTGCGCGATCAACTGGGGGCCTCCTGATCATGTGCGGCATCGCGGGCATTCTTTATTTCGATGAGACTCGCCGGCCCGATCGGGATGTGCTGGAGCGCATGACCGATACGCTGACGCCGCGCGGCCCCGATGACGCCGGCCTGTACCTGGACGGCCCGATGGGCCTGGGGTTCCGGCGGTTGAGCATCATTGACCTCTCCCCCGCCGGCCACCAGCCGATGTCCAGCGAGGACGGATCGGTCTGGCTGATCTGCAACGGAGAGATTTATAATTTCGGCGCGCTGCGGGAGGAATTGCGGGGGCGGGGGCACGTCTTCAAGTCCGCCACGGATGTGGAAGTGATCCTGCACGGCTACGAGGAGTGGGGGGAGGCCGTGTTGGACCGGCTGGACGGCATGTTTGCCCTGGCCCTCTGGGACCGGCGAACCCGGCGCCTGTTCCTGGCCCGGGACCGGTTCGGCATCAAACCGTTGCACTACGCCACGCTCCCGGAGGGACTGGTCTTCGGCTCGGAAATCAAGGCGCTGCTGGCGGTCCCCGACATGCCCCGTCGCTTGGATCCCCAGGCGTTGTGGAACTACCTGTCACTGGCCAAGATTCCCGCGCCGGAGACCATCTTCAAGGACATACGCAAGCTGCCGCCCGGCCATCGGCTCATGGTCCATGACGGCACGGTGACGCTGCGCCGGTACTATGCGTTGCCCCGTGAACGGCCTTTGTCCATGCCCGTCGAGAGCGCGGCGGAAGAGGTGCTGCGACGCCTGGAGGCCGCCGTGCGCACGCACCTGGTCGCGGACGTGCCGGTGGGCTGTTTCTTGAGCGGCGGCCTGGATTCCAGCCTGATCGCCACGCTGGCCGCCCGGCACACCGCCGGGCCGCTCCGCACGTTCTCCGTCACGTTCGAGGATTCTCCGGACGTTGACGAGGCCCCTTACCAGAAGCTCATGGCGGACCGGCTCGGCACCGAGCATCATGTCGTGCGTGCGCGAACCGACATGACCGGACTCGTGCCCGCCATGCTTCAGGCCACCGACGAACCCTTTGCCATTGCCTCCTACATGCCGCTGTATCACCTGTCGCAGCTCACGCGCCAACATGTGAAAGTGGTGCTCTCCGGCGACGGCGGCGATGAGCTCTTTGCCGGCTACAACACGCGCTACATCGATGACGAGCGGCGCCGCTGGCTCGGGTGGATGAGGCCGCTGTTGGGCGGACCGGCCGCCGGGGGCGGGGCGGTCTGGAACAATCGCGCCCTCCTTCAGCGGCTGCGCCGGCGCGCCGACCTGGCCCGCCGGCCCGAGTTCGACCGGTTCCTGACCTGCTGCAGTCGTTTCCGGGATTTCGAAAAAAGGGCCTTGCTGCAGCCGGACGTCCTGGCCGCGACGCCCGCCACCTGGGGGGAGTTCCTGGAGTCGGCCTACGACCCCGGCCTTCCGACGTCCCTGGAACGCAAGCTGCGCTTTGAAGCGATGACGCTGCTCCCGGACGAGATGTTGACCAAGGTGGACCGGGCCACCAGCGCCTTCGGCCTGGAGGGCCGTGTGCCGTTCCTGGACCTGGCCGTGGCGGAGTTTGCCTGGAGTGTCCATCCGTCGGTGCATTGGCGCGCGGGACAGGGGAAGCAGGTGCTCCGTAAGACGGCGGAGAGGGTGCTCCCGCCGGAGATCGTGCACCGCCCCAAGGGCGGGTTCAGCGTTCCCCTGTCGCGCTGGCTGGTCGAGGATCGGACCTTCATGCGACCCCTGCTTCTGGAACCCGTGGCGGAATTCGACCGCCTCATCCGGCCGGAAGCGGTCCGGGCCATGCTGGCGGCCCACGACGCCGGGGTCGGGGAGCACGGCGAACACCTGTGGCTTCTGTACGTGCTGAAGAGCTGGTTGGCGAGCTGCCCTGCAATAGATACGTAGGGCCGCCGCTTGCGCCGGGCCGCGCATGAAAGATCGGCAGGCGCTTGGCTTTCGTTGGACGCCGGTTGTTGGAAGTTCGAGGACGACGACGAGGACGATGGGATTCCGTTGTGGCCGGGCTTGTCCCATCCCATCCTTTCTCCTAGTATCCCCCGCGAGGTAAATTCATGGCACGCGATACTACGCTTCGCATACCGCTGGCCGTGCTGATCGTGGCCGGTTTTGTGATCGGCTTGATCGTGTCCATCTGGGTGTCCGGCATGTTTGGTTTTCTGCCGCCCCTGCTCTGGGCGAGCGTGGTCCTGCTGATCCTCGCGGGCATTTATTTCCTGGAGCATCCCAAGCAGTTCCTGATGGTCATGTTCCTCTACTACGGATTCCTGGCGAACGGGTTGCTCCTGGGATTCTATCCGCTGCCCATTCCCATGGTCGGGATCCTGGACGAGGCCATCCTCGCGGTGCCGCTCGCCATTATCGTCATGAAGGCGGTTCATCGCCAGTTGCCCCGTGGTGCGACCATCTTCCCCGTGGTGTATATCGGGTTGGCCCTCTTGAGCATCTGGGTGAATAATGCGCCCCATACAGGGGCGCTTCGGGTGACCCTGACCTACGGAAAATTCTACATATTCTGGTACTTCGCGCGCGCCATCGGGCCCTGGAGCGCCCTCGAGAAACGCAGGTGGTTTGTCGTTCTGATGCTGTTCGTCCTTCTTCAGTTCGGCTTCAATGTGTTCTGGCAGAAAGGGCTTACGCCGCGCATGAGCGTGGACAGCAGCATCGGCACCGTGGGCAGCGCTC
>JAHJJH010000317.1 GCA_018823105.1 Verrucomicrobiota bacterium | reverse complement strand
GTGGCGGCGTTGGCCATCATCCGGTCGTTGAGCACCCACATCCGGTTGCTGTAGTTGCCCGATCCCGTCGCCCCGTTCGTCCCCCGCCAGAGCACCATCGGGCCGTGCAGGTTCGGGGAGGCAAACGAGGTGAGCCCCGTGAAGACGGTCCCGGCCGCCGGCGGATCCTCATCGTCGTCGTATACCGTGAAGACGATCTGCTGGGTGACTTGCAGCATGTCGTCCGGCCGGTCGTTGTCGATATCGGCGGCATAGATCAGGGCCGTGTGCGAGCCCAGCACGATGTTCGCGTAGGGGACGGTCATGTTGGTGGCGTACAGGTTCACCGCGGCGTCCACCCCCGACCCGTTGGTGACAGGCCCCAGGCTGAAGGCCTGGTCGCTGAACAGGGAGGCCCCGGCGGGCGTCAGCAGGTCGAACCGCGTCCCGTAATCCGGATGCCCGTTGCTGTACACGCCGCTGGTCGCATCGCTGACCTGCCCGGTGAGGACGAAGGTGCCGAGGCGCAGGTCCTGGTCGGTCACGTCCCCGGACGTGGCCGTGACATCCACGACGCCCTGCAGGGTGAGGTTGTCAATGCGCAGGGTCCCGCCGGCCGCCGACGCCGGGATGTTCGTGCCGTAGAACCGGAAGAAATTCGTTCCGGTCAAGCCGGTGAGGTTCACGGCCGCGGAGGCCGCGGAGAACGTAGTGGTATTCGTCCGCAGCGCCAGGATGGACGCGTAATCGTCGCTGCTGCAGCGGATGATCATATTAGTCGGCCCCGTGGTGGACCGCTGGTTATCGTAGCTGATATTCGTCACGCTCATCTGGTAGCCGGGGGCCACGATGACCGAGATAAGGAAGTATTTCTCACTGGTCCACACCGCGGCCGCCGCCGCCCGGCCGGGATTCCCGGTGTAATTAGTCAGACTGCCCGTGTTTACCCCGATCCCGCTGGCCGTCAGGTTCCCGGCCACGGTTTCGGCGTTGGTTTCGAACGTGCCGCTTCCATCCTCGAAATCGTAGTACACGAGGGTCCCCGCGGAACCCGCTCCCCCACCGGCCCCGGTGCCGAGGAAGGCCAAGCTGGTCAACTCCGGGCCGGCCGAGTCGTCGTCCGTCACGACCACCGGCAGGGACAGGCTGCCTTCCCTGTTATCGTTGGGCCGGTCGAAATCGGCGTCCGACGCGTAGACGATGGCGTTGTAGGTCCCGATGGTGATGTAATCCCACCGCCCCGTGGGCGTGGTTAGCGTCAGAGTCTGCCAGTCCACGGTCCCGTCCGGGAACGTCGTGGCGAACACGTTGGAGACCACGGCCTCCCCTTCCGGGTTGAACAGCGCGAAGTACGGCGCGCTGGCCCACTGGTTGTTCGTGGCCAGCAGGCCCGAAACGGCGTCCTGCACCATGTTGCTGATGATGCCCCCGCCGGCATTGATATCGGCATCCGTCAGCGACGGGCTCTCCCAGACCATCGTGCCGCGGCCGGTGACCGTGATGTTGAAGTTGGTCAGCACCAGATTGGTGGTGACCGGGAACACCTTCCAGTTGTGCCAGTCGCTGATCCAGGACAGCAGCTCGGAGGCCGTGCCGACGACCTGGCCCGTGTAGAGCACGTTCACCGAGCCCGCGTTCGGGATGCTGACGGCCGTCTCGGCGTTGGTCAGTCCATAGTACAGCGCGGAGTGCAAGTTGTCATTCGGCACGGGAGGCGTATCCCAGCCATTCGCTTCCGCATCGCAGTTGACGGCATAGACGAAGGAACAATCTTCCGGATAGTAGGCAGGGTTGTCGCCGGCGTTGGTGGACCACGGCCCGCTGTACTGGTACACCGCCACCTGGTCGCCGCCGGAGTTGATGGCCTCCAGGGACAGCTCAATCACATCGCCCACGTCGCCATCGCCCGTCGCGACCCACCGGTTGGTATGGAATTCCGTCGTCCGGTGCCACCCGATTTCCGCGTTGTTGGACCACCCGCAGTCGGTGAAGTGGACCACGGTCCCCGCCACGAACGGGGCCAGGACCACGAAGGAGAACCGTTCCTTGACAAGAGGAATGGTGTTTGTGTTGGGCCCGCCGTTGACCCCGATGATGGCGAGGGCCCCGGCGAGCAGGTTTGTCGTTCCCGTCCCGCCCACACCGTCCACCGTGAACTCGGAGTAGTCCGGCCCCAGGTCGTCGTCGTCCAGGACCGTGAACGTCCCGACGTTGGTGTTCAGCGTCAGGGCGCGGTCGATGTTGACGCCGTTGGTGTCGTAGCGGTCGTCGTCGAAGTCGGCGATGGACACCACCACGGTATGGACGCCCAGGGCCCGGTCGTCGAACGGGATGACGGGCACGCTGGCCAGTTCCAACGTGAACGCCGAGACCTTGCCGCTGACGCCCGACTCGATGTCCGCCCAGTTGTCAAACACATTGGTCAGCACCACGGGATAGTTCGACGGCGAGTACACGGAGACATAGGGCGAGAAGTTGGAGACCGAGGTCGCCGTGCCGTCGCCGCGGCTCAACCCGCTGCGCTCGTCCTGCGCGTCCACCGTCAGGCCCCACGAGGCCGAGGCGAGGTCGTCGTCGTAGACGGTCCCGCCGTCCAGGCCGGTCATGACCAGGTTGCCCACCACGGGCCCGTCCGTGTCATCGTCCACGATCTGGAAGGTCATCGGCACGTTGATGGACAGGGTCCGGTCCTGCGAGACCGACCCGTCCGACTTGGTGGCATGGACGTTGGTGAACGAGCCGCGGTCGTTGTCCGCGTCCTGCGCGCTGGCCGTAACGATCCAGTCCTCATGGAGAACAATGTTGGTCTTGTTGATGTTCGGGATGAGCAGGTTGACCACGCGAACGGTCACGGCCATGTCGCCGTTGGCGCCGAACATGTCCTCGGGGCTGTGCATGACGTCGTGCCCCAGGTCGCCGAACGTGGCATTGGTCAGGTCCATGTTCGGGCAAACGTTGGCCAGGTACCACAGCCCGCCGCCCTCGTCGAGCCGCTCGTACTGGTTGGTGCGCAGCACGCCCACATCGAAGGTGCTGTTGGTGACGAACACGCCGGACGGATCGTACCACTGGTAGGCGATGTCCACGCCGCCGCCGAGCATCTCCTCGTCCGTGACCGTGATCCGGCGACTGCTCTCGCCGAAGGTCTCGTTCACCACGTTGGTGCCCACGTAGAGCAGCGTGGCGGACGGCCCTTCCACGTCGTCGTCCATGAAGGACAGGTAGCCGTACTGATGGTTGATATTCCACAGACGGACGGCCGCCGCGTTGGCCAGGCTCAACGCGATACGGTTGGTTTCGCAGACGCGACCGTCGTGCTGGTACTCGGAACCCATGTTCGTGTTGTTGTAATTGTCCACCAGGAGATGGGCGAAGTCGTTGCTCGCCAGGGCGGCCCAGTACCAGACGCTGGTGATGCTCTCGGTCCGCGTGTCCGAGGAGCTCCGGGCGGCGCTGTAGTTCGCCACGTCGTCCACTTTCCAGGACCTGAACTCGTTGGTCACATCCAGGTTGCACCGGGTGAGCGCCGAATCCGTGTCCCTGGACAACCCGCTCTCCGGGTCGTACCCGGTGAAGATCAGGCTCAAGGGCGCCAGGCTATCCCCGTTCTTGCCCGCGCCGGAAAGCTGGCAGTTGTCCACGTACCCGAAGTGCGAGACGCCGCCCTCGGCCGTGGTGGCCCCTGACAGTACGGCATTATCGGCATAACCAAAGGCTCCGTCCACTTTCGGGTCGGGGGCGCCCTCCATCCGGATGATGCAGCGGACTTTCACGGTGCCGGCCGGCGCCGTGCCGCCTACCTGGATATCCCCGGACACCGTGGTCACCGGGTCGGAAGAAGAATAGGTCGCCAGCACACCGTCCCCGGAATCCAGGAACTGGATGCGCGTGCCGAAGAACGTGGTCCCCTCCGTGAAGGTCTGCACCATCCTCGCCTTGAACGTCACCACGTCGTCGGGCTGGCAGGCCGCGTCCTGGTAGAAGCCGCCCGATTCGCCGTTCTTGTAAGCATCGAATTTAAGGCCGCCGCCCGCGCCCCCGGCATTGGCGCCCGCATTCCCATCGTAGAACGCCAGCGTGCTGCCGGCCTGCAGAGTCCAATAATCCGCGTTACCATCAAAGAACCCGTTAAGAAGCGCCGACTGGCTGCCGCCCTCGCCCGGACCCGGAGGCGTGGTCATGTTGATGAGCACGCGGACCCGGTCGGTCCCGGCGGGCGCCGTCGCCGCCACCTCGATACGCTGCGTGGTGGTATTGACCCCCACGGTGGATTTCATCGTCTGGGCGCCGTCGTTGGCGCCCGCGATGTCGAGCAGTGTGTCGCTCTCGTCCACAAACTGCATCTTCACGCCGTAGAAATACGTCTCGTAGTTCTGGTCCTGCCGCATGAGGGCGGAGAAGGCGCAGACCGCGCCGCCCGTGGCCGCGACGTCCTGCAGGTACTCGCCGAAGGCGCCCTCGGAGTTGTCCCAGGCGTTGTATAGCAGGCCGCCCGCGGAACCGCCGGCCAGGTCCCCGGCGTTGTTCGTGTAGTTGGCGATGTTGTTGCCCGCGCTGCGCGACCAGCCGAAGGCGCTGCCGTCGAACGACGGGTTCTGCAGGTTGCCGCTCCGGCCCGCGCCGACGGCCCCGCCGAACATGTTGTCCGGCACGCGGTAATGGACGTTGGTCGTCCCGCTCCCGCTGGTGGCCTCGATGTACGTCGAGCCCACCATCACGCGGAAGTACTCGTCGCCCAGGGTGGGCGTGTCCGGCAGGATGGGCGGCGTGATGTCGGGCGAAATCAGCAAGGGCCAGCTCTGGGACACGCGGACTTCGTCGAAAGTGACATTGCCCGGCGTTCCGGCGGAGGCCCCTCCAGCCAAACGTACGTTGTTTATCCAGCCTACAGAGGCGGCACTCTTGCCAATGGTCAGATCCCAAACCACATCAACTTCATTGGTCGGCACGGGCTGGGCTCCGATCGCGTAGGCCACCACCGACGCCTCTTCCGCATCCCAATCATAACGACCGATAATGACGTAATCGTTGCCGAAGGCGTTATTGAGGACGTAGGCGGACGCTGTGCCATCGATGCCCAGCCTCTTGTCGGCCGAACTCACCTCGCCGAAGAACAGCTTCTCTTCGTTATTTGTCCAGAACAACGCGATCCCGGCCCACTTGGTGTCCCCGTCAAATTCAAAGTTCAACATATAGGACGCGTAAATCTGGCCGGTGGAAACAGAGCCGTCGAGGGGCCGGAAAACAGCCTTTGAGCCAGGGTTGGGCACATTCACCACGACCTTGTTGGCCGCGGGTTTCGGGTAGACACCTTGTTCAGAGAAACTATCGGCGTTCATAGCGAAGTCGCTGGTGTCGCCGTACCAACCCCCGCCCCATCCATTGCCGCCGTTGCCCTGCCCCGAGGTGGCCAGCGTGCCGGTGTTCGTGTAGGCGAACGGCTCGACGATCTCGTACGGGCCGTAAGCCGCCAGGTCCACGCTGGCGCTGACGCCCGGCGAGTAATTGTCGCCGTTGACGGAATAGAACTTGTAATAGCGCGTCGTGCCGTCGTCCCCGACGTGTTCGAGGCTGGCCCCCGCGCCCCTGTAGATCACCGTGGCCCCGTCGATCGTGCTGCCTATGCTGTAGGGCGTGCCCTGCGTCGGGTCGGTCGTGATCTCGGCGCTCGCGTGCAGGACCATGACGGTCGGGTAGGAGCCGGCCGGCGTCCAAGCCAGGTCCACCATTTCATTCCCATCCGCCGTGGCCGATACATCCGTCGGATCCGTCATGCCCAGGTCCAGGACCACGGTGTAGGTTTGCGGGCTGTTCGTCGCCGCGTTCGCGCCCGAGCCGGTGCTGGTGATCGTAATCGTGCCGGTGTACACTCCCAGGGCTAGGCCCGACACATCGATGACGTTCGTGTGGACCTGGCTCTCGCCGGCCGCCAACGCGACGGTGTTCGTGTTCGGCTGCACGGTCAGCCAGTCCGCGTTGGTGGTGACGGCATACGTCAGCGATCCGCCGCCGACGTTCGTCACCGCGAAGGTCGTGTCCGCCGGGTTTACGCCCACGGTGCTGACGATACTGTTCGTCGTCCCCAACCCGATGCCCGGCCGGCTCAACGCCACGGCCTGCGCGGTCGTGGAGTTCGGGCTGGTGCAGTCATCGTTGACCCCGCGGACGCGGAAGTAATAGGAGAGGCCCTCCGTCAGGCCCGTCACCGACTGGCTCGTACCCGCGACCCCCCGGGACTGGTAACCCGGTATGTAGTTAATCGCGTTGGTAATGCCGCCCACGTGGACGTCGTCGAAGCCCAGGTTGCCCACGCTCTTCGTATAGGTGAAGCGCAGCTTGGTCACCGTGGCGGCCAGCGGCATGTTGGTGTTCTTGCCAGTGGTCGGCAAGGGCTGGATCGTGGAAACTGTGCTCCAGCTTCCATCGTAACCCTCCACCAGCAACGACGAATTGGCGTCCGTGCTCTGCCCCTTGATCCAAATGGTCACCCCCGTCGGGCTCCCGTCCAGCGTGGGGGTCTCGATCCGGTCGCCGGTATTGTCCATCTTGAGCGAGGGCTGCGCCAGGCCGTAGTTGCCCGCGGTGTTGTACACGCCGCCGATCGCGGTGAAGGTCCAGCCGGAGGGCGGCGGGTTGTTGGTGGTGAATCCCTCGGTGAGCACCAGGCCCGAGACGAAGGCGCCCTGGAACGCATCCAGCTCGTAGCTGGTCGCGCCCGCAAGGGCATCCCAGTTGGCCGTGAAGTCCGTCAGGTTGATCGGGTCGGCGAAGAGCCCCGTGGGCCCGTTCGTGAAGCATTCCGGCGTGAAGGACTCCTCGCCGCCGTAGCTGGTCCCCTTGTTGTTCTGGGCATAGGCCCGGACGTAATAGGTCATGCCGGGCGTCAGGTTGTCCATCGTGGCGTCGTAGGACCCCGTGCCCGTGCCGTTGGTCGTGGCAAAATCACCGATCACCGGCGTCCCGCTCGTGTTCCAGACCACGCCGCGGTTCGTCACGGTGGCCCCGCCGTCGGAGGTCACGTTGCCGCCGCTCTTCGCGGAGACCGGCGTGACATTGCTGACCGCCAGGGTGACGACCACGGGCTCCGACGCCGGGCCCTCGGTGAACACGAGCACGATGTCGTTGCTTATGTTGGTTACGGTAAAGCCCCCGAACCCGATATCCGGCTCAAAGCCCGAGGTGTCCAGGGTGAACTTGTCCGGGTCATAGCCGGAAACGGACGCGCCGGAGATAATGATGTTCGTGTAGCCTTTGGCCTTGTCGAAGTCCGCGGGGGTGCCCTGCACCGCCATGGTGAACCGGCTCCCGGACGTCGCGTTGACCGTCACGACCCCCGAGGCGTCCACCCAGTCCCAGTCCGTCCCCATGGCTCCCGACATGGCCGAGATATCCACGCGCAGCAGGCCGCCCTCCTCGAGGTTCACCGCGGCGGCCGCCAGCGAGCCGACCGTGTTCGCCGCCGCCCCCGCGCTCACCGAGCCGTAGGCCGTCAGGTCGCCCACCTCGCCGCTGCCGTGGAGTGTGGCGGTGTTGGTGACGACCACCGAGGAGGCGCTGTTCGTGCCGTTGTGGATCAGCGTGCCCGCGTTCACGAGCGTGCCGAGCGCGTAGGTGTTCGCGCCCAGCAGCGTCATCGTGCCGGACCCGGTCTTGGTCAATCCGCCGTTGATGACGGACCCGACGATCGTCACCGAGCCCGCGTTGGTCACGATCCGGACGGCCGTGCCGAGGTCCACGCTGTTGCTGAAGGTCAGCGGGCCCGTGTACGTGGAGGCCGCGCCCAGGCCGATGTTGCCGCCCACCAGGAGCGGCCGGGTGATCGCCCGCGCGATGGCGCCGGTGGACTGCAGGACGGTGCCGCCCATCATCGTCAGCACGCCGCCCTCGTCGTGGAGGTCGAGGGCCAGCCGCGTGGTGCCCTGCGCCAGCGTGATGCTGCCGCTCAAGTCGGGGTCGGGCTGCAGGACCAGGATGCCCGCCCCGGTCTTGTACAGCGCGCCGTCGCCGGTCGTCTTGCCGCCCGTCAGGGTTCCATCCCGCATGGCGAAGGTGTTGACGTTGGTGATGTACAGGGTGTACGGGCCGGCGGCGATGTTCCCGTACGTGACGAACGTGCCCGCCGTGCTGCAGATCCTGGCATCCGCGTTCAGCGTGATGTCGCCCGGCCACGTCACCGTCCCGCCCTGGCCGTTGCACAGCGCGCCAGGCCTGGTCGCGGTGCCCAGGCCGGCCAGGTAGGTCTCCAGCGGCCGCCACGTGAAGGCGTTCCCGTGCAGCACCAGCGCCGCGTTCGTCCCGACGTGGATGTCCCCCGCCCCGACGGCGTTCGTGTTCCCCTGCACCTGCACCACGCCCTCGTCGATGTACAGCCCGCCGCGGAACGTGTTGTTGGCCGACAGCACCACCTGGCCCGTCCCAACCTTGCGGAGCGCGCTGGCGCCGGACAGGACGCCGTTGATCGACAGTTCGTAGCTGGAATTGTTCGTCCAGCTCTGGTCGGCGCCCAGGGCGACGTCGCTGGCGATCGCGTGCGCCCCCACGCTCGCTTCTCCCAGCACGAGGCCGGCGCGGCCGATCGTGAGCCGATTGTTGTAGAAACGGATCGCCGTGGTCGTGTTCGTGATCCGCAGGCCCCGGACCGTGCGGTTGCCGTTGAGGTTGATGTTCGTGCCGGACCCGAGGCCCAGGTAGAAGGCCACCGTCCGGGTCACGCCGGGTATCGTGTCGCCCTCCCAGTTTTCCGCGGTATCCCAGTTGTTGGAGCCGGCCCCCGTGCCCTCGCCGTCCCAGCTGGGGAAGCCGCTGCTCGTCGAGAAGCTCACGTACAGGTCGTTGCCGTCCCGGGTGACGACGAATTCGCCCTCGTCGAGGTCGGGGACGAAGTCCGACGTGTCCACGTAGAAGTTCTCCATGTCATACCCTGAAATCGACGCGCCGCTCATGACCTTCCACGCGAAGTTCGACGCCGCCGCGAAGCCCGCCGGGTCGCCCTTGAGCCGGATCGTGAAGATCCCGCTGTCGTTGCAGGTGAGCGCGCCGGACCCGGCCAGCAGGTCCCAGTCCGTCCCGGCCGTGCCGTTGGCCGCCGAGATGTCCACCAGGAGGGACCCTCCCGCCCCCAGGGTGATCGCGCCGGCGTTCAACGTGGCCCGCGCGGTGTTCGTGTCGCCCGGGTCCACCAGCCCGTAGATCGTCAGGTCGCCCACCGTGCCCGTGCCCATCAGGGTGCCGTTGAGGTACACCGTGTGCGCCGAGCCGGCCGTGAGGCCCCGGACGCGCAGCGTCCCGTTGCTCACCGTGGTGTTGCCGCTGTAGGTGTTGGTCCCGGAGACGGTGAACATGCCCGCGCCCCGCTTGCTGAACCCGCCCGTGCCGCTCATGATCCCGCTGTACTCCGTGGACTGGCCGTTCCCGCCCGCCGTCAGCAGGCCGCTGCCCAGCGTCACGGACCCCGTCCCGGCCAGGGAGCCGATGGTCTGGTCGTAGCCGGCCAGGGCGAACGTCGCGCCCTCCGACACGGTCACCGCCGTCCCCGTGGGCATCAGGTTCGCCGCGCTCACGGTAAAGGTGGCGTTGCTCACCAGGGTGTTCCCGGCGTACACGCTCACGGCCGAGAGGGTGAAGGTGCCCGCGCCGTCCTTGATGACCTGCTGGACGTTCGTGCCGATGGCGTTGGTGGACACGGTGATGTTGCCCGCGCCGCCGAAGAAGATGTCCCGGCCCAGGGTGTTGCCGTTGATCCCCCCGCTGATCGTCAGCAGGGTGCCCGCGTCCGCGTTGATGCGCGCGTGCCCGGCCAGCGTGATCGGCCCGCTCCAGTTGTTGTTGTAGAACATGTTGCGCAGCGCGCCGCCCTGATCCACGCCGAAGTTGCTCAATTGCAGGGGTTCCGGATCATAGGTCGTGCCGGCGATGGGCCGCAGTTCCAGGGCGCCGCCGGTCTGTACGATGGTCCCCTGGTTCGTGCTCCCCAGCGAGCGGCGGCCGGCGATGCTCAACGGCCCCTCGGCCACGGTCATCGTGCCCGAGTACGAGGTCAAGTCCGGCCCGACCAGGTGGAACCGGCCCGAGCCGACCTTGGTGACATTGCCGGTGCCTATGACCGGGCACATGATGGTAAACGCATTGGTCGAAACGTTGGTCCAGTTCTGGTCGCATACGGGCTCCAGGGCCGTGGTATTAAAGCTGTGCGAACCCCGGGAGGCCTGCACTTCAATGCCGCCGGTAAAGAAGCGAAGCACGGCGGGCACGCCGGAGCCATAGAGGTAAATATCTTCATCGGCCCGGTAGTCGAAACGGATCCCCAGGTAGGTCCAGAACTTCCCGGCGGCGGCATTAAAGTGGATGTCGCCGCTCTTGCCCAGGCTGCGGTAAAAGACCACGACTTCGTTCGTCTCGCGCGGATTGGAATCACCGACCCAGTTCACGTCCTTGAAGAATAGCAGATTTCCCTCGCCGTCCCAGACGGGCGCGCGGCCCTCGGCCATGACATTCGTCCAGTTGTTCGCGACGCGGATCTCGTCCCAGCGGACGGTGCCCACCGCGGGGTCGTTCGTGCCGCCGGCCGTTAGCCGGAGGCCGTAGAAGTCATCCGCGAAGCCCGCGCCCATGCCGAAGGCCGCGTCCCAGTCGCCGACGGCGGGCTCGTCGACCTGCGCGGTCAGGATGGTGTCGTTGGTCGTGTAGACCAGCAGGTACGCGGTCTCGGTGGACCTGACGTACTTCGCGATGAAGGTGTAATCCGCCCCGGCCTCGATCGTGACCGCGCTGTTCGAAATCTGCCCGCCTTGCAGGCGCTGGATGCCCGCCACGGTGCTGCCGGGCGGCACGCCGACCCTGAAGAGCGGGGTCGCGCCGTCCGCGCCGCCCACGAGTTCGATGCCGGCGTACCGGCCGGTGCCCGGCGCCTCGACGCGCATCACCCAGCCCAGGTAAAGGTTGTCGCTCTTGTTCGGGTCCAGGAAGAGCCGCTCGGCCTGCGTCCATTCCCCGTTCCCAAGGTCGTCGCTCACGGCCTGGTTGCCGCCGCCGTAGGGATAGCCGCCGGCCGACTCCAGGCTGAACTGTTCCATCGTGACCGGTTGGGCGCCGCCGGCGACGCTCCAGGCGTTGGACCAGAGGTACCCGCCCTGGAGGCCGGCCAGCGTCACGCCGTTCGTGTACGCGAAGGGCTCCTGGATCGCAGCCACGTCATACGATTTGTTGGCCACTTCCGCCCGCGTGCCCGCGGAATAGTAGTTGCCCGCCGCGACGGAGTAGAAGGCGTAGTGGTTCGTCGAGCCGGCCGGGACAATGTACTCCCATTCGTTCAGGGACGACCCCTTGTAGAACACGAGGCTGCCGCTGCCGTCGATGTCATCGCCGACCGAGTAGCCCACCCCCTGCGACGGCGCCGTGGGCGCGTTGGTGGCCCGGCTGACGATCATCACGTCGTAGGACGGGTGGTTCGTCCATTCGAGCCGGACCATCTGGTTGCCGTCCGCCCAGGCTTCCGCGTGCAGCGGCCCGGAGATCACGCCCGTGCCCTGGAGGGCGAAGGTATAGGGCGAATAGGCCACGATGCTGTTCGTGAGGCGGACCGTGGCGGAGTAGACCGCCAGGTTCGTCGGCGTGAACGTGACGGAGAAGGTCGTCGAGCCGCCGGCCTCCACCGAGCCGGAGACCTGGGACGTGACCTGGAAGCAGTTCGTGTTGGCCCCCTCGAGGGCGACGGGCTCCAGCGTGAGCGACGCATAGCCCGCGTTCGTCACGGTGAAGGTGCGCGTGGCCGGCTGGCCCATGTCCACTTCGCCGAAGTCCGTGCCCTTGTCCAGCGAGACCGTGTCCGTCCCGTTGGTGATCACCACGAGGTTGGTGCCGAGGACGCTGACGCCGGGCACGTTGTAATACAGGACCAGGTCGCCCGACTCGTCGGCCAGCATGAAGTTCCCGCCGTTCGGGGCGGGGGTGAACTGGTCGGCGTCCACCGTGAAGCCGGCCGCCGAGAAGCTTACGATCTCCCCGCCGGAGGCGTCGATGATCGTCCACGACTGCGGCACCTCGGGGTCGAAATCGGGCGGGCTGCCCCAGATCCGGATGACGAAGGGATCGTCCGGCGAGGCGTTGAGGGTGATCGCGCCGGACGCCGTGACCAGGTCCCAGTCGCTGCCGGCGGTGCCGGTCGCGTTGGTGATCTCCCACCGGTAAGTGCCGCCCGGGCCGAGGGAGATGGGGCCGGCGTCGAGCTGGTTCGGCTCGTTGGTCACGGTGCCGGGATTGACCGTGCCGTCCCAGGTCAGCTCGCCTACCGTCCCGACGCCCATCAGCGTCGTCCCGGCGTTCACCGTGTGCGCCGAGCCGTCGGACGAGCCGTTGACGACCAGGGTCCCGCCGTTGATCCGGGTGAGGCCGGCGTAGGGATTCGTGCCGCTGAAGACGACCGTACCGCCGTCTTCCTTGTTCACGTTGCCCGAGCCGCTGATCGAGCCCGCGTAGGTCCCCGTGGTGGACTGGGCGAAGACGAGCGTCGCGTAGTTGGCGAAGTCGCCTTGCAGGCTGTCCGTCGTGCCCTGCAGCGTGCCGGCGTTCACCGTGGTGCCGCCGGCATAGGTGTTGGCCGCGGAGAGGATCAGCAGGCCGCTCCCGTCCTTCGTCAAGCCGCCGTTGGACACAACACCCTGGAATTCCACGTACTTGTTGACGGGGTTGTTCACCGCCACGGATTGTCCCAGGCCGTTCAGGTCCACCGTGCCGTCAATGGTGAGCGATCCGGTGCGCGTGACGTCCTCGCCGAGGATGATGTTCCCGGTGATCAGTACGGGCCGGCTGATGGCGCGGTCGTTGGAGTCGTTGCACTTGAGCGTGACGTTCGTCCCGAAGATCAGGTCCCCCGTGCTGCCCATCGGGCTGGACCCGCCGCTGATGCGGATCTCACCGGCGTTGAACCGGAAGGTGCCCGTCAGCCCCGAGTTGTCGCCCGACAGGAGCAGGCGGCTGTCGCCGTCCTTGACGAACGCGCCGTCGCCCGTGGTCAGGGTCCCGGTCAGGTCCCCGCTCAACGTGAGTTGCGTCGCGCTCTCGTCCACGCCGACGTACAGGGTATACCCGTCGGCATCGATGTCCCCGCTGACCGTGGGCGAATTGGTGGCCGCCTGGATGCGCGCGTCGGAGCCCAGGGTGATGTTGCCGGAGAACGTGACGTTGTTCTGGAGGAACCGCAGGGCGCCCCCGCCCGCACCGCCCGTGCCGTTCAGCGTCAGCGGCTCGGGGACCGTGAAGCTGCTGCCGCCGCCGTGCACCTCCAGCACCGCGCCGTTTTCGACCGTGGTGCCGCTGCCGCCGCCGTTGGCGCCCAGGGCGGCGGCGTTCCGCGCCTGCAGCGCGCCCTCGTGAATCACCAGCGTGCCCGAGAAGGTGTTGACGCCAGAGAGCAGGATCCGCCCGCTGCCGTACTGGTCCACGTTCCCCGCGCCCGAGATCGCGCCCGCCAGGGTCAGGGTCTGCGCGGAGTCGTTGGTCCAGGCCTGGTTCTCGCCCAGGGCGATCGCGGACCGGATCGTGTGCGCCCCGTCCGAGCCGGAGGCCACGGCGATGCCCGCGTTGTTGATCGTCAGCGTGCTGTTCGAGAAGTTCAGGCTGCTGTCCGCGTCGTCGTTGAACCGCAGGCCCCGCACTGTCCGGTCGCCGTTGAGGTTGATGTTCGTGCCGGAGCCGATGGCCGTGTAGAAATACGTGACGGCATCCGATCCGGGCACCGCGTCGCCGACCCAGTTTTCGCCCGTGTCCCACCGCTTGTTCGCGCCCTCGCCGTCCCACGTGGCGGCCGACTCCGTCGTCGTCACCGACTGGGTGCTGGAATAGCCGCTGTAGCAGCTTTCCGCCCCGTACGCCCGGACGCGGTAATAGTAGTCTACCTCCGCCGTCAGCCCCGTCACCGACTCGCTGGTCCCGCTCACCGTCCGGTCCGCGTAGCCGGGGACGCAGGAGTAGGACTCCAGCAGCGTGCCCTGGATCAGCAGGTCGTTGCCCGCGCCCTCGAAGCCCATCGAGCCGCCGCTGGCCCCCGGCCAGCACGCCAGGCGGAACGTGATGGCGCCCGAGACCCCCTGGAGGCCCGCCACCCCGCTCAAATCGCCGACGATAATGGTGCCGGTCTCGGCAAACTCGTTGCTGACCACCAGGTCCGCCGTGTAACTGTCATGGCTGGCCCGCAGCACCACGTTGGAGGGCCCCGTGCCGGAGCGCTGCAGCCGGAAGGTGACGCTCGTGATGGACATCTGGAATCCATTTGACGGCTGGATCGTCCACTCAAAGTAGTTTCCGTTGGCCAGGGCGTCGGCCCCGGAGGTATATCCATCCCACCCCGAAGCGTTGAAGCGATCCGCGTTGGCCGCCGCGGTGATCGAGGCGCCGCGCGTGATGTAGGCCGGCGACTCCATGTTCGCCATCGCCACGGTGGAGGTGCCCTCCCCTTCGTTCCCGATGTACCCGCTGAAATCAAACCCGATCAGAGCGCCCCCGGTCGTGCCGCCCGTGAAGAGCGCGTTGGTGCTCACGTCCAGCCGGTAGCTCGACGCCCCGGCCAGGGCCAGCCAGTTCGCCGTGAAGGTGGTCGAGCCGATCGGGCTCGCCGCCTGGACGATCGGGGCGCTCGTGAAGCATTCGTTCACGAAGTTCGAGACCTCGCCGTACCCCACGCCGTCGTCGTTGACCGCGTAGGCGCGCACGTAGTAGGTCTCCCCGGCAACCAGGTTGGTCAGGGTGCTGTCGTAGCTGCCCGTCCCGCTGCCGTCCGCCGACGTGGCATCATTGGTCGTCGGGCTCCCGCCGGTGTTCCAGCACACGCCGCGCAAACTCACCGCCGAGCCGCCCTGGTCGGTGATCAGGCCGCCGCTCTTGGCGGAGCCCGGGATGTTGTTGCTGATCGCCAGCGTCTCCACCGTCGGGATGGCCGGCGCCCTCCGGCCCAGGGCGCCGCTCGCCTGCAAGTCGCTGTGGCTCTGGCTCGTGTCGTTCGTCGCCCGCACCCAGTAGTAGTAATCCAGGTCCGGGGTGGCCGTGGTGTCGTCGTAGCTCTCGGCGTCCGCGGCCGCCACGCCGACGAACGAAGCCCCGCCCGAGACGTCCACGGTGTTGCGCCAGATGCTGTAGCCGGTCTCCCCGACGAGGTTCGTCCACGTGACCGTGATCCGGTCCGTGTAGTCGTCGTACGACGCGTCGTGCCAGCCGACGGTCGCCAGCTTCCGGTAGCCCGTGTCGGCGGAGCTCTCCGCGCTGGAGCCTCCGCTGTTGCTCGCGACCACGAAGAAGTAGTAGAGCTGGCCGGGCGTCGCGCCGGTGTCGTTGTAGTTCGTCGCGTTCGCCGCGTTGGTGAAAATCGCGGAGGCGGTGCTGAAGTTGCTGGCCGTGTTTCGCCAGACCACGAAGGCCGCCTCGCCCGCCACGTCCTCCCAGCCCACGGTCACGAGGTTCGTGGAGGCGCCGTCCGAGGCCCACAGGCCCGCCGGCGTCGCCGGCGCCGTGAGCAGGGTCGTCACGGATTGGGTGGTGGAGTTGTCGCTGACGCACCCGCCGTCGCCCACCGTCCGCACGCGGTAATAATAGGTCGCGCCGCTCGTCAGCCCCGTGACGGACTCGCTGGTCCCCGCCACGGTCAGGTTGGAGAAGCCGGGGACGTAAGCGGCGCTGGCGGAAAGCATATTGGTGATGATGACGTCGTCAATGCCCGCGCCGACCGTACCACTGGCGTTAAGGGTTTCCAACTTCACGAACACCTGGTTGTTGTTGTAGGAGATCAAATCGAACGGCGTCATCGCCGTCAGGGTCGTGTTGAGCGGGACCCGTGTCCCCAGGACGGCCCAGTCCACGCCGTTGTTCGTCGAAATCGAAACCGTGATGGTGTTGTTATATTCAACGACGCCGCCATAGGTGCGCGCCATGAAATTCAGCGTCTCCGCCGCGCTGCCCGTGAAGTCCATCACGGGCGTGATCAGCACGTCATTGGTCATCGAAACCAGATATCCCGCCCCCTGCGCCAGGCCGGTCTCCGTCCAGGTCCCCCCCGTGCCTTCGCCCAGGGTGCCGTTGTGATAGCAATTCGTTGACGCCCCGCCGGCCGCCCCGGTGAATGTTTCATTCGTCGACACATCCAGCCGGTAGCTCGCCGCGCCGGAAGACGCGGACCAGTTCGCGGTGAAGTCGGTGGTATTCGTCGGATCCGCATAGAGCCCCGTCGGCGCGGCCGGGGTTTCGGTCGTCTCGTTGGTCTCAAGGCCCGAGGAATACGCCGTGCCGGAATAGGACCAGGCCTTGTAGTAGTACGTCTCGCAGGAATCCAGCCCGGTGTGGTTCGTCGCCAGGGCGGTGCCGTAGTACAGCACCGTGCCGCCCGCGAAGGCCTCGCCCAGGGCCGGGGGATCGCCCGACGGGTCGGTAAACGTGCCGTCCGAGTCCCAGACGATCAGGACGTTGTTGCCGGCCGCGTTGGTCTCGAAGGCCAGGTCGATCTGCGAGACGCTGGCCGCCGTGGCCGTGAAGGAGACGGGCGGATCCACGACCTCGCCCATGGCGAATACCTTGACCACGGGCCGGTGGGTCAGGTTCGTCGCCTTCGAGTCGGACGCCAGCGCGGGGAACTGGTGGTCGTCCCACAACCGCGTGTCGAAGATCATTCCGCTGTTGAACGCCACGCCATTGTAACTGGAACCCGCGAACTGCGCCTGCAGCTTGGTGTTGGGCAATACCAGGTCGTAAGGCCGGTTGCCCGAAACATTGGACTCCTGCACGCCGTCGTTATCCTCGGGCTTGGTGGCGTCGGTGACGATGTTCGTCAGCACGGCCAGGGCGGTCTCCGCGCGATTGGACAGGTTCAGGTCGCCGGCGATCACCACGTAGTCGTTCGCGCCGAAGCCGGCGCCGGCGATGTAGTTGGTCAGGGCTACGGCCTGGGCCTCGCGCACGGCGAAATCCCCGTCCCCGGCCTTGAAGTGAACGCTGATCACCTGCAGGTTCAGCGCGCCCGGCAGGTCAATCGTCACGTGCGAAAAGTCGCGGTTGTCCACTTGCGTGTCCGCCCACTCGTTGCTGGCGGTGATCGGCCACCGGCTGATGATGCCGTTGGGCATGTTGTACGCGCCGCTCTCCGGCTCCACGTAGTACGTGAAGTCCGATCCGAAGTGCGCGTCCACGAAGGCCTGGTAGGTGCCGCTCGTGACCGTCCATTCCTGGATGGCCACGACGTCGGGCGCCAACGTGCGGAACAGCCGCTGCCCTTCCGCCTGGTAGCCGTACACGTCCGGATACAGGTTGGTGCCGCTGGTCAGGTTGGCCGCCATGATGGAGAAGCCGTCGCTGTCCCGGATGAACAGCGTGCTCACGTCCGGCCCGGCCACCCGCGCTCCGATCGCCTGGGTCAGCGTGAAGCGCACCATCTCCGGCCCTTCCACGACCGCGTCGTCCACGAGGGAGATGATCAGGTTCGAGCTCGTAGGCCCCGCCGCCAGGAAGACGATCGTTGTCGTCGCCAGCGTGAAGTCCGTGCCGCCCGCCAGCGCCGTGCCCGCCACTTGCACGTGCACCGTCGCCGACGCCGCCGAGGAAATCGTCACGGGGATCGTGGCCGTGATGTTGGTCTCCGTGGTCACCGTCTCCGTCGCGCCCCAGTACACGATGGGCAGCGAGCCCTGGGCGATCAGCTTGATGTCGTCCAGGTAGTACTCGTCGTAGCGGTTGTCGCTGGCGTCCGCTTCGTCATAGCGCACCCGGACGCGGACCTGGGCCGTGCCGTCGGGCACCGTGAACACGTACGGATTGGCGCTCACCGTGCGCTCGGGCGTGCCCGTGGCGCCGAAATTCACGTTATAGCCGCTGAACCCGTCCACCAGTTGGGTCACCACTGCCCAGGTCGCGCCGTTGTCGTAGGACAGGTCGAGCCACAGGTCGTCGCCCGCGTCCACGCCGGTCGCCGCGTACCCGATCGAGAACGCGATGTTCGAATAAGTCTGCAGGTCGAAGTTGTCGAACAGCAGGGATGGGTCCTGGTCTCCGCCGACGGACCCCGCCAGCTTGAGCACGTACTTCCCGGTCTTGCCGGTGATCGCGTCGTCCCCGACGGCCACGGTCGCCGAGCCGGGTGAACCGACCCACGACCAGTTGTCGTTCGTCGTGCCGTCGAAGCTCGAGAAGCGGACGACGGCATTGCCGGCCCGGCCGGAATCCGCCGAGCTCCAGTCGCTCTGGCTTGTGCTGGTGCTGTTCGTCGCCCGCACCCAGTAGTAATACGTCTGGAGAATCGTCGCCGTGGTATCGTCGTGGCTCGTTGCGTCCGCCGCCGCCGCGGCCAGGAACGTGGCCGTGTTGGACTCGTTGACCGTGTTCCGCCATATCCCGTATCCGGTCTCGCCCGTGCCGTCGGCCCAGGTCACCACCACCTTATCCAGGTGTGTCCCGTCGGTCGCCGCCACGCTCCCGACCGTCGCCAGTTTCCGGTAGCCGGTGTCGGAGGCGCTTTCCGAGCTGGAGCCCGCGGCATTCGTCGCGGTGACCCAGTAATAGTAGAGCGTGCCCGGCGTCGCGCCGGTGTCGAGGTAGGTCACCGTGTTGGCCGCGTTGGTGTAGATCGCCGTGGCGCTGCCGAAGACGTCGGCCGTGTGCCGCCAGATCACGTAGCCGGTCTCGCCCGTCACATCGTTCCAGCTGTTGCTCACGTGCGCCGTGGAACTGCCGTCGGAGGCCGCCAGGCCCGTCGGCGCCGCCGGCGCCACGGCGCTGGTCTGCACCGTCTGCGTGCTGGAATTGCCGCTGGTGCACCCGCCGTCGCTCACCGCCCGCACGCGGTAGTAATACGCCGTGTCCGCCGTCAGTCCCGTCACGATCTGGCTGATCCCCGCCACCGTCAGGTTCGAGAAGCCGGGGACGTAGGACGGTACCGATCCTGCCGATACGGTTCCCGAAATCTGCACGTCGTCCAAGCGGAATGTGCCGCCGCCCGAGGTGAGCCTCGATCCATTGGTCCATCCCTGGATCATGACCACAATCGGAGTGGTTATGTCTGCCACGCCCGTCACGGCGTCATTCACCAACATCAGCGAAGAATCCAGGGCGTTGACCGTGTTGGTGGCCGCCCCGCCGTCGATGTCCCACGAGAAAGCGGAAGGCCCGGCCGCCGTGGCATAGGCCCGGAACGTGATGCCCGTGATCGTGATGCTGTTCCCGCCGATCGGATAAATCGTAAACCTGAAGTTCTTGGCCGCCGCCTGGTTGTTGGCCGTCCACCCCGCGGTCTCCTCGATGTACGGCTCGTTCGGGAAGTAGGTGCCAATGATGACGTTGGTCTCGATGGTCCCGGATGACAGGGACATGATGGAGGAAGTCACGACTCCCGCCACCGTTTCCGGCACCAGGAAGGGATCCGCCGTGAATTCGAACCCGACGAAGTTAGTGGAAGCACTCCCTCCACTTAGCTCGAACGAAGCATTCGAGCTCACGTCCAGCCGGTAGCTCGACGCGCCGGCCAGGGCGTTCCAGTTGGCGGTGAAGTTGGTGGAGCTGATGCCGCTCGCGGCGGCGACGACCGGCGCGCTGGTGAAACAAACGGCGTCGAATTCCTCCACGCTGCCGTACGCGATGCCCATGATATTGGTCGCGTAGGCGCGGACGTAGTAGTGCTCGCCCGGGATCAGGCTGGAAAGGAAGTTGGTGAAGGCGCCCGTGCCGCCCGCGTCGGCGGCCTGCATGCTGTCATCTTCGATGTTCGGCGCGCCCGTGGTATTCCAGCACACGCCACGCTCCGTCACCGTCTCGCCGCCGTCATCGGTCACGTTGCCGCCGCCCTTGGCCGCCGTGGGCGCGATATCGCTGATGGCCGTGGTCGTGACGGTCGGGGCGGTCGACCCGAGCGGCGCGAAGCTCAGCACCAGGTTCCCGCCGCTGGCGCTCAAGCTGAACGAGCCGCCGGCCTTGTCCAGGGCCCAGAGGCTTTCATCCAGGATGAGACCGTTTGTGGAAGTGACCCCGCCGACGATCAGGTCCCAGGAATAGGGACTCGAGCTGTTCCAGTTGGACGCCAGGTCGTCGTCAATATAGATCGTGGTCGTGGGGTTGATGGTGGTCGTGCCGCTGTTGTCGATGTAGTCCCGGTCGGAGGTGTCGGAGCAGTCGCCGATCTCAAAGTAGAAGGCCGACCCGTCGGCCGTGACCAGCGAGGTGACCGCCAGGCGGCCGATGCTGGCCCCGGGACGGACCACGCCGGTCACGCTCAATCCCTTGATCGAGCCGGACCCCGCCAGCGTGGCCCCGCCGGCGACGGTGACATCCGAGCTGGTGTTCGTGCCGTTCTGCTTCAGCGTGCCCGCGCTGACGGTCGTCGCGCCGCTGTAGCTGCTGGCGCCGGTCAGGGTCAGGGTCCCCGCGCCCTGCTTGGTCAGCGTGCCGGAGCCACTGATGATCCCCGTGTAGGAGACATCGTCGGACCGGTACCAGACCAACGCCGAGTCGTCCACGATGCTGGCCGTGTCCACCGACCCCGCCGCCCCGTTGTTCCCGATCTGTGCCGTCCCCGCGCTGATCGTCAGCGCCCCGCTGAACGTATTCGCATTCGTCAAGATCAGCGTGCCGTTGCCGGCCTTGGCCAGGCTGTTGCCCGCGCCGCTGATGATGCCGCCGAACGTGAGCGTGCTGGCCGTAACCGTGAGCGTACGGTTGCCGCCGAGCGACGCGGCGCCCCTGATCGTCAGGGGGTTGGATCCCACGAACGTGGGGTTGCCGTTAAAGGTGAAGGCGTTGAGTATCGTGAGCGAGCCACCGGAGGTATTGTCGAACGAGGTGCCGGTGCCGGCGGTCAGCGCGCCCGTGCCCAGCGCGTTGGCGTGGCCGATGTTCAAGGTCCCGGCGCCCAGGACCACCCCCCCGCTGAAGCTGCTGTTGCCGTTCAGCGTGAGCGTCCCGCCGCCCGCCGACCGGCTGATCGAGTACGCGCCGCCACCGATCGCCCCCCCGACGGTCAAGGTGCTGGCGCTGATCGTGAGGCTGCGATTGCCCCCCAGCGTTACGGCGCCCGCGCCCAGGTTCAGGGGATTGCCGCCGGTGAACGTGAAGTTGGCGTTCCAGGCCTGCGGATGGTTCAGGGTGGTGATGGACCCCCCGCTGGTATTATCAATGGTGCCGCCGGAGATGGTGAAGGTGCCGGCCGCGGCGCCCAGGGCTTGCGCGTGATTGATGTTCAGGGTGCCGGCGCTCAAGGTCGTGCCCCCGCTGTGGCTGTTGGCCCCCGACAGCGTCAGCGCGCCGGCGCCGTCCTTGGTCAGTTTGCCCGAACCGCTGATGGCGCCCGAGATCGCCGCGTCGGTAGCGGCCGATCCGTTTGCGGTGGTGACCGTCAGGTCCTTGTTCAGCGTCATCGTGCCGGAGAAGGTCAGGGTGTTGGCCGTGTTGGCCGTTTCCAGGGTGCGGGTGCCGGCCGAGGCCACCGTTTGGACCACGATGTTGCGGCTTAGCGTGTAGGCATTGGCGCTGACCTTGAGGCTCGAGGCGGAGGTGCCGTCGCCCCCCGTGGTGCCGATGTCGATCGTGCTGCCGGCCGCCAGTGAGCCCGCGGTTAGCTCGACGGTGCCGCGGTCGATGTACAGGCCGGCGAACGTGTTGGCCCCGCCCATCTGCAGGGTCCCATCGCTCTTCTTCACCAGGCCGGCCGCGCCGTCCGTGCCGATGGCGCCGGAAATCTTCGCCGTTTGACCGCTGTTGACGTAGATGAATTTCTGGCCGCCGTTGAAGCTCATCGCGCCGCTCAAGTCCAGCGTCCCCCCGCCGCTGTTGGCCAGGGTGACGTTCTGCTGCAAGGTGGCACTGCCCGAGAAAGTGGCCGCGCCGGCCGAGGTGTTCCCGATGATCATCGTACCGCTGGAACCGGAACGCACCGTGATGTTGTTGGCCACCGTGATCGCCGCCCCGATGTTCAGCGTCGCCGCATCGCTCCCCGAGGTCTCGCCCAGGTAGATGGCCCCCGTGCCCAGGGCGTTCGCATGGCTCACCGTCTGCGTGCCTTTGACCAGATACGACCCGCCGTCAAAGGTATTGTTCCCGCCCAGGATCAGGTTGCCGCCCTGGTTCTTGATGATCGCCCGGCTTTCCGCCCCGTCCGTGATGATACCGTTGTAGGTCACCGTCTTCGTGTCCGCCACGGCCAGATAGATGTTGCCGCCCGAAATCGTGATGCCGCGGTTGGCGTTCAGCGTGAAGTTGTCCGTGCCCACCAGCGCCGTGCCGCTGGCCATCTTGATGTGTGCGTTGGACGCCGTGCCGGGCGCCGCGCCCAGGCACCCGTCCGCCGAGACGTTGAGTGTGCCGCCGTCAATTCTCGCATCCAGCGTGTATGTACTCGCCGTATTCCCCAGCGTCACGACTCCCGACCCGGACTTCTTCAGGTAGTTCGGGCTCGCCGTGGCCGGGCACGCCGGGTCTGTTCCATCGGTGATCTTGCCCGCGATCGTCCGCGAGCCGTTGTCCGCGCCGAACTCGACATACCCCAGGTTCGTCACCATCGTGGTCTGTTTCCAGTAGGCGTTCCGTTCCGCGCCATCAGCCCAATCGTCGTAGTAATAAAGGGAGAAGCCATCCACCTTATCGCTGTCGCCCGGGCTGTTCAGCATCGTTAAGTCGTATTTAGGCGTCTGCCCCAGGATATTCGCCGTGAATTCCTTGCTCGACAGGACGAAGAACTCCATCGTGATCGTCGTGTTCCAGGGACGGACGCCCGACCAGCTCGGGGTCGTCCCCTCCGCGGTCACATACAGGTCCCCATACCCATTGCCGCACTCGATGTAGCCGCGCGCATTGCTGTGCCGGTTGGCCCACGACCCCGTGGCCGCGCCATCGTTGATGGAACAACCCAGGATCCCGAAGGGAGAGTACCCATGCACGCTGATTTGAAACCGGTCGCCGACCTGCAATTCGCGGGCATCGCCCCCGCCGCTGCCATCCGTGCGGAAGTTGCGCCAAGCCACCACCTGCTTGTTGCCGCCGTGCGCCCACATGCCCAGTTCAGTCGCCCCGTTATCGAAAATGTCGCCCCCGTCCGTGAACTTGGTGTAGTAGGCGGCCTGCTGCACAAACGTCACGGCATCCGGCGTGCAGGACTCCATCGGTGTTCCGCTTGCACTCACCTCCGCGGCGTAGTTGTACGCCTTGTCGTAGGTATAAACTTTATAATAGTAGGTTTGGCTCGTGGTTAGCCCCGAATCCGTGAACGAGGTGCCATCGCCCTGATATCTCACGGTGCCGGTCACCGTGCCGGCAATGGTATTGTTTGTCGCGTAGATGCCGTTTGCATTGGGATCATCGGCTGCAGCAGGGCTCGATGTGTATCGCACCACTAGATAACCACCGCTGTCCACGCCGCCGCTCGCCGCGCCCCAACTCACATCCAGTGCGGTCGCGGAATTGGTCGCAATGGTTACAGACCCGGCCGAGTTGGGCGCCGCGGAATCTACACTACCCTCATAAAGGCAAAGGTCATCTATAAACATATCGCCGCCAGTTCCTATTGCTCTGTGCATAGGACCGCCAGCGATATCGGTGTACGTCCAACTCGATCGGGTATAGGTCGCCATCTCCCATGTGTTGGCGGAACTTGGGGTTTGATAGGTCCCCGACCCGAGGTCAGTTGTTGTTCCGTTCCCTATTCTACGCTGCTCACTTTGGGAGTTGCTCGTGTCGGCCACCCGCCGCCAATACTGGATCGTTGTGGAGGTTGTCCTGCTTGATACCGTTATCTTGGGGCACCATACACGCCTGCCAGTAGTGGATGAGTTATTGATTCTCAATGAGTTTGCGCCACTTCGCACAGTCGTGGTTTCTAGCGCAATGGTTTGAGTGGCATCATTCTTCGTCCACTTTCCCGCTTGGGCCGCGGTATTGACGGCATTGTCCACTGTTGCGGCTCCTTCCAGACCACCGTCCCGTCCCACGTACACATCCGCCCAAGCCTGCGGCGCGAACGCGCACAGGGCAAGGCCCAGCCCGATGGAAACGCACACGCGGCGCGCCGAAAATCGTTTGAACATGTTCATCGCTCGGCCAGATTCAGGGTCAGACCTGGACAACAGACATTTCCTTTTTCGCGCGCGGGCGCTCCGCGCCGCGGGGGGTTTGAAATTCTTTTCAGGATTCATGGCTGTTCACTCCTTCGGGTCCGCCGCGGCCGCCCGCGCCCTCGTGACCCGAATGCCGTTTTCATCCGTCTGCTGATCTGAAATATCCGAAGCATCTCTCATCCCGCCTCTCCGTCACTTGCCCTTCCCGCGATACTCGGCCCCCGCCTCAGCCACGCGCTCGGCGGGTTTGTACGCGGCGTCCATGCCATCCGGCCGGAAAGTCCGCCGATAGATTTCTCCCAAAACGGGATTCGACAGGATGTCCGCGATCATTTTCTTCCGCCGTGCGGGCAGCGGCAATCCGCCATAGGCTTCCTGGCAAGCCCGCTGCGCGTCTTCCTTCATCTGGATGCAATCAAATGTCTTCGTTTTCATGGCTCACCACTTCTTGGGGGGAGTAAATGCCGATCGATCCATATCCCAGCCGCAGGTTCACGGATAGATAGCCCGCGATTTTCTCATAATGGACGATGTGCTTGAAGTTCCAACTCACGATCATGTCGGCCCGGGCGACCGTGGCGATGGCGATGTGCTCCGCATCGGCGGCGGATGCCGGCCCGACGATCTTGGCCTCCAGATAGGCTTGCTGGAGCGCCTCCACTTCCGGGTTGGAGGCCACCGTCTCGATGAACTCCTTTGGGATGTCCGCCAACGCATTCTGGACATGGGCCGGCGCGGACTCCAATTCCGCCAGCACCGTTTCCGACATCACCAAGCGAAACTTTCCGGCCTTGATCTCCGCCACCAAGCGCAGGCTTTCTTTGGCAAATTCCTCGTCGAAGCATCCGCCAAAGACCGACGAGTCCAAATATATCCGCAAGGTTTTCATGTCTTCAGCAAGCGCTCCGCCGACACATCACGCGGCAGTTTCATGGCGCCAGCACTTCGTCTCGAACGAAATGCAAACGAATCACGGCGGGGGGCTCCGCGCCCTCGTCGTAATAGCACGCCCCCACCGCCCGCACGTTGTGGCGAATCTCCTCCCACGTTTCATCCCGGGTATGCATCCCGACGCCCAGCGCCGGGGCCGACCCACCGGCCGTGCCCTTCATTTCCTGTCTGCCTTTTTTCCACAATTCGTATCTTTCAGTATCTTTTTTAAAAATAGACACGTCACCTATCCCCATAAGAGAGATGGTTTCTTAAAACCGACAGACCTCTCGTACGACCCGTACGGAAGCCCTATTCTTCCACAGTGTTATGTATACCCGTGAACGGGGACGGGCGTCAATGGCGTCAAGCATGGAAATTTGCCCGGTTACCGCCGTAAAACGGCCATTTTCAGCGATTGCCGGAACCGGGAACGGAGGAAGAGCGGCAAAGAGGATAATGGCAGGGAAAAGGCGCCCGAATCACCTGCGGCCTTCCCCGCTTACTTTTTGCGCCCTCTAGCCCGCTTAGCGCATGGGAACTCGTGCAATATCCGGGCTAGTATTCTGTCCCATAAATAATATTGCATAATGTCTCCTTGCTTGTATCCTTCGGGAACTTGGGAAGGAGGCATGACATGAAGAGAGGAAGACCGACGATGCCAGTGGTGCTCAAGCC
>JAHJJH010000029.1 GCA_018823105.1 Verrucomicrobiota bacterium | reverse complement strand
GCCGAGGATCCCCTGAGCGCGGTCGCAGAAGGAACCGGCGTCGTGCTGCACGAGCTGGCCTTCCTCCGCAAAGTGGCCAGCACCAGCCGCAGTTATTGAGTTGTTTCGGATGTCCGATCACTCCCCCCGCCCGGGGCCGGGCGGCGCTCTTCTCCCGCAACATGACGGGATGCTTGTGGTTTATTTCGATATCGACGAGGTTGGAATTAATCGAGCCTGGAGAACGGTAGGGCGCGCTCGCCGAGCGCGCCGCGGCGGCTTGGGCCAAGCCGCCCTACCGAGGGCCGGGAATCCGGGCAACCGCGACCGGGAGCGGGCATGAGGGAACGGGGTATCGTGACCTGGCTGGTGCTGGCGGCGGTGCTGCTGGCGCTGCTCAACCTGCCCGGACCCGTCTCCCGGCGCACGAAGGCGGCGCTGCGCGATGCCGTGGCCCCCGTGCAGGGCCTGGCGACCCGCTCCTGGCGCAAGCTGGTCGAGGCCGTGAGTACGGTTCGTGGCTTCGGCGGTCTGGTCCGCGATCACCAGGCCATGTCGGCCGAGTTGATTCACCTGCGCAACCGTGTCCAGGAACTCCGGGCGTTGGAGTGGGAAAACCAGGAGCTTCGCCGGCAGCTGGAATACGAGCGCGCGTCGGATCGCCGCCTGGTCCCCTGCGAAGTTATCGGGCGCGATATGACGGGGTGGTGGCACACCCTGCGCGTGAATAAGGGGACCGAACACGGCATCGGTCCGGACATGGCGGTGGTCACATCCGACGGCCTCATCGGCCGCACGATCGAAGTCTCCGCCCGCACGGCGGACGTGCTGCTGATTTCCGACCCCATCTGCCGTGTGTCCGCGCGCATGGCGCCGGCCGGCGCCTTCGGCATTATCGAGGGCACCGGGCCCTCGCCCGCCGGCCAGGCGATCTGCCGCATGCAGTTTGTGAACCGGAATCTTCCCGTGCAGCCCGGCAACGCGGTGGTCACGGCGGGTCTGGGCGGCGTGTTCCCGGGCGGGCTGCTCATCGGATACGTGGAAAAGGTGGAAGTGGATGAGGGCGGGCTCTATCAGCGTGCGACCGTGGTCGCCCAGGCGGACGTCGGAGCGGCGACCTACGTGTTCGTCGTGTTGCCCCCGGGGGCGCCGTCCCCGGCCCGGGGCGGGAAGGACGCGCCATGAAGACGATGGTCATGATCTTCGCGCTCCTCTGCGGGGCCGTCCTCCAGGCACTTGTCCCCAACTGGCGGGTCATGGGCCAGGCCCACGTCCCCGTGCTGCTGGGGATCGTCCTCTACTACGCGTTCTCTCCCGACCGCGGCCTGATGTGGACGGCGGCGGTGCTGGCGGGGCTCCTGCAGGACGCGCTGGGCCCGATCCCCCTCGGCTATTCCTCGTTTTGTTTCTGCCTCGTGGCGCTGGTGGTCAGCCGGGTCCGCGAGGATGTCTTCGCGCACGAGGTATTCCTGCACGCGGGCGCCGGCGCGCTTTCGGCGGGCGCCGTAACGCTGGCGTTGAGCGTGCTGCTGATGAATGACCAGGCGGTCATCCTGTCGGCGGGCCGTCTCGCGCTGAAACTGGTCGGCTCCGCGCTGCTGGGCGCCGTGACGGCCCCCGCCGTGTTTCACGCGCTCGAAGGAACCGACCGCATGCTGGGCAACCTCGGCGAGGAGGCGGCCTGATGGCGATCCGCGACCTTCTGGATGAGGCGCAGTGGCGCGCGCGGGTGGCGCTCTGGATCATGCTGGCGGCGTTCGGCGTGCTGCTGGTCGCGCTCTGGCAGATGCAGGTGGCCCGCGGGGCGACGTACCAGGCCGGCCTGGAGCGTCAGAGCGTGCGCCGGGTCCGGTTGCCGGGCATCCGCGGGCGGCTGTTCGACCGCGCGGGGCGCTGTGTGGCCGACAACCGGTCGGGCTACACCATCTCTCTCTACCTCGAGGACCTGCGCCGGCCCGGGCGATGGAGCAACACCATCGTTCACGTCGAGGCCGTACTCGACGATCTCGCGCGGCGGCTTGAACGGCCGCGCCAGGTGACGACGGAGGAAATCCGCAACCACATCCGGTTCCGGCTGCCCCTCCCCATGCCGGTCTGGCGCGACGTGGATGAAACCGCGCTGGCCCGCCTGGCCGAACAGGGTCTCGGCATGTCGGCGGTGGAGATCAGCGCCGAGGCCGTGCGCGAGTATCCGTTCGGGGCGGCGGCCTGCCACGTGCTGGGTTACTGCGGGCGCGCGGACCCGCCGACGGAAGAGCAGGCTTTCCATTTTTACATTCCCGAACTGGTTGGCCGGGCCGGCATGGAGAAGCGGTACGACGAGGCCCTGCGCGGCCGGGCCGGCGGGCAACTGCTGCTGGTGGACGTCTCCGGCTTCCGCTTCAAGGATCTGGGCACGCAAAGGCCGACTACCGGCCGCGACCTGCTGCTTTCCCTGGATATGCAGGCACAGCAATTGCTGGACCGCGTCCTGGCGGATCACGTCGGCGCCGGCGTGATCGTGGACCCCGCCACGGGGGACGTCCTGGCGATGACCAGCTCGCCGGGATTCGATCCCAACCGGTTCACCCCCGTCCTGCCCGTGGACGAGTGGCGGCGGATCAGCGGGGATGAACGCCGTCCGCTGATGAATCGCGCCATCTCCGCGACCTATTCGCCCGGAAGCACGTTCAAACCGGTCGTGGCCCTGGCGGCGCTGGCCTCCGGGCGGGCCGGCGTGCACACGTCGTTTTCCTGTCCCGGCTATTATAACCTCGGTCGGGCGCGGTTCGCCTGCTGGTATCCGTCCGGCCATGGGACGGTGGATTTGCGCACGGCGATCGAGAAGTCCTGCAACGTGTACTTTTTTCAGTTGGCGCTCCAGTGCGGGCTCGACCCGATCCGCGAGGCGGCCGCGGCGCTCGGTCTGGGCCGGGCGACGGGCATCGAGTTGGAGGCGGAATATGCCGGGCTCGTGCCGAGCGATGCCTGGAAGCGGCGGACGTTCAACGACGCCTGGCGGGACGGGGACACCTGCAACCTCGCCATCGGCCAGGGTTTTCTCGCGGTGACGCCGCTGCAGATGGCGCTGCTCACGGCGGCCCTGGCGAACGGCGGGACGCTGCACGCGCCCCGGCTGGTCCTGGGGAGCCGCGCGCCGGGCGAGGAGTCGTTTGAGCGGCTTCCCCCGTCGGCCGCCGTCCCGGTCAACCTTCCGCCCTCCGCGATCCGGTTCGTGCGCGGGGCGATGCGGGACGTGGTGATGTCGCCGGGGGGCACGGGGCGGCTGGCGCAGATTCCGAACGTGGTGGCGGCCGGCAAGACCGGCACGGCGGAATACGGGAAAAAGGGCGAAGGGCTCAAGCTGGGGTGGATGATCGCCTTCGCCCCGTACGATGCGCCGCGGTACGCCGTGGCCCTGGTGCTCGAGGAAGCGGACACGGGCGGGCGCACGACCGCGCCGGTGATGAAGGAAATCCTGCGGGGCCTGTTCGAGCAGGTCCCGCCGGCCCGGGGATAGCACGTATGGATTGGACACACGCCAGATGGCTGCTGAAGCGAATGGACTGGTCCATGGTGATCGCCGTGGTCCTGCTGCTGGGGATCGGCGTGGCCTTCGTCTACAGCGCCTCGTACCGGGGCGACGATCTCCCGGTGCCGTCGTTCTACCGTCGGCAGATGGTTTGGGCGCTCCTGGGCGTTGCGGTATTTATTCTGTTTGTTCTTGTGGATTACCGGCGCCTGCGCGCCGCCGCGGGCTGGCTCTACGGCATGAGCCTGGTGCTGCTGGTGCTGGTGCTGCTCGTCGGCAAGAAAGTGTACGGCGCCTACCGCTGGCTCTCGGTGTTCGGCGTGCAAGTGCAACCCTCGGAATTCGCCAAGCTGGCCCTGATCGTGATGCTGGCCCGCTTCCTCGGGCGCCCCGGGCGCGATCTCCGGCATCCGCTGACCACGCTGCGTGCCCTGGTCCTGCTGGCCCTGCCGTTCGCGCTCATCGTCAAGGAGCCCGACCTGGGCACGGCGGTGGTGATGGTGCCGATGACCGTGCTGATGTTGTTCGTGGCGGGAACGCCGCTGCGGCACCTGGCGCTGCTGGGGCTGGTAGGCGTGCTTTTGCTGCCGGTGGGCTGGCTCGGTATGGACGAGTATCAGAAGGAGCGCGTCCGCGTTTTCATGAATCCGGGGCGCGACCCGCTGGGCGCCGGCTGGAACAAGATCCAGTCGGAGATCGCCGTGGGGTCGGGCAAGCTGTGGGGCAAGGGGTATCTGGAGGGCAAGCAGAACGTGCTGGGCTTCCTGCCCCGTACGGTGGCGCCCACCGATTTCGTGTATTCCGTGATCGCCGAGGAAAAGGGGTTTGTCGGGTCGGCGGTCCTGTTGCTGCTGTATGCCGTCGTACTGGCGGCGGGGATCCGGGCCTCCGTCGAGGCCAGGGACCGGGCGGGCCGGCTCATGGCCATGGGGGTCACCGGCCTGCTGTTCAGTCAAGTGTTTGTGAACATCGCGATGACCATCGGGTTGCTGCCCATCACCGGTCTGCCGTTGCCGCTGATCAGCTACGGAGGCTCCTCCATGCTGACCACGCTCGCCGGGCTGGGCCTCACCCAGGGCGTCTATGCGCGTCGGTATTCACTGTGAGGAGAAAACCATGTGGGACTATCTGGCCAGATTGATGGGCAAGAAAAAAATCAGCAACGAGATCATCGTCAACGTCGAGAGCCTCGAGACCCGGGTCGCCGTCATGGAGGAGGGCAACTTGGAGGAGTTCTACATCGAGCGCTCCGGCGAAGAGCACATCGTCGGCAGCATCTTCAAGGGCCGCATCCAGAACATCGAGGACAGCCTCCAGGCCGCCTTCGTGGACATCGGCATGAAGAAGAACGCGTTCGTGCATTACTGGGACATGATCCCGGAGGACGCGGCGCGGCTGGAGGCCGAGGAGGGCATTCAGCGCCAGCGGTCCGACCGCCAGAAGCGCTTTGCGCCCGGCGAAATGGCCAAGCGGTTCCCGATCGGGTCCGAGATCGTCATCCAGGTCACCAAGGCGGCCATCGGGACGAAGGGCCCGCGCGTGACGGCGAACTTGAGCATCCCCGGTCGTTACCTCGTGATGATGCCCGGCAGCAGCCTCAAGGGCGTCTCCCGCAAGATTGATGACGCCAAGGAACGCGAGCGCCTGAAAAAGGTCCTCGCCCGCCTCCCCCTGCTGCCCAACATCGGCCTGATCGTCCGCACGGCCGGCGAGGGCGCGCGCAAGGTGAGCTTCGTGCGCGACGTGCGCGTGCTGCTGGAGACCTGGAAGGAGATCGAGGAGCGCATCCGCACCCTGCCCGCCCCCTGCTGCGTATATCGCGAGCCGGACCTTGTCGAGCGCGTGGTACGCGACTCGCTGACCGAGGACGTGGATAGGATCGTCATTGACTCGCGGGAGGCCTATGACCACATCCGCGACCTGGTCGCCCGCGTGTCGCGGCGGGCCCGCGGCCGCATCAAACTCTACGATGGCGCCGTGCCCATCTTCGAGCACTTCGAGGTCGAGCGCCAGCTCGAGAACGCGTTCCGGCGCAAGGTCTGGCTGAAATCCGGCGGCTACATCGTCATTGATGAAACGGAGGCCCTGGTGGCCGTGGATGTCAACACGGGCCGGCATAAGGGCGGCAAAACCCAGGAGGAGTCCATCCTTCAGGTCAACACCGAGGCCGCGCACGAGGTGGCCCGGCAGCTCCGCCTGCGCAACATCGGCGGGCTGGTGGTCATCGACTTCATCGACATGAAGCAGCGCAAGCACCAGAACGCGGTGTACAAGACCCTCAAGGAGGCCATGCGCAACGACCGGGCCCGCACCAACGTGCTGGCCATTTCGCAGCTCGGCTTGCTGGAGATGACCCGCCAGCGCATGGAGGAGAGCATCCGGGCCAGCACGTACATGGATTGCCCCTACTGCGAGGGGCGCGGCAAGGTGAAGTCCACCTTGAGCATGAGCGTCGAGATACAGCGTCACATCGTGGAGGCCCTGCGCCGGCACCGCGGCATGCCGCTGAAGGTCAGCGTCAACCCGGTGGTCATGGACCGCCTGCGCAAGGAGGACGAGGCGACGCTCGTGGAGATCGAGCAGAAGCACGGCGGGCGCATGACCTTCGTTTCCGACCCGGCCCGGCACATGGAGGAGTTTACAATCGTCAATGTCGAGACCGGCGAGGAGCTGTATTCCAACGTCGAGCGCCCGGCCCCGAAACCCGCGCCCGCCAGTGCCGGTAACCCTGGCGCGCGGCCGCCGGAGAAGGAAAACAACCGGCCGGAATAGAAACAGGATGATCTCGCGGCCGGCTCTACGGCACGGTCACGTTCAGGACGGCCGTGTAGAGCGGCTCGACGGCTTCTTCCCACGGGCGGCGATAAAGGAAACGGAGCGTGGCCGACCCGCTCCGGGCGGCCGTGAAGCGGTAGCGGAACAGGCCGGGCGCGCCCATCCGGTCGGGGGCGTCGGATTGATAGGAGACTTCCTCGTCCCGGACGAGAATCTCCTGGGCCTCATAGCCCTCCAGCGTCCAGCTGTAGCCGGTGGTCGGGTTGCCCCGCAGGCGGACTTCCAGGACCTGGCCCGGGACCAGTTGAACCGACTGCTCTCCGCCCTCGGCGGTGAAGAGCACGGAAGCTTCCGTCATCATCGCCGGGGCCGGCGGCGCCTCTTCCTGGGCGAAAAGCATCCCCGCGGCGCACCCGAGCAGTCCGATGGCGGCACAGACTCTCATTCGTTGACTGATCATAGGTCCCTCCTTGTTAAAAATGTCAGGGAGTGATGGCCTCGCCCAGCCGCGCGCGCAGGCGTTCCACCCTGTCGCACGGGGCCAGGCCCGCTTCCATCTCCAGGCATTCAATGACGACATTCTGGTGCAGGGCCTCGCCCGGATGCAAATTTATTTCCGCGCTCAAGGTCTGGATTTCGGCATAGCCCAGATCGGGATTCGAGTACATCTCCACGATGCACGCCTCGCTGGGCGGCACCTCGGGATCCTCCTCGCCGGCCAGGCGTTGGATCAGCAGGATGTCGCCTTTTCTCGCGGCGATCCAGCCGCGCCGGGAATCGGTGCCCAGCTTATGTTCGCCCGCCTTTTTCGTGTCGTACACCAGCGCGCCGGGGCATCGCGTGAGGGCCGCGTCGTCCGGCGGATCGAAGAGCAGGGATTTGAAGCCGGCTTCCAGGCGGGTGTCGTCGTCCACGGGCAGGATGATCTGATCGGGCTGGGCCAGTTGGGTCAACGTCCAGATGGAGACCGGCATCTCGGACGGTGCGGTCCGTTCCAGGCGCTGCCGGATGGACACGAGCTGGTTGGTCGGGTCCAGCTTGACCAGGCGGCTGACCTTGATGTTCAGCGGCTCCGCGAATTCGCGGGTCATCAGGCAATACTGGCTGTCGTCTTCCGCCCTCCAGGCGGAGCCGGTCCAGGGAGCATCGGCCAACGCCTCCGGGGGCGGCCAGTTGGTGCCCGCGAGTTTTTCCCATTGCGCCTGGGTCGTCGGCCACAACCAGATGCCGCCGTAGTTGGCCCAGGGGGCCGTGGCTTTGTCGGGGCCGGGGCGGGTCCATGAGGGATCGGCCCGCAGCAGGGATGTGCCGCTCTTCCTGCACGCCAGGTGCAAAACCCGTCCGATCTCTGGCACCACCACGACTTCCAGGGAGGGATTCTGCAATCGGAAGGCGTTGGTCCACGGTCCGAAGGTCACGGAAGCGATCGGGGCCACCGGGACTTCGACCGTGGCTTCGGGCGGCGGGGCCGCCCGGCAGGCCAACGGCCAGGCCACCAGGACCAGATACATCAGCGGCTTGCGCATCATGGACCAGCATACGGGGTGGTGAAAAAGGCCGTCAATTCGGAAAACCAGCGGAATGTGCGATCCGGGCGCCAGCGGCCGCGCCGGCCCATCCCGCGGCTCAACCATACGCTGCGCACGCCGGCCCGGCGCGCGGTTTCCAGGTCCGTCCGGTGGTCGCCGATCATCCACGACTCTTCCGGGCGGACCCCCAGCCTACGCAGGGTGAGTTGGAGCGGTTCGGGATGTGGCTTGCGGCGCTCGGAAGAATCGCCGCCCGACACGCGGTCGAAGAGTTCATACAACCCGAAATGGCGCAGGAGCCGCCGGCAGGCCGCGACCGGCTTGTTGCTGATCAGGGCCAGGCGGTAGCCGGCCCTCTTCAAACGACGCAATCCCGCGACTACGTCGGGGTAGGGGGCGGTCTGGTCCAGCATGTGCCGGCGGTAATGCCGCGCGCAGCGACGAGTGGCTTCCTCGAGATCGGTCCGCCGCCCGCGCAGGGAGCGCCGGACCAGCATGGCGAGGCCGTCGCCGACATAGCGGGTGACGGTGGCCAGTTTCAGGGGCTCCCGGCCGTGCTCGGCGCGGATCGCATTGACCGCCGTCGCCAGATCGCGCCGCGTGTCCAGCAGCGTGCCGTCCAGGTCGAACATCAACAGCCGGCCTCGCGGGGGCGCGCCCCCCGGCGTCGCCAGCCCTGGCGCGCGGCCGTCGGGCGACCGTCGGCGTTTGGACCTAGTAGCTGAAGCTGCTGCGGCCAATGAACTCCCTCAACAGGGATGTGGGTGGCACCAGGCGGTCCGAAACCCCCAGGAAGCTCGACAGGAAGTCCTGCATCCGCCGCGCCTCGGCGTATTGCGGATGAAAGGGCTTCACCTCGGTCAGCAGGGGCTCCACGTAAAGCTTCAGCACCGCCAGTTCGTAGTCGAGCGCCGAGTTGAACGCGATGTTCGCCTCCTGCTGGAACGGGAATATCCACTTCTTCTCGCCCCGCCGCACGCTGGGCCACATGTTCAGCGTCATCAGCGCCGGGTTGCCGCGGTAGTTGTGGTCGCGCACCAGGCGGCGCACGAGCCGGTTGTCCGTGGTGGACACCCGGTTGTTCGAATCGAGGTTCAACTGGGTCAGCGCGCTGATGTAGATCTTGAACTTGTGCGCCGGCGGCACCGACGCCGTCATCCGCGGGTTCAGCCCGTGAATGCCCTCCACGATGACCATCTGGTCCGGCTCGATCCGCATTTTCTCGCCCTTCCACTCGCGGTCGCCCTTTTCGAAGTTGAAGTAGGGCCTCTCCACCTCGTCGCCGCGGTCCAGCTGCGCCAGGTGTTCGTTCAGCAGCGGCAGGTCAATGGTTTCGATGTTTTCGAAGTCCGCCTCGCCGTTTTCATCCCTGGGCGTCTGGTCCCGGCTGACGAAGTAGTTGTCCACCGAGATCGTCACCGGACGCAGGCCGTTGACCCGGAGCTGGACGGCCAGCCGCTTGGCGAAGGTGGTCTTGCCGGAGGACGACGGCCCGGCGATGAGAATCCACTTGATCTCATCCTTGTGCGCGTGGATGTGATCCGCGATCCTCGCGATCTTCTTCTCGTGGAAGGCCTCCGCGATCTTGATGAAATCGCCGATCTCGCGGTTGGCGATGATCTCGTTGAGCCGCCCCACCGTGTTCACCCCGAGGATCCGCCCCCATTCCTTGTGCTCCTTGAAGATCTGGAACAGGTGGGGCTGGGGCTCGAACGTCGACAGCGTCTTCGGGGTTTCCCGCTCGGGGAACTGGAGGACGAACCCGGGCGGGTACGGGATCAACTTGAACAGCGACAGGGCGCCGGTGCCCGAGGCCAGGGGCCCGTGGGCCAGGTCGGAGAAGTTCTCGCACCAGTAGGTGACGATCTTGGCCGGGTTGCGGAACCGCAGCAGGTTGTACTTGTCCCACTGCTTCTCCCGCTCGAACTGCTGGACGGCCTCCGTGAAGGCGATCTTCCGCCGCTCGATGGGCACGTCGCGCTCGACCGTCTCGCGCATGTGGCGCTCCAGCGAGGCCAGTTGCTCCTCCGCGATGTCCGCCTTCCCCTCCATCTCCATGCTGCAGTAGAACCCGTCGCTCATCGAGTGCTCCACCGCGAAGCGGGCCTCGGGGAACAGCTCCTTGATCGCCTTGGCGAGCAGGAAGCACACCGACCGCCGGTAGATGCGGAAGCCGTGCGAATCGGCCCGCGTCAGCAGGGTGATCTGGCTGTCCACCTCCAGCGGATACGAGAGCGAAACGCCGTCGTTATTGACCAGGGCGCCCAAGTATTCGAGCCCCTGGGGCGAGCGGCGCTGGGGCAGGATGGCGGCCACCGGCGTCCCGGCCGCGCAGCGGACCTGGGCCCCGTCTTCCAGCGTCACGGTGATGGTGTTGATGTTCGTACTCATGACTTCTCCTCGCGTCTTACTGAAAAAAAGGATTCCAGGGCGGGAAAACGACTTTTCCAAACCCTGGAAAAACACAACCCTGTTTTTCCCAATGATTGGAAAAACCTATACCTGTTTTTTCCAGACATTGGAAACCTTTTTTCCGGCCGCCCGGCGACTGCGGACTGGACCCCTGCCCCCGCCCCCGCTATAACATGAGCACCATGAGCCATCAGACGCTTGCTCCCCAGGCCCAGGGCCCGGCCGCGCCGGACGACTGGCACTTGCGATTGTTTGAAAAATCGCTGCTTAAACAGGCGAAGCTGGCGGAGATCGCCGGACTGATCGGCAAGGTGGCGGACGGGCAGGCGTGGCTCGACCTCGGCGGCGACAACGGCGTAATCAGCTACCACCTGCGACACCTGGGCGGAACCTGGCACAGCGCGGACCTGGATGAAAAATCCGTCGCCTCGATCCGCCGCCTCGTCGGCGAGCGCGTCCACCAACTGCAGGGCGCCCGCCTCCCGTTCGAGGACGGGATGTTCGACGGCGTGGTGGTGATTGACATGCTGGAACATGTGCAGGACGACGCGCAGCTCATCGCCGAATGCCACCGCGTGCTCAAGCCGGCCGCCCGCCTCATCGTCAACGTGCCGCACATGAAGAAGCGGGCGATCCTGCGCCCGATCCGCCGCTTGCTGGGGCTGACGGACGCCCGGCACGGCCATGTCCGGCCCGGCTATACGGAATCGGAACTGTTCGATCTGCTCAAGAATGGGTTCGACGTCCAGGAGGCGCGCACGTACAGCCGGTTCTTTGTCGAGTCGCTCGACACGCTGATCCAACTCGTGGCTCGCCGCATGAACCGCGGACAGGATCCCGGACGGAAGGGCAACGTGATTGACGAGCAGGACTTCCGGAAGATGAAAAAGGCCTTCCGATGGTACTCGTGGCTTTATCCCGTTTTCCAGTTCGCCGCGGGTATGGACGCACTGCTGGGTTTCACCAAGGGATACAGTTTGATCATGCGGGCGCGACGCCGCCCTTGGCGACCGCGCCGGACGCCCGTGCTGTCGGACGGGCGATCCATCGCCGAAGCTGCCCTGGGCGGAAAGATCGGCTCCGCCGCCCCGTTCTGACGTTGTAGGGCCGGCGCTTGCGCCGGGCCGGGAGGGGAAAACGGCGGCGCGCAAGCGCGCGCCCTACGCAGGAGAGGATCTGTAGGGCCGGCGCTTGCGCCGGGCCGGGAGGGGGGAATCGGCGGCGCGCAAGCGCGCGCCCTACGCAGGAGAGGATCTGTAGGGCCG
>JAHJJH010000316.1 GCA_018823105.1 Verrucomicrobiota bacterium | reverse complement strand
GGCTATTCTTGTTTGCCTTCTCCTTTCGAGCGTCGGCTCCCTCGCGGATAGCTTTCCCTGGCGCCCGTCGGTTGAGGATGGCCGCCAGGTGGTTGAGGATGGGACGTGGGCGGGGAAGGCGGTAAACGAGCGCGCCTGGGCAGTCCATGGGACAGATATGCTGCCATGGGAGCCCACGGTAAGTCGTCGCGATGCCTTGCTTCTCAACGCGGCCGCAAATGTGGATATGCTATGCGGATATTTCATCAATCAAAGATCGTATTCCAACTGGCCGCCCGAATCATGGCCTACGAACGGGTGGACGCTTTGGACTTCTACTGGATTGTGGATGACCGCCATCGGGGAAGTGCCGGATATAACGTGGCTCATGGCGCATTGGCGCGAACAAAGGTATGTGTGGGATTCCATCAGGGCGGCAATTTCGCTTATGAAATACAGCGAGCCAGACGAGCGACTATACCTTTCCCGAGAAGGGAATTGGCGATATAGTTGGCTGGACACACAAGCCTATTTCACAAGGCCGCCGAATGTGGAATTCACGGAATGGGTTGCCGCCATTGTCGGGATTGACCCATATACAAATGCGTTTGCCGAGTGCGTGGCACATTTATTCGATTGTTTCGATTATGATGTTGCCGATATCGCGCCGACATACATCCTCCAAAATGAATTGCTGATAACATACTTCATAAATGCGCTGAAGGTAAATAATTCAAACTCTGCCAATAGCGCGGCGTTCACCTACGCAGACCTTGAGGGAACAATTGACTATTCCTTGGCGAACATCATGTCGAGTAACAATATCATGCTGGAAGAACGCCGAACGAATCTGTTCATAGCCTACCGCGAGGAGCGGGAGGGTTCCGCATCCTTCAGCGGCAGGCAAACCAATGGCGAAGTAATCTGCGGGTACACTTACCACTCACCAGCCATATATACGAACAAATATGAAACAACCTATGAAGCCAGGCCAACGAAGGTTAGCGACTGGTATCTGGCATCGCCGACCAATGAATATAGCCTATTGAAGAATATAGAGTGCTTCAATGGCAAGACGAATCTCATGTCTGAATCATTATGCGAAGATGGATGGGTGAACTGTCAAGTTGCCGGAGAGTATTGCGGGACGGAATACGAGATAGGCGCGTTCCCAATTTTGACATGGAACTGGGAAAAGGGAATCGTTGTTGTAACAGATGATTCTTGGGATTGGATAATCGAATGGGATTTTGCGTGCGACTAGAAGACGGCCATGAATATGGGGGCCCGGAGTCGGACCACAGGTTTTCTTAGATCTGAACGTGTTACGCAGGTGAAAGTGGCGATTGCGGGGTCTTGGAGGCTATTATTTATGGCGTTTTCGAGCTGCAATCGGTTGGATCAGCGGCATGCCACGGGCCGGCCGATCTATCGCGCCGGGACAGATTAATCACGTTACGCACTGTCTTCCCGCCCCGTGATCCGGCGGTAGGCCTCGGCGTATTTTTCCGTGGTCTTTCGGACCACGTCTTCCGGCAGCGGCGGGGCGGGGGGCGTCTTGTCCCACGCGAGACTTTCCAGGTAGTCCCGCACGTACTGCTTGTCGAACGACGGCGGCGAAACCCCGGGGCGATACTCCGCCGCGGGCCAGAAGCGGGAACTGTCGGGCGTGAAAAGCTCATCGATCAGGATCAACTCGTCCCCGGCCAGCCCGAACTCGAATTTCGTGTCCGCGATGATCACACCCCGCTGTCGCGCGTACTGCGAGGCGTGCGCATAGAGGGCCAGCGACACGGATCGCAACTGCTCGGCGAGGGAGGGGCCGACCATCCGCGCCACGTCTTCGAAGGAAATGTTTTCGTCGTGACCCGTGTCCGCCTTGCGGGCGGGCGTGAAGAGGGGCTGTTCGAGTCGGTCGGCCAGGCGGTAGCCGGGATGGAGGGGGAGGCCACAGACGCCCCCGGTGCGCGTGTAGTCCTTCCACCCGGACCCGATCAGGTAGCCGCGCACGACGCACTCGACCGGCAGGGGGCGGGCCTTGCGGGCGAGCATGGCCCGGCCGCGCAGGATGTCTTCAAATGGCCGCAGGATGTCGGGGAACGCGCCCGGCTCGATGCCGAGCTTGTGATTCGGGGTGATGGCGGCGGTGTGTTCGAACCACCAGGCCGAGAGCCGGTTGAGCACCTCGCCCTTCTGCGGGATGCCCGTGGGCAGGATGCAGTCGAAGGCGGAGAGGCGGTCGG
>JAHJJH010000315.1 GCA_018823105.1 Verrucomicrobiota bacterium | reverse complement strand
GGGATCCTCGACGGTGATGATGCGCCGCTTGAAATGCTGGTTGATGTGCTGGATCATGGCCGCGAGCGTGGTGGACTTGCCGCTCCCGGTGGTCCCTGTGGCCAGCACGATCCCGCGAGGCACCTCGGCAAATTGCCGCAGGATAAGGGGCAGGTTCAATTCCTCGAATCCCGGGATCTTTGTTTTCACGTGGCGCAGGGCCGCCGTCGGCAAACCCTGGCTCTGGTAGAGGTTCACGCGAAACCGGCCGACGTCCGGCACTTCGTACGAGAAATCCAGTTCGTGCTTGTGTTCGAGGTTCTGGTGGAGACGGTCAGGGACAAGTTCCCGGACCAGTTCCTGGAGCCGTTCCGGTGTCAGCGCTTCCGGGCGGGCCTCCACGAGGCGGGCGTGAAGGCGGAGCAGGGGCGGCTGATGGGCTTTGAGGTGAAGGTCCGAAGCGCCTTTCTGGACCACTTCGGTTAGAAGTTCTCGCAATAGGGACATAGGTGCTTGCCCGCCTTTGCCAGGCATTTAATCTGCTCGCGCTGGGCTTCCGGCAGGTCCAGGAATTTGATCCATACCCGGAACATGGCGCGATCCTCCAACGGTTTGCAATGGACCACGACGCCGGAACAGTGGATATTCTGGGGAGTCCGGCCATTCCCGGGGACGGCCAGCCGGAATTCCATCATCTGGAACTCCTGGATTTCCCGGGGCGAATAGAATTGCAATCCCAACGGACAAACTCGGAAACCCTCCGGCTGTTTGACGGGATTCTCGTCGAAAACGAAAACACTGATCCCTTCCCCGTGGCGCGTACGGCTGGATAAGTCCCTGCGCATGGTTGACACTTTACAACAGTTTCTCTTCTTATTCAATCTAATGCAGCAGGCCCCGTCTGTCAAATGGGCTTGCCGCCGGGCGGCCCCCGCCCCTAGAATACAACTTGTGAAAATTCTCGTGACGGGTGGCGCTGGTTATATCGGCAGTATTACGAGCGAGTTACTGCTCGACGCGGGGCATGAGGCGGTCATTTTCGACAACCTCGAGCGTGGCCATGTGGAAGCGCTCGACCCGCGGGCCCCGTTTATCCGCGGTGACCTGCGCCGGCCCGAACAGATCGCGGAGGCCATGGCCCGGGCCAAGCCGGACGCGGTGATGCATTTCGCCGCGTATGCCCTGGTGGGCGAGTCCATGCAGGACCCCCAGCTGTATTTCCGCAACAATGTCGCGGGCGGCATCAACCTGTTGGATGCCATGCGGGCGGAGAATGTCCGCAAGATCATATTCTCCTCCACCTGCGCCACCTATGGGATCCCCGACCGCGTGCCGATGACCGAGGATCTCCCGATGCGGCCTGCCAATCCCTACGGCGAGTCCAAGTTGATGCTGGAGACCATCCTGGACTGGGCGCGGCGGCGGCACGATATCGAACCGGTCTTCCTGCGTTATTTCAACGCCTGCGGAGCGACAGAAAAACTTGGCGAGGATCACGATCCGGAGACGCATCTTATTCCGAACGTGTTGAAGGCGGCCTTGGGGATCAAAGACAATGTGCCGGTCTTTGGTGATGATTATGATACCCCGGACGGGACGTGTATCCGCGACTACATCCATATCGTGGACCTGGCCCAGGCGCATATCCTCGCGCTTCGCGACGGCGTCTCGGGGGCGTTTAATCTGGGCAACGGGGAGGGATTTTCCGTCAAGCAGGTGATCGAGGTCGCCCGGGAAGTGACGGGACGTCCCATCCCCGTGCAAATGGCCCCGCGCCGACCCGGTGATCCGCCGCGACTCGTGGCCTCTGCCCGGAAAGCGGCGGACAGGCTCGGTTGGAAGCCGAAATACCCCGACTTGCACACCATCCTCCGGCACGCCTGGGCCTGGCATCAGAAGCACCCGAGCGGGTACGCCGCGTGAAGCCCGTCGTTGAACTGGTTTCCACCGGCAGCGAATTGCTCAACGGAAGAAGCCTGAACCGCCATGCCCAGATGCTCGGCGCGCGCCTGGACCGGATGGGCTTTGCGCTCGCCCGCGATACGACCGTCCCCGATAACCTTGAGGCCATCCAGGAAGCCCTGCGGGCGGCGCTTGGGCGCGTGGATGTCGTGATTGTCAGCGGCGGGTTGGGCCCGACGAGCGACGATATCACCCCGGAGGCCGCCGCCGGATTCTTCGGGCGTGCGGTCGTCACCGACCCCGCTTCGCTCGCGGCCCTGCGAAAACGTTATGACCGCCTGGGCCGGCCCGTGACCCCGGCCGCCGAGCGCCAGGCGAGGATCGTAGATTCGGCGGCGGCATTGAGCAATCCCGTGGGCGTGGCGCCCGGCGAGCGACTGGAAGTGGGCGGGAAGACGGTCTTCATTCTCCCGGGTCCGCCCGCCGAGTTCGTAGCCGTGCTGGAACGACACGTGCTCCCCTGGCTGGACGCCGCGGCGACGGATAGGCCCCGCTCCGACCGACAAAGCCTGATGGTCTGCGGGCTGGGGGAATCCGACATCGTGGCACTCTTCGACAAGGCCGGCTTCCCGCCGCCTGAGCTGGAGGTGGCCTATTGCGCGGGGCCAGGCCGGATCGAGGTGCGTTTCGGGGCGGGGGCGCGGGGTGGCGATCCCGAATCCGCGGCCCGGGAGGCCGGCCGCCTGCTGGGCGGACACGTGTATTCGGTCGAGCGCGAGGAGATGGAAGAAGTGATCGGCAAACTGCTGATCCGGGGGAAGACAACCCTCTCCACGGCCGAATCCTGCACGGGGGGGCTGCTGGGCGGAAGGATCACTTCGGTGAGCGGAAGCTCGGTATATTATCGCGGCGGGTTGATCGCTTATGCCAACGACATCAAAGCCACCCGCCTGGGGATCCCCCTCGAAATTCTGGAGCGTGATGGGGCGGTCAGCTCGGCCGTGGCGGGAAGGATGGCCAGCGCGGTCCGGGAGCGGTTCGGGAGCGATTTTGGCCTCGGGATTACAGGGATCGCCGGTCCCGACGGCGGCACGCCGGAAAAACCCGCGGGGCTGGTCTTCATCGCCCTGGCCGGTGAGAAGTTTGTCAGGATGCGAAAGTACAGGTTCGGCGGCGACCGGGACCGCGTGCGCGAATGGAGTGTGCGGATGGCGCTGGACCTGTTGCGTCGCCACCTGCAGGGCGTGACCGAGCCGGATGCTTTCGGGACCGACGGTCCGTAATAAAGCGCCGCTACTTTTCCCTGCGATCTTGAGGGGGCCCGGCCGCTCCGCGGGCGGGCAGTAAGAAAACCATGAAAGAAGCCGTCGCGGCGGAGCGCGACGGCCACCCCAAAGGGGACACCCAGCGATTCTTCCGTAACTATTCCGCTTGCCAAGCGGATGTAACCTGCTAGGGTAAAAACGATTTTGACATGGGTAGGGGGATGACGGAAGGAACCAAAGAAGAATTGATCCAGGTGGATGGCGTTGTGACCAAGGTGTTGCCCGCCACAATGTACCGGGTCAAGCTGGCCAACGGCCACGAAATCCTTGCCCATATATCCGGCAAAATGCGCAAGCATTTCATCAAGATCACCACCAACGACAAGGTCACCGTCGAAATGTCGCCGTACGACCTCACCAAGGGCCGCATCACGTTCCGACACCGGATCTGAACCGGCTTCAACGAAGCCGGCTACCGATGCTGCAGCCGCGACTTGGTCCGTGCGTTTCCGAGATCGTTCCCGCCATAGGCGGGCAGGCCGTTTCGCTCCGGATGACAAGCTGTTCTCAACGAGCGGTAGCCATACCAACGGGGCATGTCCGTCATTCCGAGCGAAGCGAGGAATCTCCGCCTTAACCCATCTTGCCGCCATGTTTCCTGCCGCGGAGCGCCATCTGCAGGCCCTTCACTTCGCCCGGGATTATTCTGTCAGCCCCAGCGCCCCCAGCATGTGCTTGAAATCCCCGGGCAGGGGCGCCTTGATACGCACGGTCTGGCCGGTGCCGGGATGGCGAAAAGCAAGGCCCGAGGCATGAAGCATCTGGCGGGGGGCCCGCCGAAGACGGTCGTCTGTGATCTGGCGCGTGAGATAGGATTTGTCTCCCAGGACGGGATGTTGGATGGACGCCAGGTGCTTGCGAATCTGGTGAGTTCGTCCCGTCTCGATGAGGACTTTCACATGGCTGGCCCGCGGGGTGCTGCCGAGGACCTTGACATGGGTAGTCGCCGGCTGGCCGTCGATCGGCGTGGTGATCGTGGCCCCCGCGGCGCGGACCCGGCCTTCGACGATGGCGTGATAGGTTTTCGTCACCTGCTTTTCCTTGAACAACAACGTGGCGGTTTCGCGGGCGGCCGGGTTCAAAGAGAGCCAGAGGCAACCGCTGGTGTCGCGGTCCAGCCGATGGACCGCTTCCAGGGACGGCTGGCCGAGGACCCGGCGCAGCACTTCTTCCACGCTGTTGGGGCCGTTCGACGGCAGGCCCGGGGGCTTGTTCGCGATCACGTACTCCGCATCGCGATATAGAATGGGAATAGGAACCTCCCTGGAGGAGGCCGCGCCCGCCGTCGCGGGGATCTCGACTTCATCCTTCGGCTCGAGGGGGTGCCGGGCCATCCAGACGCGCCGGCGGTTTACAAAAACCAGGCGCTCATCGAGCAGCCGCTTGGCCTGCTTTCGCGAAGTCTTCAGACGGCGGGCCAGAAACAGGTCCAGCGGCATCCCCGCCTCGGCGGGAGAAACAATCATGGGATTGACGGTCATGCGCCGGATACTAACCTCCGGAGGGCGAAAGGAAAAGCCCTCGCGTCACGCCGCGATGTGCTGCCCCCCGGGCAGCACATGGTGGGCGGCAATCCGGGTTTTGCTGTGCGCCGCACGGGAACCTGTGGCATGATGCCAACAAGATAAATATGCCTTTGGTAGGGCGGGTTCGCTGAACCCGCCGCTTTTCGGCGCGTTGAGCCAACGCGCCCTACCTTGGCCGTTGTCAATTCATCTGGACTGATGAATATTTTTAATATGAATCGCGCTTTTCCAGGCCGGGAACGCAAGCTACGCCCGGCGTTTGTGGTGTTCATCGCCGGGGCATGCGTGATGGGCCTGGAGCTGACGGCCGGGCGGATGCTCGCCCGCGTGATGGGCCAGTCCCTCTATACCTGGACCTCGGTTATCGGGATCGTAATGGTGGGCCTTTCCCTGGGCAACAGCCTCGGCGGCCGGCTGGCGGATCGTCAGCCCGCGCAAGGCCTGCTGGCCTGGACGTTTATCCTTGCTTCTATTTCGTGCTTCCTCGTTCCGCCCCTGCACCAGGCCGTGAGCCGCTGGCCATGGCTGTGGGATTATTCATGGCCGGCGCGCATCCTGATGCACACGGCGGCGGTCTTTTTCCTGCCGGCGCTCCTCCTGGGTGCCATTCCCCCCGTGGCCGCGCGGGCGGCGCTGGGGCAGGGGACACCTCCGGGACGTACGTTGGGACGCCTGTATGCCTGGAACGCCCTCGGCAGCATCGCCGGGACCTTCCTCGTCGGTTTTTTCCTGCTGGCGGCCATCGGGACGTTGGCCACGGCCCTGTGCGCCGGCGCCTTGCTCGGGATACTGGCTCTTTTTCTGGGGCCCGGCTGGCCCGGCAAAGTATGGGCCCCGTTATGCGTCTTGCTCCTGTGGGCGGCCCTGGCGCCGGGTTCTGCCGCGTCGCGCCTGGGACAAGCCCTGGGTCTTCGCGCCCCCTCCGCCCCCTCGGTGGTCTATTCCGACGAGAGTCAGTATTCCTATATTGCCGTGAAAGCGACGGATAATCCTGATGTGCGCGGGTTGTACCTGGACAAAATGATGCACAGCGAGATGGACATCCGCGACCCGACGAAGCTTCTCTACAAGTACGCGTGGATCTACGAGGCGGTCCTGGACAGGTTTTCTCCTGCGCCCGCTCCCCTTTCCGCCTTCGTGATCGGCGGGGGCGGCTACACCTTCCCGCAGTACCTGGCCTTGACCCGGCCCGGCAGCCTGGTGGACGTGGCGGAGATTGACCCCGCCGTCACCCGCGCGGCC
>JAHJJH010000314.1 GCA_018823105.1 Verrucomicrobiota bacterium | reverse complement strand
GGGCCAGCGTTGGGCCCTGATCGCCGGGCCGCTATTCGAAGACGGCGTCCTTTCCCGGCGCGTGCGCAGCATTAATGCGCTGTACCTTTCCTCGTTCAATCTGACCGCCGAAACGGCGCGGCAGATGCTGGACGTGCTGCTCCGGTTCAAGCCCGTCTTCCTGCGCGGCTATCCCTCCGCCCTCTACGAGTTCAGCCGGTTCATCGCCGACCCGGCCGCCCTGCGGCGGATCGGGGTCCGGGCCATCTCCACGAATTCGGAGAACCTCCTCGACTTCCAGCGGGCGCAGATCGAGGACGCCTTCGGGTGCCGCGTGTTCGACGTGTACAGCCAGTGGGAACAGGTCTGCGTCATCGCGGAATGCGAGCGCCGGACCTATCATCACCAGATGGAGTACGGCATCCTGGAGCTGCTCGACGCGGACGGACGGCGCGTCGCGCCCGGCGAGACGGGCGAGATCACCGGCACGTCGCTGTTCAACCGCGCCATGCCGTTTATCCGCTACCGGACCCGCGACCTGGCGCGGATCAGCCCGAAGCCCTGCGCGTGCGGCCGCGCCCACACGGCGGTGGAGGCCATCGACGGGCGCATCGAGGATATCGTGGTCACGCCGGACGGCCGCCGCGTGGGGCGGCTGGACGCGGCGTTCAAGTTCGACCAGGGCTTCGATTTCGCCCAGGTCATCCAGGACGCCCCGGGCGCCATCACCGTGCGACTGGTGCGCAATCGCTCTTTTCAGCCGGAGGTTCTTGCCTCGCTTGAAAAGCATCTCCGCGACCGCGTGGGTCCGGCCTTGAACATTCGCTTTGAATTCCCGGACCGCATTGCGCCGGACGCCAACGGCAAGATCCGGTTCATGATCAACAAACAGCTTTCCTCCCCCGCCCCGCTGCATACAATGTGAGCCGTCATCTGTAAGGTCAGAAATGATGAGAAGTCCGGTAGGGCGCGTTGGCTCAACGCGCCGGAGGGCGGCGGCTTGGGCCAAGCCGCCCTACCCGCTGCGCGTCTAAACAATTATGGACGGGTCCGTTATGTTCGGTTATTCGGATATCTTGTGGGATTTTCGCCTTTTGTGCCGGCACACACGATGGCGCCCCCTCCAGAAGGTGCTGGTCTGGCTGTATGATGTCGCCCAGTTTTTCGGCGGCGGCTGGATTTCCCACGAAGCCGAATTTAGCGGCAAACCGTGCCTGCCTCACGGGGTCCGCGGAGTATTTATCTCCCGCTACGCGCGCGTCGGGAAAAACTGCGTCATTTTCCAGCAGGTGACGATCGGTTCGAACCTCCTGCCCGATTCTCCCGGGCTCGGAGCGCCCGTGATCGGCGACGACTGCTACCTCGGGGCCGGCGCGAAGATCATCGGCCGCGTGACGGTGGGCCATCACGCCCGCATCGGGGCCAACTGCGTCGTGCGGGAGTCCGTGCCGGAGAATGGGATCGCCATCGCCGGGGCGCCGGTGGTCACGGCCCGGGAGACACCGAACAACCGCTTTTACACCCGGCACCGCGGCCGCTGGCAGTTCTTTGACGACGGACGCTGGATCGAGGAGCGGGATGCCGCTGTGCTGGAGCGGCTGAACGGATCCTTTCCGTGAAGGCCACGGCCTCTTCCCGCGGACCGATCGGGCTTCTCCTCCTGCTGGTGTTCGCGCAGGTCCTGGCCATGGCGCTCTGGAGCCCTCCCGACGCGCATCCGGACGAGTCGCTGCACGTGACGACGGCCAGTTATTTCCTGGACCACTGGCTGCCGCCCGCCGCAGACGACCCGATGGTGCCAAGCTATCTCAATCCCGAATACGGCACCTCGTACCTGCTCGCCTCGCCGCCGCAGATGCTGTATCCGCTGGCGGCCAAAACGACCGGGGTCCTGGGATTCAGCAGTCACTTTTCCCTGGGATTGCGCCTGTTGAGCGTCGCGGCATGGCTGGCCCTGGCCGTGGCGGCGTGGCGCGTTTCGCCGCGCTCCCGCCTGCCGGCGGTGTGCCTGCTCTGGACGCCGCAGGTGTGGTACGTGTTCGGCTACTTCAACAGCGATGCATTTCCGTTTTTCCTGGCGTTCCTCGTCTGCCTGCAGGCGGGTCTGTCCGGTTCCGCTTTCCGACGATTCCTGGACGCGCCCGCCGGCGAGGCGCGATGGCGGAGCGCCGTGCCCGTTTCCCTCCTCCTGGGCCTGATGCTGCTGGCCAAGCACAATTACCTGCCGTTCATCGTGTTTGTCGCCCTCTTTCTGGTCTGGCGGGTCTCCCAGAGGCCCTCGGACGAGCGTCGGCTTTACCTCGGGCGGGCGGCGGCCGTCTGCGTTCTCGCCGTCGCCATCGCGGCCCCCGTGCTCATCCGAGACACGGTGATCAACCGGTTCGAGAAAGAGGAACGCAAGGCGGCCCTGCGGGAGCAGTATGCCGCGGACGCTTTCAAGCCCAGCCGAATCGGCGCCCCGGACTCCAATCCCGGCCTGGCGCTTCGGGCGAAAGGGGTGCCTTTCCCGGATCTGTTCACCCGCCGACACTGGACGCGGCGGATCACCCGCAGCTTCGGCGGCGTGTACGGGCCCATGACCATCCTCGCGCCGCCCGCGTACTACATTATCCAGGCTCTTCTTTACGCCGGCCTGGCCGTGCTCGCGGCGGCGGCACTGCGGCGCGAATGGACTCGCCCGCGAGTCATTCTGCTGTGTCTGGCCATCCTCGCCAGCGCCGCCGTGATCCTGATGGCCGCCCTGTTCTGCTGGGTCTTTGACTTTCAGCCCCAGGGCCGCTACCTGTTCCCCCTCCTGCCCATTTTCCTGCTGACCGGCCTGGAACTCTCCGGGGACCGGCCGACGCGGATTCCCTGGGCCGTGCCGGCGGCGCTCTTTCTACTCGGCACGGCCTCGTTTCTCCTCGTGGGCTTTCGAGGGGTGCTGCCGTGAAACCCGGACGATTCATCCTGGCCTTCTGGCTGCTGTGGACGGGAAGTTGCCTGGCCGCCCCGTCCTTGACGGGGACCTGGCAGGGCAAGGTGTTCTTCACCCGTCTCACCGTGCAGGTGGTGCAATGGAACACGCAGGTGACCGGTGTTGTGCAGGTCCATCGGTTCTTCGGCGCCCCGTACTTTTATCATTTCAACGGCACGGCCGAAAGCAACCGGCTGTCCGGAACCCATCACACGGGGCACCGCTTCGAAGGCACGCAGACCGCCGAGGACCGCGTATCCGGCGTACTGACGACCCGCCGCGGCCGCGCCATCCGCCTGACCCTGCGGCGGCAGCCTGACGCAAAGGGTCTGTAGGGCCTTCGCTTGTCGAAGGCCGCGGACCCTTTACGG
>JAHJJH010000313.1 GCA_018823105.1 Verrucomicrobiota bacterium | reverse complement strand
TGGGGTACCACCAGAATCGCGGGCACTTGTACTTCTTGTCCGTCATCCACCGGGGATAGCCGGAACGCTTGTCTATGCCCACCAGCGTACTGGTCGCCTTGACATTCCTCCACGCGTACTGAGCCTTGGCGTTCTGGTACGTCATGCCGCCTAATATCGGCCGGATATCCACGACCTTGTAGCCATTCACGGTCTCCAGCACGGGCATGCCGTAGAACGTCTCGGCCCGGCCTTCGCCGGCCAGCAACGTCGTCAATCCCAGCCACGCGATCCACGTCCGCACGATCCAGCCTGCGCTCCGTGTTTTTGTTGTCATAGGTTCTCCGTGCTTTCTTTTTTCCGACGGCTCGACGGCTCTCACAACCGGTCCCGTTGCTCCAAGGCCAAGACGGCCCGGCCGATCAGTTCGGCGGCCACGCGGTTACCTTTGGGGGTCCAATGCCCGTGCTTCGGGGGGCCGCCCGGATAGGCATTCGGGCCCGGCTGGCGCGCGGGGGTGTCGCCCATATCCAGGAAGGGGATCTTCTCGCGCCGGCAGAATTCCGTCAAAGCCGCATCGTGGGAGATCAGGACGAGGAGAAATCGCCTCTCCGCTTCCTCGTAGAGGGCCTTGATGAGGGCCTCGGTGGGATCCTCGACCGACGACTCGGGCGCCTTCCGGGTTGCGGCTTCCTGTTTGCTCTTGTGGGCTTCGACGACCCGCATGACATGGTACAAGAGATAGGACCCCGTTCGCTTGAACACCCGATCCGGCGCCGGCGCCCAGAGACTGTCGCCCGTCACGGGGGCGGGCACGGGTGAATTGCATAATTCAAGCTGCCCATTCCGAAGCGCGAAATAGGGCTTGTTGTAGTTCCGCACCCGCTGCGACGTGTTCTCGGAGCGATCGTTATCGCAAAAAACCAGAACCGTCAGGTCGGGCCGCACGAGGGGTTTGAGCTGTTGGAACAACAAGTAGGCCTGGTCGGTGCCGTAGCCGTTCATCCCGGCGTTGAACCAACGCACCGAGGGCACGGCGCGGTTGAGCAGGGCGGCGGGATACTCGTCATCGCCCGCGCCGTAACCCCACAGGTTGGAATCCCCCAGGAGCAACACCCGGCGCTTGGTCGTGTCCAGGTCCCACGGCGTATCGCGGAAGCCGTGCTCGTTGTGGGTTACCCAGACACCGCTCCCGTGGCGGCGGGAAACATTGGGAGCGCCTTTCCAGCCCAAGTCCGGGCTGAATACGAAGAAAAAACCTTTATCCTTGGGCCCCTCGGGGCCCTCTTCCAGCGAGCCGTAGAGCTTGCGGCAATATAACTCGCCGCCCAGCAACAGGCCCGCCAAGGAGCCGCATATGAAGAGGCCCAGCAGGGCGCCGAACCACTTCTTTTTTGCACTCTGACTCAAATCCATTACATCGTTTCCTTCAGCCTGCCTCCTGTTCCCCGCCGGTGTTCCGCTTCACCGGACTGGCTGTGAAGTGCCAAGGTGTCAAAGTTCACGCCTACAATCCCGCAGCGGGAATGGCAAGAATTATTTTACATTATTTGGGGTAACCATGAGCGGGGCCGGAAGAAGGAATCGTTTGCCCGGTCCGGCTTTTGACTTTTTTCGCGGCCGCTTCTCCCCTACTCTCGGCGCCGAACAGGGAAAGCACCACATGAACGAGAACGCCACCTTGCCGCGGGTCTGGGCGGTCACGCTGGGATTCAACAATGCCGCCGACACGATCGAATGCCTCCAGAGCGTGGCCCGGAGCGAGGGCGTGGACCTGCGGATACTACTGGTGGACAACGCCAGCCGGGACGACACGGTCGAGCGGGTCCTGAAGGAATTTCCCGCGGCGGGGGTGATTCGCCTGAAGGAAAATACCGGCTTCGCCCGGGGTTTCAATGTCGGCCTGCTTCACGCGCTCCGGGAAGGCGCCGACTTCGTGTTCATGATCAATAACGACACCACGATCGCGCCCGATCTCCTGCGGCGCCTGGCGGACGCCGCCGCCGGCGAGCCGCGCGCGGCGATCCTGGTACCGAAGATTTTCTATTACGACGAGCCGAAGACCATCTGGTCGGCCGGCTCGCGTTTCCGGGCCTTCCCACCGGCGATCATTATCCGCCGTGGCCGCGGTCCGGACGATGGCCGCCTTGACCAGCCTCTCGACCTGCCCTTCGCCACGACCTGCGCGCTGGCTTTCCCCCGGTGGGCACTGGAAAAACTGGGCCTGTTGGACCGCAATTTCTTCTTCTTCAGCGAGGACTACGACCTGTCCTTGCGCGCCCGAGCGGCCGAGTTCCTGGTCCGCTTCGTCCCGGAGGCGCACATGTGGCACAAGATATCCAAGTCCACCAAGGTGGGCTCGCCCAACCCGTTCTTCTGGCGCACCTATGGCCGCAGCACGCGGATATTCTGCCGTAAGCACCGGGCGACGCACCCCTGGATGACCGGCCCTTTGCACCTCCTGTACGTGCTGCTGCGGATGGCGGCCGAAGGCAAGCGGTATGGGATCCGTCCGTTCATGGAAGGCTGGCGGGAGGGCGGCCGCACGGAGCTGCTGCCCGTGCCGCAGGCCACCGGCGAAGGAGTGGACCCCGGGGAGTTGGTCCGGCCGGCTTCTCCAACGAGCTAGCCTACCAGGCCATCCAGAGTGCAATGACGCACAGGAAAGGACTCTTGTCATCCCGAGCTTGTCGAGGGATCTCCATGGTGCTGTATACGTTGGAGATCTCTCACTTCGTTCGGGATGACACTCTCTTTTGCATGGTTACTCGTGGGACACGATCCTACCGACTCACGCTGACGCGGAAGAAGCCGCCCTGCGCAACGCCAACGTCGGCCGTATATACGTTGGACGGCGGCGTGGCGGGAAGGTCGGCGGCCTTCTCTTCGAACGCCGCCTGCAGGTTGGTCGCGCCGTATACGGCATAGGTCCGATTGCTCTCGCTGCTCCATCGCAGCACAAAACCGTCCGCCGCCGGCTCGCCGAGCGCCTGCGCCCGGAATACGGAAAACTCGTCGTTCGGCCGAGTACCGGCCACGTATTCCGATTCATTGTCCATGCCGTCCTCATCGGGGTCGTCGGCCGCCGCGCCGGCAATCACCGAGTCGAAGTACGCATGCTCCCACCCGTTGGGCAGGCCGTCGTTATCCTCGTCGCCGTGTTCGAGCGCGATCTTGACCGGCGCCAGGGTAACGAAGTTGTAACCGAAATTGCCGTACTCGTCCCTGGTGCCGAAGGCCCGGTCGCCGATATAGGTGGCGGAAAGATAACGATCGTTGCCGTTGGTCGAGCGCGAGGCCATGACGCCCCCGACCAGGATCCAGGTCACCGAGGTGGACCCGCCCGGTGCGTTGAGCGCGGACCATGGGAGGCCCGCCTCCCAGCGGTCGGTGCGTTCGTCGCCGTCGTCGTCCCCGGAAACGCACGGGCTGAACCCCGCGCCGTCGAACTGCGAGAGCCGGGCGTTGGTGACCGCCGTAAATTTCGTGCTGTTCGTGCTAAGATAATAAATTCCCTGGCCGAAGTTGTATCCCGCATACGTGAGGTTCGTGTAGGCCGGGCCGTCGCCCCACTCACTGCCAAAGACAATCGCGAGGTCCATGGGCTCGACGAAGGTGAGATTGTGCATCTGGTCGAGCGTCTGCGGCAGTCCGTTCTTGTGCCACAAGCTCTCCGCGTCGTCGGCCAGGGTATCCAGGCCGAGGAAGAGCACAAAGACGTTGTTCGAGCCGCCGAGGTCCGCCCCGATCCCGCCGACGTACAGGTTCGTCGCATCGTAATTGAAGTACAGTTGGCCGAAATCGCCGAAGCCGGACATGTCGCGGGCTTCCAGGGGCAGGCCGTTGGTCACGAAGTCGAAATTATCGCCGACGTTGTTCTGGGGCGCGGGATTATCCGTGATCACCGGAGATCCGGCCACGACCAGCCTCGGCGCGGGCGCCTCGTCCGGGACATACGGCATGTCGTCGAGCAAGGCCTGCCAGTTGTAGGTGTAGTTGTTGTCCCAGTTCGTGTTCGCCGCGTCGCGGAAGACAAAAGCCAGCCGGGTGGTTGTGCTCACCGGGACGACGTAGTCGTATTCCCAAAGCCCGCTCGACGCATTATACGTCATGGGCGCATCCACCAGCGCAGAGGTGAAAGCATCCACGCCCAGATGGAGATACACCGGAGAGGAATAGAACAACGGGCCCTGGGCGGCGTCGTAGAGGATTTTCGCCGATGCGCCGCGCTGCGGAAACGCCGGTTCCACGCGAACTTTCCGCCGGGCGTTGGTGAGCACCAGGTC
>JAHJJH010000312.1 GCA_018823105.1 Verrucomicrobiota bacterium | reverse complement strand
CGGATCGCCCGCCTGTCGGGGCGTTCGGAGGAGATGATTGTGCTGCCGGGCGGCCGGCGGGCCTCGCCCCGCCTCGCCGCCATCCCGTTCTGGGAAAACACGAACATCCTGCAGTACTGCGTCACGCAGCGCGCCGTGGGCGACTTCGAGGTGGACCTGGTGCCGGCCGGACCGCTCGATCCGGCGCTGGCGGATACCATCCGCGCCTATTTCCGGGAGCATTTCGCGGCCGAACGGACGGAGATCCGCCTGCGCGACCGGCTCGACCCCGACACGTCCGGCAAGTTGAGGAAAGTGATCGTCCTGGCGGCCGACGCCCCCTGATCCGTCGCAGGATCAGTCCCAGTAGGTGGAAGGATCCTGCGGGACGCCGTTCACGCGCAGTTCCACGTGCAGGTGGGGATAGTCGTAGTCACCCAGCCCTGTTGGTATGCCGGTGCGGCCGCTCCGGCCGATGACCTGTCCCATAACCACGGGGCCGCGGCGGCAGAGAATCGCGTCGAGGTGGGCATAGACGCTGACCGTGTTGGTGAAATGCCGGATGCGGATGACGCGCCCGTACGGCCCGTCCCGGCCTGCGTACTCGATCGTCCCGTCGGCCATGGCTCGGACCGGCGTGCCCGGCTCCGCCGGCAGGTCTATGCCCGCGTGACGTCGGTCCCGTATGCGGTAGGCGCCGACCGCGCCGACCGCGCGGGGCGACGGCATCGCGTCGAGCGGGGTGATGAACCAGGGTGAACCGAGCCGGCGGACGACGTCGCCCAGCGCGAGTTCGTTCGAGCCTTTGACCAGGACCACATCGCCGGCCTGGAGCACGTCGTCCAGGCGCGAGAGCAATTCGAACTTGCTATCGGTCTGGAAGGTCCGCTCCCGGGGAAAGCCCGCCTCGACGGCGCCCTGCAGGATGAACTCGGAGAGGGGGGCATAGCCGAAGAGCCGGTGGAGATCAGGAAACGCGCGGGCCAGCCGGCGTCCGAGGTCCCGATGCAGCTCCGGCCCGCGCTCGCCCAGTTCGAGCATGCTGCCGAGCACCGCGATCTTCCGGCCCTCCAGCAGGTACATCGCCTCCAATGCCGCCCACGCGGCCTCGGGATTCGAACTGTATGTGTCGTCCAGGATCGTCCAGCCGTGTTCCCGCCGGACGCTCACCCGGGATGGCGCCGGACAGAATTGGCCGAGGCCCTGCCGGATCGCGTCCGCATCCAACTCGAGGAGTAACGCGCAGGCCGCGGCGGCCAGGAGGGGATAGACGTAGTGACGCCCGAGGAGGCCGCACTCAATCCGCGCGAGAACGCGGCCTCCGCGGACCATGTCGAAGCGGACACCGAGCGCGTCGGCTTCCAGGCCTGCCGCCCGAAAGTCCGCCTCTTCCTCGACGCCGAACGTCACCGCCCGCGTGTCGCCGCGGAGGGTCCGCAGGAAGGCATCGTCGGCGTTCACCAGGAGCGTGCCGCCGGCCTTGAGCCCGCCCAGCAGCGCACGTTTCTGTTCGAAGACCCCTTCGCGGTCGCGCAGCCATTGCAGATGCGTATGGCCGATGGTGGTGAGGATCAGGACGTCGGAAACCACGGCGGCGTTCCATCGGGCGGAGTTGAGGGTGCTCTGGATGCCCGCTTCCAGGACCAGAGCCTGCCGCCGCCGGCGGCGGAATCCGAGCCGGAGAACGTGCCGGTGCTGGTGGCAGTCAAGGTTGTCGTTGTCCCGCGTCCCGAAAACCTCGAAGCGCTCCGCGAGCAGGCTCTGCAGGAGCAGACAGGTGGTCGTCTTTCCGCTGCTGCCGCTGATCACGATCACGGGCACGTCGGAGCGATAGGCCAGCCAGGCCCGGGTCAGCGCCCGAGCAAGCCGCCCGCCGCCCGGGATCCGGCCCGTGGCGCGCCCGAGGGCCCGCCACGTCCGCGCCAGGGCATTCGGCCATGGTTTGTTTTTGTTCACGGTCCGGGGATCAATCGTTACGCCGGCGCCGCGCCAGCGCTTCTCGAAGAAATTCAGAATATCCGGCCCGGCACTCGGACTCAAGCGGCGCCCAGGCTTTCGACTGCGCCGCTCTGACGGCATCCCGATGTTCATAAAGCCCGGTCAGTTTTTCAAGCAGCCTGTCCTCGCCGTCCGCGCCGGCGGCGTCCGAAATGTCCAGGGCCTGGTCCCGCAGTCCGATCCGTTCGAACAGGTCGTTCCCCTTGCGGACATAGGCGAGGCCGAGCGTCGGCACGTTCATGCCCAGGGCCAGGATCGCGCTGTGCAGTCGCACGCCGATAAACAGATGGCAAAACCCCGTCATCCCCTTCATGAGGGGTGCCGGGACGTCCAGGTCCAGGACATGCGAGGGCGCTTTCAGCTTGAGCGCCAGCGCCCGCGATTCGGCATCATCGGCTTCCCACGGGGCGACATACATGGGGAAAAAAAGGAAACGCACAGCCCGTTCCGCCGCAAACCGGTTCAAGGCCCCCGCCAGGTTGTCCGAGAACCGCTCAAAGAGGGGCGGGGTCGGCGGGCATCGGCCGGCGGTCAGGCGATAGCGCCATTGCAGGGGGACGAGGCGCCGGCGTATGTGGAACCAGCGGCGCAGTCCGATCCCGATGCGGATTTCATCTTCTTTCAACGGAACGCCCTGCCCCTGCTCAAGGGCCGCGCGGGCGGCGGCCCGGTCCGCGGGACGGAAGCAGACGGCCGGATCCGGGAGGACGCGGACCGGCAGGCGTCCCCGGGACCACTGCCGGACCAATTGCGCCGAAGTTTCGTCGCGCGCGGCAAAAGCGTCGAGCTGCGCCACGGCCCGCGCGGCGAAAAAACAGCCCCAGGCTGTAGTGACGGGGCCGACGCCCAGCCCGTAGCCGATCAGTGGGCATCGCGTCCGGTGTCGGAGGGCGTGGAGCACGGTGGCCCAGTACACGTTTTTCACCTTGCTCGAATCATCCTGCAGAAGATGGCCGCCGCCCCACAGAACGAGTCGCAAGCCGTGCAGAAACGTTGTCCGGCGAAGCAGTGCCGGTATCGAACGGGCGATCACGCGCACGCCCCATTCTGCTTCATCGCGCGCGGCGTCGCGCGAGACGATGTAGATCCGGGCCGCGGGGGCCCAGGCGCGGATCGGGTCCAGCATGGCCGCACGGATGGCCCGGTCGCCGCGGTTGTAGTGCGTATCGCCGCCCAGGATCAGGATGGAAAACTCCTCGCGGCTTTCTGTTCCGTTCGTCATGCGTGGCCCCGTCGCACAGCCATGATGGTGGGAAAGGCGTTGGCAGGCCAGTTATTTTCTTCTTCCGTCCCGGAGATATCCAGTGCTGCGCTCAACCCGGAAGTCGTTGGTATGGAGGCGATCGTTTCCCCGCGCGAAAGCCAAAAGGCGCCGTTCGTCCGCGCCGCGTCGCGCGACGATAGCAGGGAATAATCCTTTCGAGACGAGCCGCCCGCATGGCCTTGACCAGCACGGTGTCGCCCGGCTGCGCGTGGGCCGCGAGGAGTTGTGCGGCGGCCTGGGCGGCCTCGGCATGAAATAGCTTCTCCCCCGGGAACCCGGCCTCGATGGCGCCCTCGGCGACCAACGGGCCGGCCGCTCCCACGAGGATCAGTCCATCCCATGGCCCGCCGGCGACGAATCGGCCCAGGGCCAGATGTTCCTGCCGGTGAATGTCGCCCAGGTCGGCCATGGCGCCGAGCACGAGCCATTTCGCGCCGGGGACCGGCAACTCGGCCAGGGTGTTCAGGGCGGCCCGCATGCTGACGGGATTGGCATTGTAGGCATCGTTGATCACCCGCACGCCGGCGATGGTTTCCTCATGCCAGCGCAGGGGATCGCCGCGGAAGGCGGCCAGTGCTTGGATAATTGTCCCGGCTTCAATTCCGAAATGTCGCGCGAGGGCGATCGCGAAAAGCGCGTTGGCCAGGTTATGCCGGCCGGGCAGGGGCAGGCGCACATGGAATCGTTCCCCCGTGGCGCCGGCGACCGCGTCCATTTCCCCCCGCACGGGATCCGGTCCTTCCGCCCGCCAATCCGCTTCGCCGCGAAGCGCCACGGTCAGCAGGCGAACGCCGGAAGGCACGCGCTCTTTCATGGCTTCAAAGGCTGGGTCGTCGCGGGGGAGCATGGCCAGGCCGCCGGGCGGCAGGCTTTGCAGGAGAGAGGTTTTTTCCCGCAGAATGCCCTCGGGCCCGCCGAGCAGCCCGGCGTGGGCCAGCCCGATGTTCGTGATGACCCCGACCTGCGGCTTCAACAAGGACGCCATCATGGCGATCTGGCCCGGCCCCAGGGTGCCGAGCTCCTGGATGACAAACCGGTGACGCCGGCCTGTCCGGAGAATCGCGCGCGCGACGGCGTACAGGCCGTTGAGCGATCCGGCGTTTTTCATGCCCGGATACGATCCCAGGAGGCACGTGGCAAACATCTCCTTGGTCGTGGTCTTGCCGCAGCTCCCCGTGATGGCGATCCAGGTGACGGCGTCGAGCTGCGCGCGGCGCCAGCCGGCCAACCGCAGGAGCGCGCGCTGCGCCGGACGCTTGAGGAAGTTAGGCGCGGGGATGTTCACGGGCCGTTCTCCGCCTGCAACAAATCGGCGACCGACGCGAAGAACTCTCCGCCTATCAGGCCAATGTTCATCGGCCCTCCCGGGCAGCAGATCGCGCCGTCAGGGCCGTCAGGCCGGCGCCCGCGGCCAGAAGAAAAATGGGAATCATCGGATTATTGTAGCGCGACATCCCGCCGACGACGGAGTAACCGGCCGTGTTAATCGCCACCAGCAGGATTAACAGGACCCATCGCCGATCCCACGCGCCGGCGGCCCGCACGCGTTTCACGAAGCCGAGGATCGCCAAGCCGTAGATGAACGTGTTCAGGCCGAAGACCGCCGCGTTGCGCCAGGAATGGAAACCGAAATTATACACGCAGAACATCGTCCGCATGAAACTCTCGATCCCCAGACGAATGAACCGGAACGGATGCGCCTGCACCTTCTCGCGCACAAGTTTTCGGGCCCATCGGTCGCACTCGACCTCGTTCATTTGCGCGGGATCCATGCCGCGCGCACGCAGTTCGGTCTCGAGCGCGGACACGCCTTCCGCGCAGTTCACGTGCCAGGAAGTGACGTAGTCGGGCTCGGCGATCCGGTACACCGTAATATACGCCGTAAGCCCACCCAAGGTAGTGCTCCACACGAAAGACCCGAAGCGTGCATGGTTGCGCAGGGCCCAGGGCGCCAGCACCGCGCAGAAGACGAGCGCGTACGTAACGCGCCGCTTGAGATCACCTCGCCACCGGTCGTGCCAGCGCAGCGCGAGGACGGCCGGCAGGAAGAGCAGGACCACCGACCGGGTGAGCGCCGCGACGGCCAGCGCCGCCGAGGAGCCGACCATCTCCGGCATGCTCGGCCCGGGCCTTCTCGCGAGGAACCAGAGGGCCAGCATCAGCCACGCGGTAAAGAACGGCTCGCTCATGGCGACATTTGTGTAATACAGGTGCGGGAAGTACACGGCCCAAACCAGCAACCCGAAGACCGTCGCCTGGCGGCTCAACCCGAGCCGGTAGGCCAAGCCAGCCATGAGCAGGCCGGTCAGCGTATCCATCAGCGATTGAAACAGGACCACGGTGATGCGGCTGACGCCGAAGATGCGGTAGAATGCCGCCAGCGCGAGCGGAAACGCGGGGACGCGGATGGCGCTCGGCGTCTCCCCGTCCAGTGAGAACCCGCGGCCGTTCAGCAGGTGGACGGCCACGTTGCCCCAGTCGTCGAGATGAACCGGCAAGTCCGCCTGGCCGGCGCGGGGGGCCAGGCCGTACGCCAGACGCAGGGCCAGGCACAGCACGAGCGCCGCCACCACGGAAGGCGCCGAGAGCCGCTCGCGGAGGGTCTCTTGCACGTCAGGCTGATTCATGGGCGATAGTTATCCATGCCGTCGTTTTCCGGCCTTCAGCGGCCACCGCTTCCGCCGGGGAGAATGGCCATGCACTCTTTATAGCGAGCCCAGGCGGCGCCCCACGAATGTGCCTCCAGCTCACAAGGGAGCTCACAAGGGGAGCTCACAAGGGGAGCTCACAAGGAGCTCACAAGGGTCACGTCTCCAGATTCAAGAATTG
>JAHJJH010000311.1 GCA_018823105.1 Verrucomicrobiota bacterium | reverse complement strand
TGTCTTCATGGGTCACCTTTATTATGGGGCGCACGGAATGCTGCACGTTGTTGGACTATTGGGGTCACGTCTCGACAAGCGACAATTCATCCAGGCACACCTTCACTATCCGTCGCTTTATTCCATCACGCGACAAGGCCGCCGTGAAACGCTCGACGGCCTTCCCGATCGTTTTGTACTCTTCAATCCCCAGCGCCACCCCTATTTCCCGCAGCGTCAACCCGCTCCGCTGACGCGCCAGATACAACACCAACTCCCGTCCCCAGTCGCCATGACGGTTCGAGAAATCAGCCCACGACTCGCCGCGATGTTTCTCCACCACCGACACCACCTCTGCCACGGTCACTCGCTTCAACACCTGCTTCCGATCCGGCTGCTCCTTCGTCACCCGCCCCACCCACGTCTTCACCTTTTCCAGAAAACCCTGCGAGCCCAACGCCACCCGTCCACCAAAACTTTCGTATCCCTCCGGGGTGTCGCCCCGCGTCACATACTGATGCAGAGACCTCCGGTGCGCCTTGCGTCCACCACCGCGCATCAGCAGCACCGCCGTCGTCAGCCAGTCTGGAACCGGCCCATAGCCTGCATATGCACCATAGGAACTCCAGCGGTGCTCTCGCAGTTTCTTCAGCCGCCGTTTCACCGTCTCGCGATCCACGGGGATCAACCCTCGCCCTTCCGCCCGATGGGTCGTCTTCCCCAGACCTTCCCTCTTCGTTCGGATGGGATTGAGATGAATATACATGCTGGCTATCAAGGCCCAAGCCCCCTCTCCATCGATCAGCACGCTGCCAAACCGTCCCTGGAACACATGGCCCACTCGTCCCCGGCGCCGGTTGAACCACGCGCTGTAACTGACATTCAGCCACTGAAGGGCCGCACTCGCGTTCGCATGCGGGGTTCGGATCAGCAGGTGGTAGTGGTTTCCCATGAGTACGTACGCATGAAGCTCCACTCCGTACCGCTCCCGCAGCGCCGGTAGCAGTTCGAGAAAATGCTCATGGTCGCGCGGATCCTCGAAGATCGTTCTCCGCTCGATCCCCCGCGCCGTGATGTGATACCACCCGCCCTCAACGTCCACCCTGACAGGTCTGGCCATGCCCCACGCCTATCACGTTCACCCACCCACAATCAATTGTTAATTGTCGCATGTCGAGACGTGACCCTATAAACCTATAAACAAATAAACAAACGTATGCATGTCGAGACGTGACCCTATAAACGTATGTCGAGACGTGACCCTATAAACGCTATAAACGTATAAATGTCACGCCTACCCGTACCAAGCGCCGGATGAGGCGGTGACGGGCGTGGGGGTTTTCAGCGCAATCATAACTTAATCACCGACCCCCTCTGTCCGGACCCCCTCTGTCCGGTTTGATGACGGGCGGGTGATTCGTCACCCGCCTACTCTACCCGCTGCCTCACCGCATCCGCGACATCAAGCCTTAAGAGATTCACTTCTTGGCTTTCGGTATCTTGGTCAATAGCAATCCACCCCAAGCATGCCCAATTACTCTGGCACGCAATCTGGACAGGCCCTCCTACAGGAATGTTTGGCTTTATTTCTAAGCTTCCCTTTTCTATTCCATCTGAACTGAATTGCCTAATTAATAGGGTGTAATCTCGCACAAGATCACTTTCTCGAATACCTACAAGCATCCAGCCCGCGACCAACACATCCCCAGATTGTAGACGTGACGCATTAAATCGCGTGATCGCAGGGACAATCGTGCCTAATACCGTCTTCTGATTTATGTTTACAATGCGCTTTTCAGATTCAGCCACAAGGTTCTTGTCAAATATTGCAATCCAGACATCCGCGTTATAAGCACTTGCCTTATCATAGACCACACAAGTCTTGCCGTCTACCATGCTAGTAATAGCAGGATAACGGCCCCCAAGGATTTTCTTTTCTAATATATTGCCTTCAGAGTCACATTGCAGCATAGTTATTTTTGAATCTGTACTCAGTCCAAGACGCTGGTCCTTTTCTCCCGAACTTACTCCTAATACTATAGCCCCATCCGCGACCACAACCCCAGACCAGATGTAGTCATATTGGTTGAAGTCATATGTTCGCGACCAGAGGCGTAAATAGTTCTGGCCCATTCTTAATATCCAGCCATCGTTATTTCCGGGGTCCTGATCATTCGCGTATGTTATTTCCTTGGCCCCCATTAAAAAGCATCCAGAAGCATCAATAATAATACTTGCGACCTCAAGCGTACCGAGATTTTTGGGTATAATCGCTCGGTCAGTATTTGTGACAATAACGCCTTTTTCGATCTCGAATTCAATATCATGACGTGATAATTGTTGCCCTGTATTTCCCATTCTCAGCAGCTGTGGCCTATAATTAGGATTGCTGCCTACCATAACCAGCTCATCATTGGGCGCCGCGCATATGGCGTTAATTTCAGACACATCTGTAAGTCGTGAAACATCAATTGCAGGTGCCGGCCCTTTAATAAGCCAATAGCACTCTGCCAATAACTCAGCTTGCCCAGAATCCGCCACCTTGTGCACAGTCCACTTATCCAGGATGGTATCTCTTGACCTCGACCTCCAGTTAGTTACAAGCCAAACATCGTTGCCTGATGATGGAGCCATCAGAATGCTTTCTGGCACAAAGTTATCGTCGCGGACGACCTCCCTCCACGACACTCGAAGATTATGAGCCTGTTCCTGTGTGCGAACGTGCTGAACAAATGTTAAAGAAATTATTATAATTAAAACCAATTTCATATGTATCTCCTGATTTATCAGCATTCCGTCCTTTATGAATCACAGCAAGCACACCCTTCGACTTGACCATTTCGATAACCAGATGTTCCGCCTCGTTCCACCGCGGTACCGTACTGTTGAGCCAACTCGAGACAGAATAGACGTTTCCAGAGCGGCGCGGCGTCACATACGTCAAGCAGGCAAAGAATAAACTCTCTGTCGCTGGCCTTTTTCGCCTTTCCACAAGTCCTATAGTTTTTATCATGGTTTATGCAGCAGTCCCTGAAGTAGAATCCGCCCGGCCTGTCCGGATCGCCACCGACCGTTGGATACCCCCATTCCGGCACGCTACAAGCAGGTTCCGTGTGCCCGGGAGTATAATTCGGCTGCGTGATCACAACAGGACATGTTTGCAAGTCGGCCCAATCACGCAACGGCCTTGGACTGATGCAATTGCCACCGCGGCAACAGCCGGGATTGGGGGGCTGGCATTGCGTGCCATCCGGCTTGTTTCGAGGTTGCCCCTTGCCGTCACATTCCTTGCACGGCTGGCCGGGCACCGCGGTGAACTCGGGCAAGGGGAGGCAGGCGCCTTGGCCGCTGTTCGCATGTTGGTCCCAGTACTCGCATACATTAGTACAACTGCCCGCCGACTTGCCGGCGGTGGTGGTAGCCCCGCTTGTGTTTCCCCCCGAGGCGGAGCCCGAGCCGCTGCCGGCCCCGGGTAGGGGTACGATGGTAATCCCCCCATCCTCCGATACATTCACGCCAGACCCTTTAAGCGCGAAAAGAACGCGCCCATCCGGAAGATCATGCCGCTCCATGGATAGCGGCTCCACCGCCCAAGCCAACGGCAGTATCGACACCCCCATGCAAAAGGCAAGAAGCTCCGGCCATGGAATCCGCCACCTGCTTGTTCTCTCGTATTTCCGATTCATTTTTCCTCCCTTCAAGGCTTGGCGATATCCGTCTGACTTCGCGCCAAAAGGCGGCGGAAGTCCGCGACTACTGCCTGTACAAAGCCCGGTTCGGTCACCTGCACGTTGCTTTCGTAGCCCTGCAGCGTCCCGGACAAGGTCAGGTTGGAGCTGCCGACAAAGGCCAGGCGGCCATCTACAATGATCAGCTTCTTGTGCAACACCCGACGCTCTCGCGAATAGCGCACTTGAATCCCCGAACGGGCCAGTTCCTGGGCAAAGTTGTAACTGGCTTCTTTGATATGGCTGCTCGTTCCCGCCCCCTGTTCTGCGATCAGAATGACCTCCACTCCCTGCTTCGCTTTCACTTGGAGTACTTCATAGAAATCCCGGATGGGACTGGTCTGGCTGCCGGAGAGGTAATAGGCGGTGATCCAGATCGAGGTCTGGGCTTGGCGCGCGGCCTCCAAAATCGCTTGGCCAAAGGCGCGGGTCGGGAGGACTTGGACCGGGGTAAGTTCCGCCTCCGTGTGCCGCCGGGCCTGCTGGATGCCCAAGACTTGCGCAGCGCGGGCAGAGTCCTCGTACAGAACGAACATCACTGCCTGCGGCGGGATTTGCCGGACCGGCGTGCCGGGCGTGGCCGGCTGGAAAAGATACGCGCCGCGCGGTTCGCTCAACACGCGGCCTTCCAGGACCTGGCCGTCGCGCAGGTGAATCTTGTCCTGGGCCAAGGCTGTGGCCGCAAGAAGCAAGCACAGAACAGGAAGCGGCTTTCTCATGGCTCGGCCTCCTCCAGAGCCCGAAGAAGTTCGTCCCGCTCGTTGCCGCTCATGCTCAAAACCTGCCGAACCAGGGCCGCCTCATGCTCCCACGCCTCCCGACTACGCATGTCTGAAAGGATCGGCCGGCTGAACATGTACTCGGCCAAGCGGATGTTCTGTTTCGGCAAAACCAGAAGTGCACTCGATTCATAGACCCGCTCCCCGGAAAGCGCCCCCTTTGACCAGTTGTGTGAGCCGATCAGCGCTTTGCACAAATCCACCACCACGATCTTTTCGTGAAACGGCAAAGTCGGCAGACCCAGGCGCACATCAATGCCCTGGGCCCGCAGCTTTTCCGCCCAGTCGCTATGGGTCTGGTACAGCCGGTCCTTGGGCGAGGCCGGCAAATACAACAACAGCCGCGCATAGACGCCTCGGGAAGCGGCCTCTTGGAGAGCCTGAAGGACATCCAGCTTTAGCGATTCCGCATCCTCGGAATCGGAGCGGGGAGGCAGAGCGTACAGGCTGACCAGAATGGACTGCCGAGCGGAGCGAATGAGATCGATCAGGACGGGGGCGAAGAATTCATCCGGCAGATACCGCACCGACGCCTCGACCTCGAAGGCCGGAAAGTCCACGTGCTGATACAGGTCGTTCCAGTTGGTCCGGGGCCCGGTGGGCGGCAGGCCCACCAGATAGCCCGAGGCATCGAAGACGGTCTGCGTCTCCACCTCGGGCCGCTGGAGGCTGACCGGTTCAAACGGCGTGGCAATCCGGGCAATGGCGTCCAGCCAGGTTCGGTAGTAGCGCGCCATGTCGGGGGAATCAAAGCAGAGCATGTCCTCCACGTTCAGCCCGATGGCACCCTGGGTCCAATTGGCCGAGCCGGTCCAGATATGGCGGTCGTCAATGAC
>JAHJJH010000310.1 GCA_018823105.1 Verrucomicrobiota bacterium | reverse complement strand
GCCGTGTCCGGCGCGCCGCTCGTCAGCAGCTCGTCGATGTGGTAGTAAAGGTCCGCCGTGACCACGAAGGCCTGGTTGCTTCCCCAGACGACCGCCACGGCCCCCGAGGGCGAGATCAGGCCGTGCTCGCCGGCCAGGGCGATGATCACCGGCATGTACTCGTAGGCCCCCATGTCCACGCTCGGTCCCATGACGCGCGGGTTCCCGTCCAAGTCGAGCGTCCCGGCCATCCAATCCTGGTTGGTCCCCGTGTTCAGGCATGGCGAGGTCGCCTGCAGCCGGTAGTTGCCGGCCGCCGCATCCACGAACTGCGGATCGGCGTCAATGCAATTCGTGGCGTTGGTCAGGCCGTTGGTCGGCGTCGTGCAGCAGGACTCGAAGACTCCATCGAACATAACGTACCAGTTCGCGTTCGACGGCGCCTCGTTGGAGTAAATGATGGTGTTCCGGCACACCCCGCCCCCTATGAGCAGGCCACCCCCGTAATTGGTAGCCACGTTGCCGGCGATCGTGCAGTTCTCCACCAGGCCCGTGGCCTCGCTCATCATGATACACACCATGCCGCCGCCCGAGGCCCCGACGTTCCGGGTGATCAGGCAGTTCCGCACCGTGCCGCCCTCAAAGACCAAGATCCCGCCGGCCCCCTCGCCCTCCGCTTCGTTGTCGGCGATCGTGCAGTTCTCCACCAGGCTGTTGCTGAAGGCGCACCACACACCCCCGGCAATGCTGGCGGATACGTTCCCGGTGATCGTGCAACCCTGCAAGGTTCCGCCGAAGAACATGGCCCCGGCACCCCCGCCCAGAATATCTTCGATATTCGTGCTGATCGCCTGGTTCCCGCCGATCGTGCAGTCCCGGGCCACCACCCCTCCCAACTGCATCTCGCCGAAAAAGCCCGACACTAATCCGCCGCCGAATTCGGCGATGTTGCCGCTGATCGTGCAGCGGTCCACCCGGCCGCTGATCACCAGCAGGCCGCCGCCATGAAAGGCCGTGTTGCCGTCCACCAACGAGTCCTCCACGTCCAATTCCACGGCCAGCACGCCGCCGCCAAAGCCGCCGAACTCGCTGCCATTGGTGATGGCCTGGTTCCCGATGATCTGGCAATTGCTGAACACGCCGCCAAATACAACGTAGGCCCCGCCCCCGGCGGCGGCGCGGTTGCTGCTGATTACGCACCGTTGCACAAACCCGGTCGTGATTATGGCCACGCCGCCCCCGACCCCGCTGCCATTCGTGGCGAGGTTGCCGACCACCAGGCAGTCCTCCATGAAGAGTTCCTCGGCCGCCACGCCGCCTCCTATGCCGTTGACGTCCATGACTTCATTGCCGATGATCCGGCAATTCAGAATCGTAAGGCTCCACTCGCTCGCCACCCCGCCTCCTACGTAATCGGCGCGGTTGCCCGTGATCAGGCAGTTCTGCACGGTAACCGGCGGCGGCGACTCTACAATGACGCCGCCACCGTAATCATAATAACCGTTAGTGATCGTAAATCCGTCCAGGACGATGTTCGAGGCTCCCAGGTAGAAGCAGGGGCCGTTCGACTGCGCATCCACCACCGTGTTGCTCCACCCGTTGAAGCCCTGCACGGTCATGCCCCGCTCGATCTCCACGGTCTGCGGCAGGTAGTAGAGGCCGTTCGTGACCAGGACCAGGTCCCCCTCGTCCGCCGTGTTCACGGCGTCCTGGATGTTCGTGGCGGCCGTGAACCAGTTCGTGTACGGCCACAGGTGCCCACCCTCGAGGGCCACGTAATGAATCGGCGATGGTCCCGGATCGATTGTGCTCCGTGTGATCTCGACGGTGTCGCTGGCGGCCGCGCCCGCGATGTTCGTGCCCCGGACCGTGATCGTGTTGACCCCAACCTCCAGCGGGATGTCGGCGATGCTCCACGGCGAGACCGCCGCGAAGGTTCCCGCATCGCCCGTCAGGGCGTTGGTCCAGTCCATCTGGCCCACGACGTGCCCGTTGTTCGTGCCGCCGATGGTGATGGTGGTCACCGGGTAGCCCACCTCCTCGTTGACATTCGTAATGTCCACGAAGGGCGTCCCGTACCCGTTGCGCACGATGTACACGGAATCGGTGGCGGCCTCCCCCGTGGCGTTGGTGCCGACCACAACAATAAGGTTCGTGCCGAAGGCCAGGTCAATGTTCACGTTCCACGGCGTCGCCATGTCCAGCAGGATCGTGCCGTTAGTCTGGTCATTGGTGTACGTCACGATCAGCGGCGGCACGACCGCCACGTTGTAGACGCCTTCGACGTTGTAGGTCTCCGTGGTCCACGACACCGTCGTGTCCGCCGGCGGATCGGTGATGGCCACAAACGGCAGGTTCGTCTCCCCGCCGGCCTCGTAACAGCCCATGTCGTACTCGGCGGTCCCGCTGTAATCCCCGTCCAGCGGCCGCATGACGTGGTCGAGGTCGTTGGTGACCGACGGGCTCAAGTTCGTCCCCGTGTCGATGCACGGCGAGCCGAAGACCAGGTGGTAATCCCCGCCGCCCGCGAAGGCCGGCGGACCCACGATGTTGTTCGTCCCCGCCGGCAGCGGCGTGGAGCACGTGAACTGCGCGGTGCAGTTGGTCAGGTTCTCGCCCACGAGGTTGTCGTACACGATGCAGTTGATCAGCGTGCCGTACGACGCCCCGGCGCCCGACGCCGCCGTGTTGGCCGCCAGCGTGCAGTTGTACAGCGTTGACGCCCGCGTCGCCCCGCCTGTCCCCGCCAGGTTCCCGGTCAGCAGGCAGTTGTACAACGTCCCCAGGTTCGCCCCGCCGCCGCGGCCGTCCGCGACGTTGTCGGTCAGCCGGCACCACCGCAGTATGCTGTCGTACGCGCCCCCACCGCTCGTCGCCTGGTTGCCGGCCAGCAGGCAGTTGCGCAGCGAGCCGCCGTAGGCGCCGCCGCCGGTCACCGCCTGGTTGTTGGTCAGCAGGCAGCTGTACATCGAGCTCTGAAACGCCCCGCCCCCGATCTGCGCCGTGTTGCCGTCATTCGTGCTGCTGTAAACCGTCCCCTGGTACGTGCCGCCGCCCCACCCGCCGTCGTTCCCGGTCACCCGGCACCCGGTCAGCGTGCTGTCGCTGGTTCCGCCGCCGTAGTTCGACGACACATTGTCGACCACCGCGCAGTATCGCAGCGTGCTCTGGTGCGCACCGCCCCCGTACTGGCCGGCCACGTTGTTGCTCACCGTGCAGAGCGCCAGCAGGGTCGAATAGGCCGCCCCGCCGCCCGCGTAGCCGGCCGAGTTCCCCTCCAGCACGCAGTTCGTCAGCGTGCCGCCATAGGCGCCGCCGCCGACGTCGAATGCCTCGTTCCCGGAGAGCGTACAGGTATCCAGGCGGCTGTTCGCGGCGCCCCCGCCGTTGTTCGCGCAGTAGTTGTCCGTGAACACGCAGTTCGTCAGGCTGGCGCTGCATACCCCGCCGCCCTTGTCCTTCGCCCGGTTCCCCGTGAACAGGCAGCCCGCCAGCGTGCCGCCGTGCGCCCCGCCGCCGTCGTCCGCCGAGGCGTTGTTGCTGAACACGCCGCCCACCACCGTGGACCGGTACGCGCCCCCGCCGTAATTGGTGCACTCGTTGGCCGTGAACACGCAGTCGAGCAGCGTGCCCCGGTAGGCCCCGCCGCCGTAGTACTGCGCCCGGTTCCCCGTGATCACGCAGTTCGAGACCACCGCGCCCGTGTCGCACCACACCCCGCCGCCGCTCCGCACGAGGCTCGCCGTTCCCGTCACCCACGTGTGCCCGTTCGTCAGCGTGAACCCGATCAGCGCGCTGTTGGTCCCCATCTTCACGCAGCGCACGGCGTTCTCGCCGCAGGGGCCCTCGCCGACGATGAACGTGACCGACGGCCCGCCCACGCTCTCGAGGGTCACACCCTCGGCGATGATCACCCGGTTAGAGACCGAGCCCGCCCGGCCGCCCGTGTTGTACACCCCGTTGCTCACCAAGACCGTTTCCCCGGGCGCGGCCGCATCGATGGCATCCTGGATATTGGACGCCGCCGTCGCCCAACTGGTGTACGGATACGCGGCGCCCGGGTTATTCAAAACCACGTAGTGCGTGCCTATCGAGGGCGGGTTCGTGGAAAAGTTCGCTGTGATCGAACGCACCCTGTCCATGGTCAGCGCCAGCGGATTCTGGTTCGTTTGCCCTGCCGGGACATCCCCCGTCCAGGAATCGAAATAATAGGTGACATCCGGCACGGCGGTGACGGTCACGCTGCCCCCGAGCGGGTACCAGCCGCTGGGATCGCCCGTGACCGAGCCGTTGGGGCCCGCCGAAACCGTGAACTGGACATTGGTCGTCCACTGCCAGGTCACGAGGGAATGGTTGGTCACCGTCAACGAAATATTCGTCGGCGTGACCTGGGTGTAGTCGTTGCCCGCCACCGTCGCGGCCGCGCAGACGATCTGCGTGCCACCCGCCTCCACCGGCGAGCCTTCGATCCACTCGTCCAGGCTCACGCCGTAGGCGGTGCTCGTCGTCCCCGGGTTGGCGACGCCGTACGCCGTGACGACGGTGGTCGTGTAGGCAAAGCCCGAGCCCGCCAGCCGCAATTCGAATGGATCATTCGTGCTGGTGTTCGCCAGGGAGACCACGGCCGTGGACAAGCCCAGCACCGGCGTGAAGACCACGGCGAAATTACTGGCGGCGCCCGGCGAGACGTCGAACGGCAGGTCGCGCACCTCGAACTCCGCGGCGCCGTCTCCGTTCGTCGTCACCGCGGTGATGGACAGCAAGGCCGTCCCGTTGTTGGTCACGGCCAGGACGTTGGTCACCGCCCTCCCCCATCCGACCGCGCCGAAGTCCGTCCCCTTGGCCGCGCTCGCGGCCTCGCCGCTGGCGACCTCCGCGCCGTTGGTGCCCAGCACGGCCATGAGAACCGTCGGCACCTCCGTGACGATGAACGTATTCGTCACATCCGGCGCGGGGTTCCAGTTCGCATCGCCCGCCTGTGAAGCTACGATGCTGACCGAGCCTGTGCCGGTGAAGGACAGGTTCGTCCCGCCCGCAATGACCGCCGGGCCCCCGTTGGTGGCGAAACTAACGGGTAGCCCGCTGGAGGCCGACGCCGACAGGCCCACCGCGTCCGTCGTCACGAACGCGCTGCCGTTGGTCGGCAGGAAGTCCGTGATCGCCTGGTCCGCTTTGTTCACCGTCAGCGTGACCACGTACACCTGCGGGCTGTTCGTCGCCTCGGCGGCGATCATGGCATTCGTGGCGTAGTACGTGCCCGCATTCACGCCTGCGATGTCGACCGCGTTGGTCAGGTTGGCCGAACCGGCGAGCGCAACCGTGCCGGCGGCCGGACCGACGGCAAGCCAGCCGGAGGCCCCCGCGCTGTACGTGACCACATTGGTGTAGGTGAAGCCGCTCACGCCGACGTTGCTGACCAGCAGGTACTGATCGGCCGGCGACGCCCCCCCGTAGGTGCCGCTGAACGCCAGCTCGTTGGTCTCGAGCGCGATTCCGCCGCCCAAACCGAAACCTGCCAGGTTCACGACAAACGGCGAGTTCGTACCGTTGTGGTAAACGGTGAACTCCGCGGGCTGGCTTCCGCCGCTTTGCGGCCGGAAGGCCACCTGCAAATACGCAAGATTCCCGGCTGGATTGGTCACCGGGAAAGTGACCGCGATCGGGTCAACCAGCTCGAACGAGGCCGAGCCCGTCCCGCTGCTCGTCACCCCGCTGATGATCAGGTCCGCGTTCCCGCTGTTCGTGATCCCGAAGGTGTTCGTCACCGCCAGACCGACGATCAGCGCGCCATAGTCCGTGCCGGCTTCCGTGGACGCCGCGGCCCCGTTCGCGATCACCGCGCCGTTCGTGCCGAGGAATATGAATTGCGGCATCAGGTAGGTGAAAGCGTTCGACTTCACCGTTTCGCCGAAGCTCGTGGAGAACACGCGCACGTCGCCCAATTCCCCGGCAGCCGACGGACCGGCCGTCACGATGACCTGTGTGGCGCTCTGGCTATCTATGGACGTTACGCTCACGCCGCACAGCGTCACGTTGGTGACGTCCGCGCCGTCGCCCAGGTCCGTGCCGGTGAGGACCACCGTATAACCGCCCGTGTACGAGCCGCTGGACGGGTTGACGCCGAGATCGAGCCGGCCTGGATACCGGTACACGTTCGTTCGAGCGCTGCCAAACCTTCCGCCGATCGCATACAGCACGTCGTCCAGCATCCCCGCCGCCAGCTCATCCCGCCTCGCGAGCAGGCCGGCGACTTCCGTCCAGTTCGTCCCGTCGTACCGATACACGTTCGTTTGAACGGCGCCATCTCTTCCGCCGATCGCATACAACGCTCCGTTCCATACGTCCGCCGCCAAATTACGCCGCGCCTCGGGTAGGCTGGCGACTTCCGCCCAGTTCGTCCCGTCGTATCGCCACACGTTGGTCTGATAGCTGCCGTCATATCCGCCGAGTGCGTACAACGCCCCGTCCAATACCCCCGCGGCCAAATCACGCCGCGCCGCGGGCAGACCGGCCACTTGCGTCCAGTTCGTTCCGTCGTACCGCCACATATTCGTTCGATAGGTGCCGGAAAATCCGCCGAGCGCATACAGCGCTCCGTTCAGCACGCCGGCCGCCAGGTCACGCCGCGCCAAGGGCAGACCGGCCACCTCCGTCCAGTTCGTTCCGTCATACCGGTAGACGTTTGTCCTGACGGCGCTATCCACTCCGCCGATCGCATACAGGGATCCGTTCAGCACCCCCGCGGCCAAGCCATACCGCGCCGTGGACAGGCCGGTCACTTCCGTCCAGGTCGTTCCGTCGTAACGCCACATGTTCGTGTAGGGGGTGGTACCGTCCCATCCGCCGAGCGCATACAGCGCCCCATCCAGGACGCCGGCCGCCAGATCGCGCCGCTCCTCCGGCAGCCCGGCCACTTCCGTCCACTGGTTCGTATCGTAGTAAATGGCGATTATTTCCCCCGCCGCATTGTAAGTGTACGCGCCGGCGAGCGTGATATCGCCGTTGTCGGAGGTCTGGATGACGATGTCTTTGACCCCCGCCGACCCCGCGGCCGGGAGCGTGATCGTCACCCAGCTCGCGCCGGAACCCTGGATCGTGGCGTTGACGCCGCCGACCGTCACGTTGGTGATCGTGCCGAAGTCGCCGTTCGTGATCGTGATCATGTTCCCGCCGGCGTACGGGCCGATGTTGGTGCTTAGCGAGTAGGCCGACCCGCGCAGATTAAGCAGGTACGGCGTGTTCGTGCTGTCGTTGACGATCGAAACGGTGCAGGTAAAAGCCCCCGCTGTCGCGGGACTGAAGACGGCCCGGAATTGAACCGCGGATGACGCGGATACCACGGATGGCATGTCGAGGATGCTGAAGGCATCCGCCCCGGTTCCGTTGGTCGTCCAGCCGCTGATCGTCAGTTCGGCATCGCCCGCATTGGTAATGGCGAATTGGTTGGTTAATGCCTGCCCCCAAGGAAGTATTCCAAAGTCCATGCCCTTCGCCGCGCTCGCGGCCTCGCCATTGACGATCTCCATGCCGTTCGTGCCGAGTAATAGGAATTGCGGCATGAGATAGGTAAAGGCGTTCGACTTCACCGTCTCGCCGAAGCTCGTGGAGAACACACGCACGTCGCCGATACCGGGGCCACCGGCCCCGGCTACAACAACCACCTGTGTGCTCGACTGGCTCTGGATGCTCGCCACGCTCACGCCGCACAGCGTCACGTTCGTGATGTCCGAACCATCGCCGAGGTCCAAACCGCTAATGACGACTTGATAGCCGCCGGTGGTGGAACCGGACGAAGGCTCGACGCCGCTGATCTCGATGTAGGTCGGCCCCCATTTCGCCACTTTATTCGCTGCCACCCCGCCCGCCGTTGTGAAGTTGCCCCCTGCATACAGGTTGGGCCCGTCATGCGTTAACGCATAAACATTTTCATTCATCCCGCTGCCGAGGTTGGTCCACGTCCCGCTCGCCGGATCCCATTTCGCCACGTAATTCACCGACACCCCGCCCGCTGTTGTAAAGTAGCCCCCCGCATACAGGTTGGTTCCGTCGTGCGCCAAGGCATAGACCCATAAGTTCATCCCGCTGCCGAGGTTGGTCCACGTCCCGCTCGCCGGATCCCATTTCGCCACCCGAATCGCCGCCACCCCGCCCGCTGTTGTGAACGCCCCCCCCGCATGCAGGTTGGTCCCGTCATTTGCCAACGCAAAGACGCCGTTATCCATCCCGCTTCCAAAATTGGTCCACACCTCGCTCGCCGGATCCCATTTCGCCACGTAATTCGCGGCCACCCCGCCCGCCGTCGTGAACCAACCCCCCGCATACAGGCTGATCCCGTCATGCGACAACGCACGGACGTTGGAATTCATCCCGCTGCCGAGATTGGTCCACGTCCCGCTCGCCGGATCCCATTTCGCCACGTAATTCGCGGCCATCCCGCCCGCCGTCGTGAATAACCCCCCCACATACAGGTTGGTCCCGTCATACTCTAACGCACGGACTTCCGAATTCATCCCGCTGCCGAGATTGGTCCACGTCCCGCTCGCTGGATCCCATTTCGCCACGTTATTCACGGTCATCCCGTCCGCTGTCGTGAAGTTGCCCCCTGCATACAGGTTGGTCCCGTCATGCGCTAAGGCATAAACATTGTTATTCATCCCGCTGCCGAGGTTGGTCCAGACGTTCGGGCCGTATTCCGTCCAGCCGATCTGCCCCGCCGAGTTGTAGGTGTACGCGCCGGCGAGCGTGATATCGCCATTGTCCGAGGTCTGGATGACGATGTCCTTGACCCCGGCCGAGCCCGTCGCCGGGAGCGTGATCGTCACCCAGTTCGCGCCGGAATCCTGGATCGTGGCGTTGACGCCGCCGACCAATACGTTGGTGATCGTGCCGAAGTCGCCGTTAGTGATCGTGATCGTGTTCCCGCCGGCGTACGGGCCGATGTTGGTGCTTAGCGAGTAGGCCGACCCGCGCAGGTTCAGCAGGAACGGCGAGTTCGTGCTGTTGTTGACGATCGAGACGGTTCCGGTAAACGTGCCCACGAATGGAGGATTGAAGACGACGCGGAATTGAACCGCGGATGACGCGGATACCGCGGAGGGCATGTCGAGGATGCTGAAGGCATCCGCCCCGGTTCCGTTGGTCGTCCAGCCGCTGATCGTCAGTTCGGCATCGCCCGCATTGGTGATCGCCAAGCTGTTTGTCACCGCGAGCCCTACGTTGACGGTTCCAAAGTCCGTCCCCTTCGCCGTACTCGCCGCCTCCCCGTTGACAATCTCCGCGCCGTTGGTGCCCAGCACGGCCATCAAGGCCTCCGTCACGTTGAACGTGTTCGTCACGTCCGGCGCGGCGTTCCAATTGGCATCGCCCGCCTGCGAAGCGACAAGGCTTACCGAGCCCGCCCCGGTGAACGTCAGGTTCGTCCCGCCCGAAATGCTCCCCGGCCCGCTGCCGACGGCGAATGAGACGGGCAGCCCGCTGGATGCCGAGGCGGACAGGCCCACGGCATCCGTCGTCACGAACTCGCTTCCGTTGGTCGGCAGGAAGTCCGTGATCGCCTGGTCCGCCTTGCTGACGGTCCCGGTCACGTTGACCACGTACTCGGTGTTGGTGCTGTTGTTGGTGATGGTCACCGCCGCCGGCCAGTCGCCTGCTCCCGGGGGATTGAAGACCAGGCTGAAATTCGACACCGCCCCCGCGTCCACCACCGAGGGCATGTCCGGCACGGAATAGCCGGCGGCGCCGGCGCCCGACATGCCCACGCCGCTGATTGTAAGCGATCCGCTCCCGCTGTTGGTGATCGCGAACGTATTCGTCAGAGAGATCCCGTACACGATGCTGCCGAAATCCGTCCCCTTGGCGGCCGAGGGCGCCTCGCCGTCCGCCACCGCCTCACCGTTCGTGCCCAGCACCGATATTTCCGGGGCCGCGCTCGTCCCCGAGCGTGTCACGGCAAGGCCGCGGGTGTCATAGACACCCGCGATCAAGGTCTTCCCGCTCCCGTTCGTGTTTCCGGAGTAAACCTGGCCACCGAAACACTCCGTCCAATAGAGCGTTCCGCTCGCGGGGTCCAGGTCAATGCCGTAGGGTTGACCGGCCAACCCGGAAAACACGGTGCTGGTCGCCCCTCCGGACATGGAGCCGGCGCGGATGGCGTTGTTGGCCCAGTCCGTCCAGTAGATCACTCCGGCGGCGGAGTCCAGGGTCAACTGCCGGAAATTCAGTCCGGCGTAAAGGAGGGTGGGCGAGCCGCTCCCGTCGGCATTGGCGACGTAGATCCCCGCATCAAGATCCGCGAAGTAGATTTTGTCGCCGAGCGGATCGTATTCGATCCCGTTGAGCCGATGACCGGTATCCCACAGGACGGTCGTGTTCCCGGTGCCGTCGAGGTTCCCGACGCAGACCTGCTGGCCGGCGCCCCCGGTTGTGATAAAGAGCCGGTTGCCGGCCACGTCGAGGGCCAGGTCGAGGCGTTCGCCGAACGGCGCTTTCCCCCCGGCGTAATTCGTGCTGGTTCCGGTATTGATCTGGGTCAGTCCGGTGCCGTCGTAATTGGCCCGGACCACCGTGTGGTAGTTCCCGCCGCCCATGTACACGTGCTGGTTGACGGGATCCACCTCGACGCCCACCACGCTGCGCCACAGGTTTGTGATTTTGTACAGCGGCGTACCCGACACGTCCATCACGGCGGTCGTGGAGGAATTGGCACAGCCGACAAAGAGCATCTGCTGGGCCCACCCCGAGGAGCCTGTGGCGCAGAAGATGGCCAGGAGGGTTCCCCTCTTGACGGCAACGAACGCTCTTTTTATTTGGTGCTGCATAAGGACCCTCTTCGGTAATTAAAATTTTTCCTTTCTATCACCGAGGGCCAGCGTATCCGCCGGCCCACCGGCCGCCCCCGGCAACCGGTCGGTCGAGCCGTCCAATCGCTTCATCGTCTTGTGATCGAGCTCCGCGCCCTGCGCCGTGATCGTCGTCAGTGACGGATTCTCGCCCAGGGTGATCAGCCGGCGCGAATTGACAAAGAACGAGCCCAAGGAGACTTCGGACGCCCCGTTCTGCCGAGCAGCGTCCACGGAGGCATCCGCCGCCCGCGCCGGCGCCTTGCGCCCAAGCCGGCGCGACGACCAGCAGCATCACGAACAACACCATCAGGGCAATCCTTCCGTTCCGGCGGACAAGTTCAGGCATCGGAAACAGACCGATTGCGCTTTTTAGGGCTTGGACATATCCGGGGACAGAATTCCAAGGGGAAGGAGACCTGCGCTTCCGGCAGGCAGACGTATCGCCCGGTTTGTTTTTCATCTTCCCCCCCTCCTGCGATAAAGTCGTGCCGTCACCCAAGCTGAATAAAACACATTTAGAGAATTTCTAGAATAGACCGTATGCCAATGTCAAGAAATACAGGCGCCAAAGCAGCGGAATTCACGACGATTTTATCCGACCGTATTAGTGTACTGTCCCAGAAGCTGTTGTGCGCACAGTATTGTCATCCCGAATCCCGATGCGAAGCGATCGGGATGAGGGACCTTCAACTCATTCAGCACCAAGGAGATCCATCGCTATGCTTGGGATGACATGCATCCTTTTCTGTACGTCATTATTTCCAGCAAAGCATGCCAGTAAAACTGTAGCCGCGGGCGCTGACCGCGGCCATTTGCCGCCCTCGACGCGGGCGGCTACAGCAAGAGCCTTCACCATGCACGAATTTCGTTTTACAGGCCCTCGTATTCGAGTTTCCCCAGCCGAATTAGGCTGTCCAGGTCTTCGACGTCCTGCGGCCGGTAGAGGCTGACAATCCGGCGGATGGTTTCTACGGCGCTTTTGCCAGCCCCCCCAAGCATCCGGCTGATGTCGGCCAGATCCTGCGCCCGGCTCGCTGCCAGTTTCATCAGAACCAGGTATGGGAGATCGATGTACGGGAGGCCATCCCTTCCCGGAACGGGGGCGCGAAGGGCCTCATCGGTCCAGGGCTCATCGAGCGCCACGAGATCCAGGCTGCGACCATCGGGCATCCTCCACGTGCTCCCGCCGATGGTAAGCGGGCCCTGCTTCTCGCATCCCGCGTCCCTCAACGCCGCTTCCGCTCGAGATACATCCCCCGGCCTGATGAGGATGTCCGTATCCAGGGTCATGCGCTCCGGCATGTAGAGGCGCGTGGCCAACCCGCCCGCCACGACAAACTCAACGCGGCCCATGAGAAAATGCAGGTCTGGAGAGCCATAGGCCTCGGTTCGTTCACGCAGCGTCCGTTCCGAACTCCCGGACCCCGGCTTCGCGCGTCGGCTGGCGATCGAAAGATACTGTTTGCGCTGCTCCGGCGTCATGGCCGCGCCTCCAAGTAACCATTATGCGGCGCCGGGAAGGACGGCTCAAGCATCTTTCGCGGCCGGCGGATCACTGCAGCTCGCAGCCGTATTCCACCACGTTCGGCGCGTAGATGTCGCGGAAGGCGGCGGGGCCATTGCCTGCCAGGAAGAAGTCCAGCGGGATCGAGGAGTATACGACCCACCCGGCGCCATAAGGGTACGAGAACGTCACGGCCTCGGTGGCCGCGGGGCGCGACAATAGGTTTACCGCGCCGGGGGGCAGCGAGGCTTCGGTCGCATACCCATGAGAGGAGGACCCTCCGCCGTCCAGCGACGAACTATCCAACACGCCGCCCGGGCCATCCGTACCCAGCGTCCCCGGCGTGTTGCCGAAATGACGCTTCGGGTGTTCTGTTGTAGCGGCGCCTCTGTGAGGCGCCGTTTTTCTTCGGCACCCGTCGGCCTGCGCGTCGCAGACGCGCAGCTACAACGGCCCAGGATGCCTGGGCAACAGGCCGTCAAGGCATGGCGCCGGCGCCGTCCGGCAACCGGAAGCTCTTCATCACGCACAGATGCTGCATGCCCTCCGCCGCGGAATCATTCGGCTGGATCGGCGGAGGCGGCGGGGACCAGAGGCGGCTGTCGAAGACCATCCCGTCCGGAAACGTCACGCCGCCGATCACGACCGGGACATGCAGGGCCTCCATCGCGGGATTCGGAAGGACATAGTCATAGCACTGCTGGCGCGGGATGTTGCTGTCCTTGTCCCCCGCCTGGTCCGCCGGTTGGCGTCGGTCGCTGACGAGGCCGGACAGCGTCTTCAGGGCCGGCTCATTCCGGCTTACCGTGTTCAGGTCGCCCGCGATAACAAGGTAATCGCCGGCCGGCCACCCCGCCTGCCGGATGTACTCCACCAGCGCGGTCGCCTGGCGCTGGCGGCCCTTTTTCTGGTACCAGCTCTCGCCGGATTTGAAGTGTACGCTGACCACGTGCAGGTCGCGCGGCCCCGGCAGGTCAATCGTCGCCCACATGAAATCGCGGTTGCCCACGATCCGGTCAATCCATTCACCCGATGCAGTGATCGGCCAGCGGCTGATGACCCCGTTGGGGACCTTGTCGCGGTATTCCGACTCGACGCAGAAATAGAAACCCGTCCCGAAATTACGATCCACGAAAACCCGGCGGTCTGCGTCCGTGATGTTCCACTCCTGGATGCCCGCAATATCCGGCTTCAACCCCTGGAAAATGCGCCGCGCCGGCTCCCCATAGGTGGACTCAAGCCCCGAAAGGTTGGCGGCCATCACGGTAAACGCGAGGTCGGCCCCGCGGACGGAAACCGCGCCGAGCAACAAGCCCAGCCCCAGCACGAGCCAATGGCCGGAACGCCGCGTGCATCCTGTTTTCATTATAGGGTTGTCCGGCATGAAAGACTTCCTGCCCTTGGCGGGTTTTTCAGCGGGACAAGTCAAACGTTACGTCAAGCCGGGGGCAAACGCCACTCTAAACATCGCCGCCCTCACGGGTCCCCGTATCCGGTAGAACACACGCGTGGCGCTCGAGGGCGCGGTGTCCGTGTAGACATTGACCGGCGCCGTGGCGGCGATATTGGTCCGCACGCTGGTGAAGCTGTTCAGCAGGTTGGTGCCGCGCAGGACCCGGTAGGCCTTCCCGTCGACGCTGTCCCAGCGGATCAGGTACTTGTTGGTCCCCAGCCCCCGCACGTCATCCATGGCCAGTGCCGATCCGGCGTTGGTCGGCACGGTACCCGCATAGTACTCATACAGGTCCCAGAAACGGTCGTTATCGTAGTCCGTGTTGGTCGAAGCCATCGCCGTGTTGCCGAAGTGCTGGATCTCCCACGCGTCGGGCATGCCGTCCGCGTCGCAGTCCGTGCAGGCATCCGGCAGCAGGAACTTTTTCATCACGCAGAGGTGCTGGACGTCGGTGGCCGCGGAATCGCCGGACAGGATCGGCGAGGGCGGCACGGCCCACAGTCGGCTGTCGAAGACCATGCCGTTCGAGAAGGTCACGCCGTCCACGACCACGGCCGCATGGTATGAATCCAGCAGCGGGTTCGGCAGCACGTAGTCATAGGGCCGGGTGCGGATGACGTTCGTGGTCTTGTTGGTGTTCTGGTCCGCCGGCTGGCGGCTGTCACTGACGATGTTGGTCAGCACCGTCAGCCCCCGGTCGCCGCGGTCCGACGCGTTGAGATCGCCGGCAATGATGATGAACTCGGACGAGGGCCAGCCGGCCGCATGGATGTAATTGGTCAGCTGGCGCGCCTCCGCCTCGCGCTGATTCTCGTCAGCGGAATCATCTCCGGCCTTGATATGAACACTGACGATGTGCAGGACCTGCGTTCCGGGCAGGTCAATCGTGGCCCAGGCAAAATCGCGGTTGTACATATTCGTGTCGTTCCATTCCCCGGACGCCGTGATCGGCCAGCGGCTGATGATCCCGTTGGGCATCGGGCAGTACACAGACGACTCAACGTAGAAGGAATATCCCGTACCGAAATACAGGTCCACGAACGCGCGGCGGTTCGCATTCGTCACGTTCCACTCCTGGATGGCCACGATGTCCGGCTTCAAGCCCTGGAAAATTCGTCCCGCGGCGGAGTGATATTCCGTCGTGCATGCGGCATTCTGCGACGCCAGGTTGGCCGCCATGACGGTGAACGCGTTGGTGGACGCGCCGCCGGCGGCCGTCACGGTCAGGTTATCCAGGCTGATCTTGGGGCGGCTACCCGTCGTTCCCCCCGTCCCGTTATGGACATAAAAACGGAGGCGGGCGCCCGGGTGGCCGTCGAACGCGGAAGGCAGGGCGACGCCGGACACCGATCCGTTGGTCGAGGTGTTGTTCTGAATATTCAGCACTTGGGCCCCGGTCAGCTCGGTGAACGCGCTGCCGTCCGTGGACCCGTACAGCCGCAGTGAACTCCTCCGGTCGCCCGTGGAATTGCTCACCGCGGCCCAGTCGAAGCTCAACGTGCCGGCCGACACGCCGGTGAAATCCATGTAGAAATCCACGGCCACCGACGTGGTGTTGTCCGAGGTGCCGGTGGCCAGCAGCACGAGGGTCCCGCTTCCCCTCTGCCGGCCGCCCGCGGTGCCCGACACCCAATTGGTGGAATCAATCGTGATATTCGTGGCCGTCGGGATCGGCCCGGATCCGTAGGGGTCCAGCCCGGCAAACCGGTTGGCGCCGATCCCGCTGCTGAAGTCGTCGGCCCAACTCGCAATGTCCCCGAAATCTTCCGTGTAGGTCAAGCCCGGCTGGCTCGACATCGGGACCGGCGTGGCCGCCCGCGCGACGCTGCCCAGCAGCCAAATCAGAAACCCAAGCGCGTAAAGTTTCCAGGGAACGTTTCTCATTGCGGGACCCTAAAGCCGGCCACCTCACATTTTACAGTAGTGAGCCGGCCCGTCCGTGTAAAGAAACGTCGCCCCGCCGAACTACGGCAGGGCCACGCCGACGCGGTATGCCCGGAAGATCGCCGGGTTGGTGTCGGTCAGGATCAGCGTTCCGCTTGCCTCCCCGGGCACGTTCGTTCGCCCTGCCACCCGCATCCAGAAACCGGCATCCAGGATCTCCCTGCTCTCCAGCGAGTAGACTCGCGCCGTGGAACAAAGGAAGGTCACCGCAAAGGAGTTGGCCTGGCCGAATCCCGCGACGCGGAAGAACGAGAGGCTGTTCGTCGGATCGGTCATCGCGATCCACTCTTCCTTGTTGTCGTCCTCGTCCTCGTCGTCGTTCTCGACGGCCACGGTCAGGCTCGTCGGGTTCAGCCCGTACTGCAGGTACCACCCGTCCGGCACGCCGTCGTCGTTGGAATCCGACGACCAGGACTCGTATTCATCCGCGCCGATGTCCCACGCGGCGCCGACGGGCCGCGCGTCGCCGTCGAGGTCGTTCGCGAACGCCGCCACCACGCAGCCCTTGTCGAGGACGCTCGTGACGCCGGGCTTGATATGCAGGTCGCCGTTGGTCAGGTTGCGGAACCACCACGCCTGGACGCTTTCCAGGTTGTTCGAGCGGGCGGGCACCGGGGCGCCGTCGCGGGCGGTAATGCTCCCGTTGACGAGGTTGTTACGGAAGACCAGGTTCGAGCTTCCGGTCCAGCGGTACTCGATCGGCGCCCAGTACGGCACGACCACGGTGTTGTTGTCCACCTTGACGCTGGTGGCCGACTCCAGCCCGATACCGACATCGGTATAATCGCCCACGCCGTCGTTGTAGACGAAGTTATTGCGGATCACGCTCGACCCGCCGTCGTGCCCGTCGGCCCACGAGCCCAGCCCGAACCCGATGCCGCGGTCGCAGTTCACGACGATGTTGCGCTCGACGATCACGTTCTGCGGCCGCGCGGTGTTCCGCTTCCAGAAATGGATGGCGTGTTCGGCGTAGCCGTCCGGCGCGCGGATGTACCGGAACAGGTTGTCGCGCACGGTCCAGTTGGCCACCTTGTGGGCGTCAATCCCGCCCGTGTAGTACTGGTAGGCCCAGCGGTTGGTGAATTCAAAAAGACAATTTTCGACCACCGTGTCCGTCACGCCCTCGGGATCGGCGTCGGCCGACGTGCCCTTGATGAACTGCTCGTTGCAGTTGACGATCCGGCAGTTGTGGACCCATAAATTGGACACATCATAGGGCGCCTGCCCGTGCGCCTGGATGCCGTGGTAAAGACACCATCCGAACGTCATATCCGCGATGGTCACGTGGGAGCCCTGGACCCAGAAGACGTGCTCCAGCGAGGCGGATGGGCCCTCGTCCGGCCCGCGGATGACCACGGCGTCGCGATCGCCGCTCAAGCTCCGGATGATCACGCGGTCGCACGTGATCGGCAGGGCCCAGTCGGTCAACACGTAGGTTCCATTGGAAACGAGAACGGTGGCCGGGATCCCGGCCGCATTGATCGAGGCCACGGCGTTCTGCAGGGCCGTCACCGTGCCCACGCGATAGATCGCGCCGGTGGTGATCGAGAGCGGCGCGCCGTAGCCCGGCGCGCCCGCCGCCCGCCACGCGACGCCCCATCCGAGCGCCGCCGCCACCATGATGGCCCGCTTCATTTCCAATCAGCCTCCATATTGTGTTTATAAAGCAAATCCCATGCCGAACGGCCTGCCCCCGGCGCGATCAAACCTGCCCCCCGCGCCTCGCGGTCTCAGAGACCTAAGGCCGGACATCTTCACCCTCACGGTTCTTTGTCGTTCGCAAGGGTTTCTTTTATCGCGCCGGTTTCATTATTTTTGCGATTATTTCTTACCTGGCTCCGACCAACCCTGTATGGTGCACCATCAAGCTTGGAGAAATCATTGGAGGAAATCGTGAGAACACATGGAACAGGACTGCTGTCTATCGCCGTAGCACTCGCCACCGCGCTGATCTCGTCCGCGCAGGGACCGGTCATCCCGAACCTGATCAACTACCAGGGCCGGCTGGTGGACGGGACGAACCTTTTCAGCGGCAAGATGGCCATTTCCTTCCGGCTATTCGACGCGCCCACGGGCGGGGCCTTCCCGGCCTGCGAGGACTCCAACGACGTGGCGGTCGTGGACGGGCTCTACTCGACCTACATCGGCGACAACATCACGTGGGGAAGCCTGGAGACCGCCCTGATGCAGACGCAGGTATGGATCGAGGTGGTGATCGGCACGAATGTGATGTCTCCCCGGGAGCAGATGGTGTCCGTGGGGTACGCCCGCTACGCGGCCAGCCTCCCGGCGAACGCGGTGCAGACCCACCACATCGGAACGGACCAGATCTACGGCTTCCATATCCTGGACGGGCAGGTCTCCAGCGCGGATCTCGCCAACGGCGCCGTCTCCAATGTGGACTTGGCCGCCGGGGCGGTGACCAGCAACAAGATTGACTGGAGCAGCATGCCCGCGGGATTGGAGGACGGCGACGATTCGTACGCGCCGTCGGGTTATGACGAGAACGGCCCCTTTACCCCGGCGCCGCAGGCCATTGGCGCCCACGTCACGGCCATGGGTCAGGGCGCGGTGGCCCGGGCCGACTACAGCGCGGTCGGCGGCGGCCGGGACAATATCATCAGCAATCTCGCGGATTATTCCGTCATCGGCGGCGGCTCGGCCAACCGGATAGGTTACACCGCCAACTATGCCACCATTCCCGGGGGCAACGACAACCGGGTGGAAGATTCAGCCAGTTGGGCGACCATTGGCGGCGGCGGCTTCAACCGGCTGCGGGAGAATACGTGGTACGCGACGATCGGCGGCGGATATCAGAACCAGATTGACACGAATGCGCAGTCCGCGACCATTGCGGGGGGTTACAATAATTCCATCGCGCGCGAAGCGCGGAATGCCGTGATCGCGGGCGGGTATCAAAATCAGATTCTCGTCTTTGCCACCAACGCCGCCATCGGCGGCGGCGCCTACAACAGCGTGGGGACCAACAGCTCCGGCGCCGTCATTGGCGGGGGAGAATACAACGGCATCCGCTCCAACGCACACTGTGCCGTCATCGGCGGCGGCGGCGGCAACAAGGTGTACGACGGTGGCGACTACGCCGTGGTCGCGGGGGGACAGATCAACCGCATCGGAACGAACTCGGAATGTTCCGCGATCGGCGGCGGCGGCGGAAACGAGGTGGGTCGCGCCAGCCAGGGCGCCACGATTGTGGGCGGACGGCTCAATGATGTCGGCACCAACTCCTGGTACTCGACCATCGGCGGTGGCGCCGACAACAAGCTGGGGGGCAGCAGTTGGGGCGCCCTCATCGCGGGCGGGCGGGAAAACAGCCTCGGAACAAATGCCGCCTGTTCCGTTGTCGGCGGAGGCTTTCAGAACAAGGTCGGTGAAAACAGCAAATATTCCGCCATCGCGGCGGGTCAAAGGAACCTCATCGGCACCAACGCCGCGAATGCGGTCATCGGCGGCGGGGTCTATAACCGGGTGGGCGCCCACAGCGACTCGGCGGCCATCGCCGGCGGCGCCACCAACAGCATTGGAATAAACTCGGATTACGCGGTCATCGCCGGCGGCTTGAAGAACGACGTGCTCGACGATTCCCGATATGCCACTATCGCCGGCGGCGCCGAAAACTGCATCAGCAACTACAGCCTTTACTCCGCCATCTCCGGCGGCCGGTACCACGACGTGGGCACCAATTCATGGTATGCCGTCATCGGCGGCGGCTATCAAAATAACATTCTGCACGATGTGCTGACGGGCACGATCGGCGGAGGGCAGGACAACCTGATCGGCACCAACGCTGACAATTCCGTCATCGGGGGGGGAATCCAAAACAAAATCCTGGCCGATGTGATGGCGGGCACAATTGCCGGGGGCCAGGAGAACCAGATGCGACGGAACGCCGACTACTCGTTTATCGGCGGCGGACGGTATCACCGGATCGAGGCTGACGCCATGTATTGCACCATCCCTGGCGGACAGAGCAACGTCATTGAGCGCGCCTCTTATTACTGCACGATCGGCGGCGGGGTGGAGAACGTCATCAGCAACGGCGCCTGGCATTCGGCCATCGGCGGCGGCACGTACAACGTCATCGGCAGCAATGTGCTTTATGCCGTCATCCCGGGGGGGTCCGCCTGCGTCGTGTCCAATAACGTCACCCTGGCGTTTGCCGCCGGGAGAGAGGCTGTCGCCGGTCATAACGGCGCCTTTGTGTGGGGCGATGGAAGCCACGGCTCGATCGGTTCCTCCGCCGAGAACGAGACGACCTTTCGGTCCTACGGCGGATATCGAATCTTCACCGCCGCGGGCGTGGGCGTTCAGGTCGCGTCGGGCGGCGGCAGTTGGAGTTCCATCTCCGACCGGAACGTGAAGGAGAACTTCGAGCCGATTGATCCGCGCTCGTTGTTGGAGCGGGTGGCGACCTTACCCGTGACCACATGGAACCTGAAGACGCAGGACCCGTCTATTCGCCACATCGGCCCCATGTCGCAGGATTTCCGTGCGGCCTTCGGGCTGGGGGAGGACGAGCGACATATCAACTCCAGCGATGCCGACGGCGTAGCCCTGGCCGCCATCCAGGGGTTGTATCAAATGATGTTGGCGAAGGACGCGGAAATCGCCGAACTGCGGCGCGAAGTCGAGGCCCTGAAGCAGCAGGTACAATAGACGGGCCGGCTGATTCCATGCCGGCTGGAGGGCGCCAAAATGGCTTTACCTGTCGCGGTCGCGAGAGCATATTCGGTTTTAGGAACGCGCAGGCAATTAGGAGGCACATCATGAAACGGCTTTGGCGAAGCGTATGCTATCTTGCCGTCTTGGGCGGCATCCCCGTTTGCCAAGCGCAGTACCGCCAGCTTTCGACCGTCCACGACGGGTCCGGAACGATGTCCACCAACACCGTCCTGCTCAGCGGGGTCGACTACCGGCATGTCAGCGCGGCGGGCCAGCCGGGCGGCATCTTCACGAGCACGAACGGCACGCTGGTGAACTACGCCGGCTTTCTCCAGGCCGTGGATATCAAGAGGCCGGACCTGGACACCGACGGCGACGGGGTCATTGACGAACTCTCGACGGACAACGACGGCGATACCTTGACCGACCAGGAGGAAGTCGAGGGCTCGGAGTTCGATCCGGCCACCGTCACGCTCGTGAACAATCCCGACACCGACGGCGACAGCGTTCCCGACGGCGAGGAGTCTACGGCCGGGACCGACCCCACCGATGAAGATGCTTTCCTCCAGATTACGGCCTTTAGGGACGCCGGCGGCGACAAGGTCCTCTGGTGGACGGCGCGCGACGGGAAGCAGTACAGCATTCTGTCCGCGGACGGCAATCATACCTATCCTACCAATGTGGAGGGGACGGCCACCGCCGCGGGCGGCGTACCCCCCTGGTTCGAGACCACCACCGGCTTCACCAACCCCGGGGCGACCGGGGCCCGATCCTACGGCATCCACGTTCTGCCCTAGCCGCCGGCGTTTTGCGCGCCGCCAGAGGAGGAGTCATGGAAAGCCTGTCATTACTCACTCGGTGGAGCCTGTACGGGCTGCTGGTCTTCATGGGCATGCTGGGCCTGTTACTCTGGGTGGTGCAATTCCGAACCATGCGCGGGGGGGTCTTCAACAACCCCGACGGCTCGCAGGACGACTGGCATCAGCAGAAATCGCACTACGGGATAGCCTTTGCCGACGTCTTCGTGGCCTGCCCGGCCAACACCGCCGGCGTGGCGCTGGCGTTTGCCGGCTCCCGCTGGGGCTTTTACCTGCTGGCCCTGGTCAGTTTCTGGTGGGTCTGGGCGAACGTCATGACCACGGCGACCAGCCTGAAATTCTACAAGCCGAAAATGACGTTCCTCTGGATCATCGGCTACCCGTTCGGCATCGTGGTTGGGCTGGCCTACCTCGCCCTGACCTTCGTATATTTCGACGCGCTGTACGCCTTGTGATAACCACCCCGGGAGGGACAGCTTCCACGCTGTCCCCTTGTAGCCGGGACCGGTGGTCCCGGCCGCCGGGGTCGCCGACCCCGGCTACAGCAGGCGCCAGCGAGCCCGCGGGTGGGTCGCTCTTATCCGTTGGACGTATGGGAGAGCAGGTCGTACAGGCGGCGGTAATACCCCCCGGCGCGGATCAGTTCGGCATGGGTCCCCTCTTCGATCAGATGCCCCTGCCGTAACACGAGAATGCGGTCCACGTGCCGGATAGTCGAGAGCCGGTGCGCGATGACGATGCTCGTGCGGCCTTTCATCAGACGTTGCAGGGCGTCCTGGATCAACCGTTCGGTCTCGGTGTCCACGCTGGCCGTGGCCTCGTCGAGGATCAGCAGGATGTCCGGGTTCTGCGCCAGGGCGCGCGCGAGGGCGAGGAGTTGCTTCTGCCCGGTGGACAGCGTCGCGCCGCGCTCCAACACGGGGCCGTCGTACCTCCCGGGCCGCGCCTCGATGAAGCCATGCGCGTTTACAAACTTCGCCGCCTCGACGACACGATCGCGTCCCATCTCGGGGTCTTCCAAACTGATGTTGGAGGCGAGGGTCCCAGAAAAGATAAACGGATCCTGCGGCACGAGGCCGATCCGCCGGTGCAGTTCGGCCCGGCGCACGGCGCGCACGTCGAGGCCGTCCACCCGCACGGCGCCGCGCGTGACTTCGTAAAAACGCGCCAGGAGGCTGATCAGCGACGTCTTGCCCGCGCCCGTGGCGCCGACCACGGCGACGGACTCGCCGGGCCGGATGCGGAAGGAGAGGTCCTGCAGGACCCAGTCCTCGCCCTCGTAGGCGAACCAGACATGATCGAATTCCACGGCGCCCCGGAACGCGGGCCATTCGGCAGGGCGCGGCGGATCGGGCCGTTCCTCGGGCTCGTCGAGCAGGCCGAAGACCCGCTCCGAGGAAGCCATGGCGGACTGGAGGATGTTGGACTTGTCGGAGAGGTCTTCCAGGGGGCGGAAAAATTCCCGGATATACGCCACGAAGGCCACAAGGACACCGAGGGTGATGTCCGGCTCGCCGCGCATCAGGGCATGCCCGCCGACGGCCAGGACGATGGTCAGGGAGAGCGCGTTGAGCACCTCGATGGCCGGGAAGAAATAACTGAACCAGCGGATGGCCAGAACGAAAGCATCCCGCAGGCCGGCGTTGAAATGGTCGAACCGCTTCTGGACGTGCGCCTCGCGGTTGAACAACTGGATCGTCAGCATGCCGGTGAGCATTTCCTGAAGGTGCGAGTTGAGGGCGGACTGGCGCTGGCGGACCTGGCGCTGCGCCTGGCGGATGCGGCGGTTGATCAGCGCGACGACCACAAAGAGGACGGGCAACAGGATGAGCAGCCGGGAGGCGAGCCGGGCGTTGAGGTAGAAGATGAACCCCAGCAGCCCCACCAGCATGAACAGGTCGCCGATCAAGCCGACCAGCCCGTCGGTCAGCAATCGCTGCATGGCCTCGACATCCGAGCTGACGCGGGTCATCAGGCGGCCCACGGGATGGCGGTCGAAGTAGCGGAGCGGCAGGCGCAGGATCTTGGCAAAAATATCGCCGCGGAGATTGAACAGAATGCGCTGGCCGATCCACGACAGCAGCAGGGTATGGGCGTACCGCAGGCCGAAGGCCAGGGCGGCGATGCCGACATACCGGGCCGCGGTGCCCGCGAGGCTGCGGAAGCGCTCCGCGGCCGGCAGGTCGGCGAGCATGGAGCCATCCACCGCGGCGCGCAGGAGCAGCGGCAGCAGGTTGGTCAGCAGCGCCATGGGCGCAATCAGCACTACGGCCAGCAGGAGATACCGGCGGAACGGCGCGGCATAGCGCAGCAGGCGGCCGAGCAGGCGCCGGTCGAAGAGACGGGCCGGGATCTCGCTCTCGGGGGCGCTCATGGCTCCTCCAGGCGGGCTTCCAGCCGTTGGATTTCGTCGAGCGTGCGGTAGTAGCCGGGCCGGGCCACCAGCTCGGCGTGGGTCCCCTGCTGCGTCACGCGGCCGCCTTCGATCACCACGATCCGGTCCGCATGGCGCAGCGTGGATACCCGGTGGCTGATGAGGATGGTGGTGCGGTCCGCCAGGACAGGCCTTAATTGTTCGAGAATCCGCGCCTCGGTCTGCGTATCCACGGCGGAGAAGGCGTCATCGAGGATCAGCCAGCGCGGGCTGCGGGCGAGCGCACGGCTCAAGGCGGCGCGCTGGCGCTGCCCGCCGGAGAGCGTGACGCCGCGCTCGCCGACCAGGGTCTGGAATTTCTGCGGGAAAAGCTCCACGTCGGCCCGCAGGTGAGCTACCTCGGCCGCCCAGAGAATATCCTCGTCCAGGACGGGTTCGACGGCGGACGGCCGTCCGAAGGCGATGTTGCCCGCGACGGTATCGGAGAACAGGAACGGCTCCTGTGCCACGACGCCGATCTGCCGCCGTAGAACGGCCAGGGGTATCTCGCGCAGGTCATGCCCCCCGATGAGCACCTCGCCCTCGCTGGGATCCAGGAGGCGCACGATCAGGGAGGCCAGCAGCGTCTTGCCGCTGCCGGTCGGCCCCGTAATGCCCACCGTGCAGCCTTCGGGGATGACCAAATCCACGCGGTCCAGCAGCGTCCGCCCTTCCCGCGACAGGCTCACGCCACGGAATGCCAGGGCGCCGCGCGGCTCGACCAGGGCGACGTCCGTGCGGGGCCCGTCGCCCACCTCCGGCCGGGCGTCGCGGATGGCGCAGAGACGGCGCCAGCTGGCGATCGCGCGCTGCCAAAGGTTCGTGGTCCAGCCCAGCGCGAGCATGGGCCATTGGAGGTAGAGCAGGTACTGGTTGAACTGGACGAACGTGCCCAGCGAAATCCGGCCTTCGATCACCTGCCGGCCGCCGATCAGCAGGAGCAGCGCGATGCCGATCGAAAACGCCAGGGCCATGAACGGCCAGACCGGGTTCTCCGCGCGCGCCAGGGCCAGGTTCAGGCGGACATAGTCCTCGTTTATCCGCCGGAAGCCCTCCAGGCGGCGCGGCTCGATGCCGAAGCCCTTCAACGTCCGGATGCCCGCAAAACTCTCCTGGGCAAAATTCGAGAGCGCGGAGAACTGCTCCTGGGAAACGTCATAGCGGGCACGAATCCGGCGCACGAGAAAGAAGAACCCGGTGCTGACGCAGGGCAGGATGCCCAGGACGGTCAGGGCCATCCGGACATCCAGGATAAACATGATGCCAAAGGCGAGGGTGAAGCCGAAGACCATGCGGGAGGCCTGGAGCAGGCCCTGGCCTACCAGGTCGCGCGCGGCGCCCAGGTCGGAGTTGAGCCGCGTCATGAGATCACCGGTCCGTTCGCGCTGGTAGAAGGCCGCGTCCAGCGTGGTCAGGTGGGCGAACAGGTCGCGGCGGATATCGTACTCGACCTGGTAGCCGAGCCCCAGCAGGACTCGGCGCATGGCCAGGGAGAGCGCGGACGTCAGCAACGTGGCGCCCACGTAGGCGGCGCAACAGGTCAGCAGGACCGGGAACGTCAGCCGGCCGGCGGTGAGGGCATCAATCGCGTAGCGCAGGATGAACGGCACGCCCAGCCCGATCACGCACACGGCCAGCACCAGCAGCAAGCCGAGAAAAACCGGCCGGCGGCGGGCCAGGACATACGCGTACAAGGTTTTGGAAGCGGCCGTCATCACAAGTGCAAACCGTGGAAGTATCCGGCAAGATCCGGCGGGGTGACAACGTCAAAAGCAGAAAGACGCCTGAAACGACAACAACCTTGCAGCCACGCCGTAAAAAACCGGCTCGCGGGGACGCTCGCCCTCCATGATGAAGGCGGAAATAGAGAACGGCGCGGCTACAGATCGAAGGCTCAACGCCCAACGCTTGGACGTGGGGAGGTCAGACGGTCAGGACGTCCTTTTCCTTCGCGGCGATGAGGGCGTCCACCTTGCCGATGGTGTCATCGGTATACTTCTGGATTTCCTTGAGGCCCTCGTCGCGCTCGTCCTCGGTGGCCTTTCCGTTCTTCTGGAGCCCCTTGATTTGCTCGTTGGCCTCGCGCCGGACGTTGCGGATGGCCACGCGGGCCTCCTCCGCCATGCGGTGCCCCACCTTGACCATCTCCTTGCGGCGCTCCTCGCTCAATTCCGGGATCGGGATGCGGATGATCCGACCGTCGTTGATCGGCGTGATGCCGATGTTGGCGGCGAGGATGGCCTTTTCAACGGCCTGCAGCGACGTGGGGTCGTAGGGATTGATCACGATCAGGCGCGGCTCGGGCGTGGCAATGCCGGCGAGCTGGCGCAGGCGGGTTTGCGTGCCGTAGTACTCCACCTGGATGTTCTCCACCAGGCTCGGCGAGGCCTTCCCCGTCCGCAGCCCCGAGAGCTCCT
>JAHJJH010000309.1 GCA_018823105.1 Verrucomicrobiota bacterium | reverse complement strand
TGATGCGGGCCTTGATGCGGTCCGCGTTGGCTTCGGTGATGACGTTCTCCAGCGCGGCCGGGTAGAGCACCTCGAGTTCGAGTTCCAGCAGGTCCTCGTTGCTGATCGGTTCGCTGCCGGGGAATGTGGCCACCCGACCGGTCTTCAGCTTGTACTCCACCACCGCCTTGGGATCCAATCCGTTGGGATTGTAGGCGCCGCCGCTGGTGTCGGTGACCGCCACCAGGGTACCGCCGCCGAGAATCTCGGGGTGCAGCAGCGCCGCGAACTGGCCGGCGTTGCCGAAGCCCTGGATCGCGTAGCGGCCCTTGGGATTAATGCCCAGCGCCCGGCACGCTTCGCGGACGCAGTACACACCGCCACGCGCCGTCGCGTCGCCGCGGCCCTGGGAACCCCCCAGCGCCAGCGGTTTGCCCGTGATCACGGCCGGGTGTGAGCGGCCGGTGATGACCTCGAACTCGTCCATCATCCACGCCATGATTTGAGGCGTGGTATAGACGTCGGGGGCCGGCACATCGCGGTGCTCGCCGAGTTCGCGCGCCATCACGCGCATCCAGCCGCGGGCCAGGCGCTCCTTTTCGCCCTCGGAGAGCTTCTTGGGGTCGCAGGTCACGCCGCCCTTACCTCCGCCGAGGGGAATATCCACCACCGCGCATTTCCACGTCATCCAGGCCGCGAGGGCGCGCACGGTGTCAATCGTCTCGTCCGGGTGCCAGCGGATGCCGCCCTTGTTGGGGCCGCGCGCGTCGTTGTATTGGACGCGGTAGCCGTGAAAGACCTTCGTGGATCCGTCGTCCATCTTTACCGGGATCGTGAATCGGTATTGCCGGCGCGGCCAGCGCAGCAATTCCCGCATCGCCGGCTCCAGCCCCAGCACCTCCGCCGCCTCGTCGAATTGCGCTTGCGCCACCTTGAATGGATTCAGTTCCTCTGCCATTTCTCTTCTCCTTTTTAAAAGGCCATCGCCGGGTATACTAAAATCAACTCCGACAACATTGTGGCAATGCATTGCCATAAGCAATTTGAAAGTTCTTTTATTATGGCAATATTATCAATAAAGTTACGGCATTATTGCCGCATCTGATTGATTTTGTAGCGATGGCGAAAAAACGTTCGCCCTTGGGATTGAGTTGAATTACGTATCGGTGACGCCGGCTTTTTGTTGCGGCCGGCCGTCACGGACTGACTGCTGACGCGCATTCGTTCGTCGGGCCGGGCCGCAAAAAGGATAGCACTTTCATGCGACACCCGGGGAGAGGGGTCCCCGCTTCACAAGATGTCCCACAATTCATGCGCCGCGTGAGGGCACGCGGCCTACAGCGCAAAAACGCGCGATTTTGTAGGCCCGGTGACCTCACCGGGCGCAAATCGATCAACCGTGGGACACCTTGTTCAACATCATCCCTATGTCTCCGGGCCGCAAGGTCGGGTCGGAAAGACCCGATTCGCGCCGGAATCCGAGTTTCTCATAGAGCTGGATTGCCGACAGATTGTCACCCCTGACGGACAGGCATACGTTCTCCACCCCGCTTCCTTGCAGGATCCGGATGGCCCGGCGGGTCAAGGCCTCCGCAATGCCGCGCCGGCGGTACCACGGGCGCACTTCCATGCCGGTGATCCACCAGTCCTGCCGCCTCGCCTCCAAGCGGATATATCCCACCAACCGGCTGGAGCGCGCCGTGTCCGCGGTGACAAGAAACCGGTGGTGGTCCGGGGTGGCACTCCGAAATTCCTGCTCCAGCGACGCCCGAAAGGCCGGGCGGAAGCCCGGCTGGAAGGCCGTTCCAAAAAGAGCCAGGGCGTCCAGGTCCCGCGAGGGATCGGCATCCCGGATGTGGTATTGGAGTGGGAGCAGAAATTTCAAACAGGCGGCCACGGCCGGCCACGACAGCACCCGGCCGCCAAGGCGCCTTGCCGTCTGTATGATGGCGGTGCTGATGGCCATGGATACCTCAATACTGCGTCAAGGTGCCGTCGCGGCGGGCGCGGCGGACAGCCCGCCGGAAGACGATGAGGCTGCAGGGCAGCAGCAGGGCGGCAAAAAGTGCGAGGATAAGCATGTCCGGCGCCAGCGCCCGCCAGGAAGCGCCCATCAGCATGGCCAGGCGCATGGCGTGCAGCGAGTAGGTGATGGGCAGGCACCAGGCCACCGGCTGAAGCCAGGCGGGCAGCACCGCCACGGGGTAGAAAACGCCGCCCAGCAGGCTGAACGCGGCCGCCGTCAGGGCGTCGAGCGGGTTGCCCTGCTTGAAGACCATGATGAAACTGGCAGAGATGATCCCGAGCGCGCTGAAGGAGAGGATCGTCAGCCCCTGGACCACCAGGGCGGCTGGCAGGTTGGCCCGGCTCAAATCCACGCGGAAACAGACATACCCGATCAGGAAGAAGAACAGCACCCGCAGGGATGTGAAGGTAAAGTTCCACAGGCTGGAGGAAACCAGGATCGTGGACAGGCGCGTGGGCGAGACCAGCATGGCCTCCAGCGTGCCGGTCATCTGTCCCTCCCGGATGCTCATGGCGAAGGAGTGCATGGCGACGGTCATGTATCCGGAGAACGCCAGGCCGACGAGCACGAAGGAGAAATAGTCTCCGCCATAGGCCTCGAGATAAGGGCTGGCCGCGTGGCCGAACACCCGCGAGACGAAAAAGAACATCAGGATGGTGGCGAAGATCCCGAAGAACTGCAGAAAGAATGCGAGCGGGTAGCTGATCAGCACGCTCAAGTCGCGCTTCACGAAGGCCAGCGGTTTGCGCCATCCGTTCATGACGCGTCCCCCACCCCCGGGCCGGCATCGTCGGTGAACTTCCGGAAGACCGCTTCCAGGGCGGCCTCCGGTGTTTCGACGTCTTCCACCCGGCCCCCGGCGCCCACCACCCGGGCAATTAAATCCGCAAGGGCCTCGCCGGCCTTGTGTTCCGCCGGCTCCAGTTCCAGCACGAACAGGCCGGACTCTCCGGCGGGCTCCCGAACGCCGAGCCCGGGCATGGCTTTCACGAGGGCGGCGCCTTCGGCATTCAGCCCGCGAACCCGCAACCGATAATGCCGCACACCGGCCTGGCGACGAAGGAAGGGCGGGTCGGCCACGACGCGGAGGCGGCCCTTATGCATGATTGCGATGCGGTCGCACAGGTCCTCGGCCTCCCGCAACTGGTGCGTTACCAGCACCACGGTATGCCCGCGTTCCCGGACCAGCTGCTTCACGATGTCGCGCAAATGCCCGGCGGAGGTGGGATCGAGACTTCGAGTCGGTTCATCGAGGAAAAGGATTTGCGGATCGTTCAACAGGCCGCGGGCGATGCCCAGCCGCTGTTTCATGCCCGACGAGTAACGGTCGAAGCGCCGATCCAGGAACTCGCCCAGCTCCAGCCATTCCGCCAGGTGGTGAATCCGTTGCTTCGCTTCGCCCGCCGACAGGCCGTGCAGCGCGGCGAAGAACTCCAGGTTCTGGCGCCCGCTCAAGCGCCAGTAGAAGCTGCGCTCCTCGCCGCTGACGAAGCCGATGGACGCTTTGACGCGGGCCTCGTCGGACAAGTCGTACCCGTTCACCTCGGCCCGGCCGCCGTCGGGGAGGATCAGCGTGCAAAGCATCTTTACCAGCGTCGTCTTGCCCGCGCCGTTCGGGCCGAGCAGTCCGAATAACTCGCCCGGCTTGATTTCCAGGCTCACCCCGTCCACCGCGGTCAGGGGGACACTCGACCGGCCGCGGAACGGATGCAGCATCGCCTGCCGCAGGGTCGTTCTCTGCGAGAAACGCTTGGTCAGGCCCTCTGTAAGGATGGCGGCGGACACGGATCACTCCCTCGAAGCCGGAAAAGAATGCGCCCGTTTGTAGCATCAGCCGAGGGAGGCGTCAAACGCCGCAGACCGCGGTACGACGAAGGCAAGCGGGCGACGGACACCCGGTATAGCGTCCTGCATGGCGTCAATGCCCAGCCGTCCATGGCGTTCCAGGAATAATAAATGAGGTTTTTTTATAGCTTTATCTATTTGCTCAAAGACGGTTACGCGTCGCGGCCCGTGTATTCAAAAAACTCTCTTGACAAGCAGGAAAAAAAACACATAGACTATTGATGATTAAAATAAGAGAAACTTGAAATGACAGCTTTGCTGTATCAAGTCCTGGCTGTCTCGCGGCGGTTGCCGTATGCCTGTGCCGCCGCTCACCTCCGGGACGTTCCCTCCCTGCGTGTTCGCCTGGCCAGCCCTGGCCATGGCGGCACAGCGCGTCCGTGGCCCTTGGGGGTCCGCGCTCGCTCGCCTGACCTTACCGGTTCGCCGGCGGCCAGGCTGGGTCCGCGTCGTTGTCCGCATGGTGCACCCGATCGTACCCGGATAGGTGGGTCCCGCACAGCGGGCCACCGCAGGTCATGGGCACACGTCGCGGCGCACCCCAACAGGTAAGCGCTCCCATAGCTTGATTCGCCACGTCTTCTTTATGAAGAAGGCGCGTTCGTTGTCGTTTTAAATAAAGCGAACACAGGAGGATGTATGATCCTGAATGAAGCCAAGGTGGTCAAACTGAAGCGCGATGCGAAAAAGCTGGCCCGCGCGGCGAATTATGCGGCGGAAATGGCGGAATGGTTTCAGGACCAGTTGGACGAAGGCCAGTCCGTGACCCTGGATCCATCGGAAGCGGGGACCGGCGCGGCATCCCTGCAGACCCAGCCGTTACCCGACGGTTCCTGCCGGGTCAGGATCAATGACACGCCCATGCCGCGACTCCCACCCCGGCTCTGGGATCTCCTCCATCTTCTGCTGGATGAAGCGGGGGAGCAGGATCTACCCGGCGCTGCCGATGGATGGAAGTCCGTCGCTCTCCTGTGCGCCAAGCTGGGCGCACGTCCCGGTCGGCCGATCAGCAGCAAGCACTTCAACCAACTGGCCCACCGCCTCCGCGACTGGCTGGGCGCCTATGCGGATTTGTTGCAGCGCGACCGCGTGCGCGGGTTGATACGATTCATGGGCCGCCGTGCCTGATCCCCGGGTGTTGTGATTTCCGACCTGTGATTCAGTGTGATTTTGAAAAAAAATCGCATGACGATTCGTTCCCCCCGAACGAGATACGGGATGTCGCAAAAAAATATTTCCTCTAAATAACATAGCGATTGCCGACGCGTGCTAGCCTGCGGTTGAAATGAGAAATAGGCGCACAGGGAGGTGATCGATGAAGAGGAAACGCATTTCAGCGAGAGGCGGCGGAAAGCCGGCGCCGACGGCCCCCCATTCAACCCCGGACGCGTTCTATACCGGCGCGCTGGTCCTGCGGAAAAGCGCCGAGCAGTACGGCGCGCGCGAACTCTGGCTGGGCGCCATCAAACTCTCTTTGACCCTGAGGGAGTTCGTTCTTTTAAAGGTTTTGGCCACGCTGGCCGTCTCCGATTACCTGGCCATGGCCGGGCTCCTGGATGCGATTTCCGAGGCAGGCCGGCATTATACGTGGAACGGCCGTGATCTCTGGTCCGCGGCCAGTGAGGCCAATGCGTACAGGGTCGTATCGAACATTCGCCAAGGCCTGAAAGAACAGGGGTTCGAGGACTGCCTGATCGAAACGAGTCCGCGTCGCGACGGCGGGTACAAGTTGCACGCTTCGCGGATAGTTCTCGATTTCCTCCCAGACGTCACCTCTCCCGAGCAGCGATGAAGCGGCATGAGGAGACAACAAGGAGTCTCGCCGGGCAGGATCGCCGTCTTTCCCAACGATTTCCCGCGACCACGTCTGTTGTCATGAGGAGGTGCGGGTCATTGGTAGAAAAACGAACAGGGTGCAAGATAGGACCAGGTTAAAAAACCATGTCGGACATATACCACATGATCGCGCTTCGAGGCGGCGGGCCGGTGTCGGTGATCCCGGTCGAGGCGCCCACGGCGCTGGTGCTGACGGCCGGCGAGCCCGCGGGCCAGCCCTGGCCCCAGTTTGTGCCGACGCCCCCCCTGTGCGTGCTGCAGCCCATCCAGCGCAAAGACCGCGGCCTCTCGCTGTTGCTCGCCCGCAGGAGAATCGAGCGCATGGTGCTGAACGGGGATCCCGTGCCGCTCCTCGCGGAACTCCAGGAGCGTGATGAGCTGGTCTTTCCGCGCCACGACCTCGTGGTCCACGTCACGTTGTTCCGGGGCGCCTCCGTCCTGTCGGCATCGCCGGCTGTCGCCGGGCGCAAGTGCGTTTTGTGCCGCACGCCGGTCGTCGCGGAAGCCCCCGTATATCAGTGCGTGTGCGGGGCCGTGCTCTGCGGACCGGCGGACACAACCGACGCGACAGGCTGCGCCGCGCTGACGCCGGATTGCCCGCGGTGCAATCGGCCCGTGAACCTGACAACGGAGGGCGGCTATACCTGGTGGCCGGAGGGCGTCGAATGACGATGACGATTGACCATCCCGCGCCGGCGTCACCCCCGAGCGCCCGTCCCGGCAGGGCCAGCCGGTTCCCCGCCATCCTGGGCGCGCCGGCCGATTCTGCAGAGCGCCTGGCCCAAGTCCGCGTGATCGTGGCCGGCTGCGGGAGTGTCGGGCTGAACGTGGTGTCGCACCTGGCGCGCATGATCCGCGCCCTGATGTGTATCGACAGCAAGAACATCAAGACCGAGAGCCTGCAGACCCATCCCGTCACACCGGCCGAGATTGGCCTGGCGAAAGTCCGGGTGGCGGCCACGTGGGCCGCCCGTGTGAATCCGGAAATCGAGGTCCGAGCGCTGGACGGGCTCCTTGGGCAGCAGAGCCCCTACGACCTGCTCGGCTACGACTACCTGGTCGCCGCGGTGGACAATCTGCGGGCCGAACTCGAGGCCAACGACATCAGCCGCGCGTTGGGCATTCCCTTGATCCGCGTGTCGGTGCATGGGGAGACGCTTTCCGCCCAGGTGCAGTTCTTCTCCAATCAGTCCGCCGAGACGCCCTGCCCGGGCTGCGTTTTTGGGACAAGGGATTGGGCCGAGGTCGAGTCCCTGCGCCGCTACGCCTGCGACGGATCGGAACGCCCGCCCGCAGCGGAAATCCCGACCATGAGCATACCGAGTCTGTGCAGCCTGGCCGCGGATCTTTGTGTGCATCAACTCCTGCGCGATGTGCTGGGCATTGGACGCTCCGTCCGCGATTCCGTGCTCTCCTATTCCGCGATCTCCCACCGGGCGCTCGTGAGTTCGCTGCCGCGCGCGCCGGACTGCCGGGCCTCACATCGCGTCCTGCGGATCGTTCCGGTGAATACATTCATAAGCCTCTCCTCCCCGGAAGAGTTGCTGGCGAGCGCGGGTCTGCAGGCCGAGAAGACGCGCCTGGCGCTCGACGACCAGTACGTCTTCGTGGACGCTGCCCGCTGCTCCTGCGGCCGCGACTGGAGCCCCGCGCGCTTCATGAACCGGCGAGAGGCCCTGCCCGGGTGTCCGTGCGGCGGCGCGTCCGCTTCGATCAACATCCATACGTTCCGCGAGGTCCCTGTGCGCCGGTTGGAAGCCCACTGGACTGAACCGCTGGCCAGCCTGGGCGCGGATTCCGCGCGGTACGCCATCCTCACCGCGGGCGAGGACGGTGTCCTGGTTCACGGGCCCCGGCAGGAGGCGACGCCATGAAACTTAATCAACTTGATCAAGTGGTCCTCAACAACGCGTCGCAGGCATTGATGAAAGCCGCCGCCGCGTGCATGGACCGCGCCACCGCGTGGGGTCGCCGGAAGCTGGTGGAGTACGGCGAACTCGTGAAACTCGCGCAGATCGCTCCGTACCGCCTGCGACTGGCGGACTGCCACCTGGATGCGGATCCGCTGATGGTCCTGGTCGCGATGAACGTCCCCGTTCCCCTTGAGCTCAACGTGGACGGGACGCTGCGGCAGTCGGATCTCGCGGTGCTGGGCATAGTGTATCCGGAAGCCGTTGTGAAACAGCCGCTGCCGGGCACGGCTTTTGTCGAGGTGACGTATCCGCCCGATGTGTTCCACCCCAACATCGCGAAGGGGCCCCGCCAGCAACTGTGCCTGGGGGCCACCATGCCCCGCGGAATTCCGCTCCGCGAGATCATCGTGCTGTCGTATGCCGCGCTGTGCGGCCAAAGCGTAACGATTGATTTTCATGATCCTGTCGGCGTGTTGAACCTCGAAGCCTGCCGCTTCTTCGAAGCCCATCCGCAGGCGTTGCCTTTGACGAAAGAACCCTTTCTGTGCCGCGGTACTTCAACACACCCGGAGGCCCAACATGCCTAAACCTCGTTTAAAAAAAAGTCCGCTGCTGTCGCGGAAGGGCGCTCCATTCCTGCGGGACGGGGCGTTCCGCCGCGAATCCGCCGGTTGGTCGCGCATGACCTTTCCCGCCGCCGTCCGGGACGTCTCGCTGGACAGGGCCAGGCAACGCCGGGGTCCTTGGCGTCTGTGGGTAGGATACATCTACGAACCCGCCTCCTGGGTGGCGGACATCCCGTCCCGCGTTCTGAACGGGGACGACGGATCCGAGCGCCAGACCTCTGTCGCGGATTGGCTTCGTTCGTGCTTTGCCCAGGACCACAGCGTAGACCCGGCTTGGACGCCGCCGCGGGAAAGTGACCTGGCCGAATGGCTCCCGCCCGCCGCCCGCACCATCCGTTTTGGGCGCGAACTCCGCGAACTGACCGTGGTGCGGAAAGATCGGTCCCTGGTCCTGCGCATCCCGCTGGCCCCGGCATTCCCCGCCGATACCCGGCGCCGGGCGCGGGCCAACCAGTTGCTGTTCGACTGGCAGCGCAACGTCTGGATGGTGCGGTTTGTCGCGAGCGAGGAGGTGGGCCTGGTCGCCGAGACGGATCTGACGGGGGTACCGGCCGGCGCGGCGGAGGACCTGGTGCGTGCCGCGGCGGACTGCCTCCGGCATGCCACGGGACCGATCCTGCCCGCGCTCGGACTGCTTCAGGATGAGACGGTTTCTTTGGCCGGTATCGAATCCCTCTGGGACGCGTCGGCCGAGGCAGGAGAAAAGCAACCCGAAAGGAGCACACAATGACAGCGACCGTAAAGGTGAAAGCCACGACGATCACCGGGGACGATAGCCATGAGATGGAGGTGGCCTCCACCGCGCTGACGAGCGAGGTGATTCAATCGTTCACCTCGGTCTTCCAGTTGCCGCAGAACGTACCCTGGAGCTTCCATCGCTCGGACACCGGCGAGTTCCTCGTGGATGGATCGCAGCCGATAGGTTCGTACGTCGACGGCGCCGATCGGCCCGGCACGCTGGAGGTGACGCTGACCCCGCATCCAAAAGCCGCGTGACCGGGGTGAAGCCGGCCCCGGGCGCGGGCCCGGGGCCGGCAGGCCGATCGCGAAAGTTCATGACAGCCACCCTTCAGATCCGGGAACCGAAGTCCGGCCGCGTGCTCGGGTCCCATGCCTTGCAGCCCGCGGATCTGGCCCTCTGCGGTTCCGAATTCTGGCGCGAGCACTACCTTCGCCGGAATCGGCCCGACGTGTACTTCGAAGATCTCGACCTCACGGTTCTCCCGGGGTTGGACGTTCCAGGGCTGGAACCTGGATTCGCGATCCAGGGGCACGTGCGGGACTCGGACGAACCATGGGCGCGGCAGGAATTCCCGGCCGGCGCCCTTCGTGTCGCGTCCCTGGATTTAATTGCCGCGCTGTTGAAACGCAAAGAACTCGATCCGAAGGCCAAGGCCGTCTGTCAGCTCCATCTTGATTCCGCGGGGCTTTCCCTCCGGGAGGCTTTTCGCCGGGCGGGCGGCACGTCCCGGGTGCCCACGCTGCTGGCCTACTCGCGGTGCCACCTACCCGCGCCCACGGACTCGGATGACGGGGAGCCCGGCCCTTTTCCTGTTTACTACCTGGCCGCCGCGCTGGAGCGCGCCGAGCACTACGCCCGGTGCGGGGCCCTGCATTCGCCGCCCCTCGAATCCGGCTGTTTTCTTATGGGCCATCCGTGCCGCTGCCCGGAAAGCGGAGAATTGTATATCGTGATCACCGAGGCCCTGCGTATTCGAGGCGCTGAGGCAGGGACGTACCACATGACGATGTCCGGCGCCGCCTGGATCGAGATTGAAGCCATCCTGCGCCGCCGCGCGGCGAGCGGCACGGGGGCCCGCGCCGTGGGCTTTGCGCACGGCCATCCTTTCCTCCCGGGCCTGGACCATGCCGCCTGCGCGCGGTGTGAGCAACAGGCGGAGTGCAATTTGACCTCGGTGTTCATCTCCGATGATGACAGCCGCTGGATGGCCTCCGTTTTTGCGCATCGCCATCCGTGGCAGGTGGCCCACGTCTTCGGCCTCGATGCGCGCGCCGGCCACGTGCAGGCGCTCTTCAGCCTGCAGGACGGGCAACTGCAGCCGCGGCCCTACACCGTGCTCACCACCCTGCCCGATGATTTTCCCGCACACGATGAGGAGAAATCATGAAAAAGACAGACCCTACCATGCTGCTGGACGAGCTCATGGACTCGACGCCGGAACCCGACGCCTCGAAGCGACTCGACGAGCAGATCCGTGCCTACGAAACCCGGATGCAGGAACTGATGACCGGGCCCGCGCGCCCGGCCGTCTTTCTCTGTCATATGAAGGGGAATGGCGGGCATGACCGCGCCTTGTGCGTCTTTGAGGACGGCACCGAAGCGATGCCCGTCATCATCGATCCCGCCCTCGCCCGGCGTCTCGAGGCGGGTGACCAGGTCGTGGTGGACAACCGCGCCACGGCCGTGCTGGGCCTCGATGGCGCCCGTCTGCCCACGGGTGAAACAGTCCGTTTTGAACGTCAGGTCTCAGAGCACCTGGTCGAAGTATCCAGCCGCGACGAGCACCTCGTCCTCCACTGTGCCCGCCGGCTCCGTCGGCAGATCACCGCTGGAGAGGTTCGTCCCGGCGCATCGCTGGTTGTCAACATCCGACAGAAAGTCGCGTTCGCCGACCTGCCGGGCGCGGACGACCTGTCCTATTTCCGGTTCCTGGACCGCTCACCCGTGCCCGATATCGTGGCATCGCGGGATATCGGCGGTCCGCCGGCGCTCATCGAAGACTGCCTGCAACACGTTCAGCAGGAACTCCTGCAGCCCGAGGTCCGTCGCCGCTACGGGCTGCCGCGCTCGATGTTCCATCTGCTGGTCGGTTCCACGGGCACGGGCAAGACCCTGTCCATCAATGCCATCATCCGCGGCATCGGCGAACTGATGGCCCGGGCGCTGGGCGTACCGCTGGACCAGGTGCCTCCGCGCGTGGTCCGTTTTCGCCCGGACCAGTTATTGAGCCCTTGGCTGGGCACTTCAGATTCCAATGTCGCACGCTGTTTTGATGAAATCATCCAGCTTGCAAAAACTCCGCACCTAACCAACGACGGGCGCGCGGTGCATCTGCCCGTCCTCGTCATCGGCGAAGAAATCGAGGGGCTGGGCCGCCACCGCGGCACGGACCACGACGGCGTGTACGACCGCATTCTCACGACCTTCTTGCAGCGCCTCGACCCGGCGCGGCCGGAGTTCAAGGACCACACCATCGTGTGCCTCTTCACCAGCAACGCCCCGCATTTGCTTGACGCCGCCATGCTCCGCCGCTGCGGCATGCGCACCCATCGTTTCGCGCGCCTGGCCAAACGGCAGGCTTTCCAGGCGGTGATGGACAAGCAACTCCAGCGCCTCCCGCTGGCGGGTCCTGATCCGGCCGGCGAGTTGAAACGCGTGTGTGTTCTGGAACTGGCGAGCTGGCTCTACGCCGTCGAGAACCAGGAGGCCGTGGTCGAGCTCCTCTACGTCGGATCGGGAGAGGCGGTGCCGAAGTTTCGGCGCGATTTTCTGACGCCGGCGCTGCTCAACCGCGCGGTGATCCAGGCGGCCGAGCAGGCCTGCCGGCGCGAAACCGGGAGCACGGGCCCGCAGGGAGCGACCGTCACCGAACTGAAAGAAGCCATTGATCAGCAGGTCCGCGACCTCGTCGAGCAGCTGACCGAAGCCAATGTCCGGGAGTACCTGGACCTTCCGGACGGTCTCCGGGTGGGGACCGTCCGGCGAATTCGTCCGCCCTTTGTGGCCCGCCACGCGGCGCTTCGAGCGGCGGTATAGAGGAAAACAAGAGGAGAAACGACATGGAACTGACCAGAACGCGAACGAGAGACTTGATGATTTCCGGGCTGCCCCTGTTCGGCGGCGACGACCCGGAGCCGACGATCGGCGTGGGGCTGACGATCCAGTCCGGCCCCTTCAGCCAGCACCTGACGGTGCCGGCGGGGACCACGGTCGGCGAAGTCCGCCGGCGGTTCGGCGTGAGCCTGCATATCGCGGCCGGCAGCGTGGCGCAGTTGGCGGGCGACATGGCGGACGACGAGACGGTCGTCCGCGCGGGCGAAATCCTGACCTTCTACCCGCGCGCCGGGGAGAAAGGTCAGGGCTGAAACGCGATTCAGGAGGGGCCATGGATATCCTGGCAATCGCCGAATCCGAGGTGACGGCGCAATCGGCCGAAGGCATGACGGCCTCGATGCCGTTGGTCCAATTCACGGCCGGCCTGCGGCCCGCGCCTACCGGCCTGGAGGACGTCTTGTATCCCGACGGGGTCAAGCACGTATGGACGCAGTTCCCCATGGCCATCCTGCTCTATGAGCGGCCGCCGCAGGTCGTCCGGGTCCGGTGGATCGCGCCCGATTCCGTGAATACTCACGGCCCGCACACCCGGTACCGCCAGCATAAAATCAGCCTGCCCTACGTGATCGTGTTCGCCGTCTTCGCCGTCCGCGACACGAGCGTGGGGCTTCGGCTGACGCAGCGGTGCGAGGTTTTTTTCCGCCGCGAGCCCTTGAGCAGCCTGGCGGACGAGGTGCTGTTCCCCTGCCTGCTGAACGCCAGCAAGCACAAGCCGCCCGACCGTGTATTACCGTACTGCGCCGCCGATCCCCGCGCAGTCGCCGTGCCGGGCAAGTGCTTGTCGTGGTTGTGCTCGCAGCACCTGGCGCTGAAGCCGTTCGATCGCATGCCGATGAACGAACGCGTCCGCGCCAGCCTGGCCGGGCTCGTCGAGCACCTGCTCTATTCCGGGTTCAACCACTCCAGCGACAGCGGACAGTGGCCCGGCGAGGAGGCCAGCTGGTTCACCATCAGCCTACAGAAGGCGATTGATCCGCGGGTGGCCTCGCCCGAGGCCTGGGAGAAGGCGACGCTGCGGAATCCCGACTTCATCCTCGAAGTGCCCTTTTTGCGCTCTGGATTTTCGGCCGGCGAAGTGGCCCAGCGCCTCTTCCAGGAGTTCAATATGGCCGCCCCGCCGCTGAACACGTCCCAAGCCCTGGCTCGGGTCGTGTTCAACAGCGGCCAGCCCCGCCGGTTCGTCTATCCGCACAAGCTGTGGGCTTCGGAGAGCGATTAAGCCATGACCATTCCCGTCTACCTGAAACAGTCGGACCAGGACCCCGAACCCCGGGACGCCGTGTACTACCTGCTGACCGGCGACGGGCTGTTCATCAACCGGCAGGCGCCCTTCTTCTCGTCGAGCGTACCTGCACCCGGCGGGCCTCCCGGCCTTCGCCGCCACCAGGCCTGGCTGGAAAATCGATTCCCCCCCATCCCGGGACCGTTGTTCGAACGGGTCGTCGGGTTCTTCGACCTCGTGTGCCGCCGCAGCTCCGACGAGGCGATCGTGATGCTCACCTGGCACGAAAAGCGCGGGTACGATGTCATGGTGCCGGAGCAGCGGGTCACCGGCGGAAAGTGGATCACGGGCCAGCATATCCCGCTCCGCATCGATTACACGGTCCCGAAATTGCCCTCGGGGATGCAACTGGTCGGCGATATCCACAGCCACGGCCCGATGGGCGCCTTCGAAAGCATCACGGACCGGCAGGATCAGCGCCAGCTTCCCGGCCTCCACATCGTCGTGGGCAACCTCGACCTCCGTCGCGAGCCACCGGATCTGTTCGCCACCATTGCCGTGGACGACTTCGCCTTCGAGATCCGGAATCCGTTGAGCCTGTTCGAGGGCTATGTTTGCCGCCGCCCGGAAGATGTGCCGCCGGACTGGATGGACCGAGTCCGCTTCACCTCAACGCCGATCTATGCGCAATCCTATGGGGCCTACGGAACTGAACGGCTTCCGGCCAGGAGATTCGCCAATGATCGCTGAACAACCCTTTCTGCCGCTTGAGCCGAAGTATCCGGACAAGGGCTTTTCCATCAAGGTCGTCGGACTCGGCGGGACCGGTTCCCAGGTGGCCCGCGGCGCGTGCCTGTTCCTCGGCGCGGCCGGAACGGACAGCCGCATCGTGCTGCTGGACGGCGACGCCTTCGAGCCGGCCAACGCGGCACGGATGTTTTTCAGTCGGCCCGGCAACAAGGCGGCGGTGCTGAGCGAGGACCTGCAACCGTTCCTCGCCGGGTCCCGCGTGACGCTCCTCGCCGCCGGCGAATTCATCACGGCGGAAAACATGCCGCGCTGGATCGTCCCGGGCGACGTTGTATTTCTTTGCGTGGACAACCACGCGACCCGCAAGCTGGTCAGCGACTTCTGCGCCGGGCGCGGCGGACACTCCGCGCCGCAGGACATCACGCTCATCAGCGGCGGGAATGACGGCATCGAGACCGCGGCCGACGGCGAGGCGAGGCGCGGTACTTACGGGAACGTGCAGGTATATCTCCGGCGGAACGGCGAAGACGTCACGCCGGACCTGTGCAAGTTCCATCCCGAGATCCAAACGCCCCGCGACCACCTGCCGACCGACAAGGGCTGTTCGGAGATGATGGACTCGGTGCCCCAGCTCGTCTTCGCCAACCTCCTCGTGGCCTCGGTCATGCTGAACACATTTTTCCTGCTGGTCTGCGGAGCCCTCGCCTACCACGAAATCGCATTCGACCTGGCGGAAGGGCTCTGCCGGCCGGTGTCCACCCACAAGGGGCCTTCGGAGCCTTACGCTTTATGAGAACCGGAATACAGAGGCGGGTCCGCGCGGAGCGCAAGCCGGGGGACACGGGCAGGACGGGGCGGAGGGAATTGTCGCTGCTGATGGGCACTGTACTGCTGCTTGTTACGATCGGGCTGGTGGTCCTTTCCAGCGCCGGCAGCGTGCGCGGGGAGTCATTGGCGGGCGACCCGGCTTACTTCGTAAAACGCCAGGCGGCCTGGCTGGTCCTGGGACTATTTGCCGCCTGGTTCGCTTACCGCCTCCCCTACCGACACTGGCGTCGGATGGCCCGTCCTCTGACGCTGACCGCCATGGCCCTGCTGGTGCTGGTCCTGTTTATCGGTCCGAAGATCGGGGGAAGCCGGAGATGGCTCCGCGCGGGAGAAGTCGCCGTCCAGCCCGCGGAGTTGGCCAAGTTCGCCGCCGTCGTTGCGATCGCCGCCTGGATCGCGCGCACCCCCCTGCGAACGCAACGGTATAAGGAGGGGCTGCTCATCCCCGGCGCGATCCTGTTGATCCTGGTTTTGCTGGTCCTGGTCGAGCCGGATGTCGGCACGGCGGTGCTGATGGGCGCGGTCGGCGGGGTCCTGCTGTTCGTCTCGGGATTCCGCACCCGCCCGTTGCTGCTGGTGGGCCTGGCGGGTGCCCTGGTGATCGGCGTTTATGTCCGCATGGACCCCGTCCGCTGGCGTCGCGTCGAGGCCTGGCTGTGGCCCGAACGCTACCCGGCCATTTCCTATCACTTCCTGGAATCCCGCAATGCGTTCATCCTCGGCGGCACGAGCATTCAGCCGGGGCGCAGCATCCAGAAGCACCATTACCTCCCGGAACCGCATACCGATTTCATCTTCGCGATTCTCGGCGAGGAGTTCGGCCTGTGGGGAACGGAACTGGTCGTTCTGCTCTTCGGCCTCTTTCTCGTCTGCGGCGCGCGGATCAGCCGGCGGGCGCCGGATCTCTTCGGCGGCCTGCTCGCCTTCGGGATCACGCTCTCCATCACGCTCCAGGCGATGTTCAACATCGCCGTGGTGACCGGCGCACTGCCCACCAAGGGCATTACGCTTCCGTTTTTCAGCTACGGCGGATCGTCGCTGGTGATATCGTTCCTCCAGGTGGGCGTGCTTTTGAATATTGGCCGCCAGGCCCTGGACCGGGATCCCCTGGAGCCGCCAGCCGCCGATCGCGTGTTCGGGAACTGAACGGCCGTTGAATAGGAGGGAGATATGGAGAAGGAGTCTATGAGCCAGGAAAGTAGCCGAAGATTGATCGAGTCCCTCGGCTGTTGCCCGCCGGGATGTTTTTGCACATTCAAGGAGCTCTTCGTCCGCTCTCCCGGCAATACGCGGGTGCTTCAACAGATCAAGGATCTCGAGGTGTTCAAGTACCACCGCGGTCAGCGGGAACATCGCGCCATTGACTGGAAGGAGGCGCTCGCCCTGTGGAAGGCGGAGGGTCACGCGGCCGGCCTGGACCACGTCGAAGAGCCCAACGGTTCGGTCCGCGAGTTGATCGAGGACCTAGCCTGTTGTCCGAAGGGGCACTATTGCACATTAAAGGAAATTCTCGTCCTTTTCGCTCCCCGGAACTCGCGCACGCTGATGCAACTGAAATGCCTGGAAATATTCAAATATGAGCGCAGCAAACACGTGCAGCGCGAGATCGACTGGAACGAGGCGCTCGACCTTTGGGTCTCCGAAAAACATGCCGTATCCTTCGCCCGTTTGTTCCACGAGGGATGCCGGATCGCGGAACTTTACGCCGCCATCATGCGGGAACCGCCGGCCAATGCGCCCGAAAAAACATGACCGGCCCTATTCGAGCCCCTATTTTCCGGGTAATCTCACGGATAGATTCACGCGCATGAGTTTCTTCCGTCTAATCGTCGCGGGTCTTGCACTGGCCGTGGCTCCCGTAGCTTTCGGCGACTACGACTGGAGTTCCGGTCCTTGGGAAATCGTGGTGACCAACCGCGGCACTTTCGGATCGCCGTCCTGCCCGATCGCCTTTCCCGGCGGCGTGGACACGGGCAATGTACTGGAAGTCTACTACAAAGTGGCGCCTCCCCATACGCCCCAGCTCTGGGCCTTCCTGACCGACGGCTTCTGGCGACAAACCAGCCAGGAATCCGAGTTCCTGACCTCCTACCGGCTGTTTCGTTACTTCAGCCCCACGAATGCCGACCGGGATCGGCTCACGGCCCTTTCGATGACCGTGGTCGGCACCAATGCCGCCGGGGAACTACTGATCCGGGCGCAGTATTCCAACGACGATGGAACGAACAGCATGTTCCGGATCGACTCCGAGATCACCCTGGAATCGCCCTCCCTGCTGCAAGCCGCCATGCGGGCCGACATCATCATTTCGAATGCCACTGGCCACGCCGTGGTCCCCTACGATATTTTGCACCGGGTCCTGGCCGAACAATGGGTACTCCTGGCCGTGTCGTCCATGCACGTCATCAGCAACCTGACCGGCGGCTTGCCCCCCTGGTACGACGATCTCGATCCCGGTCATCTGTATGTCGGCATCACGAACAATGCGGATTTCATGGACGACGGCTATTCGCTGAACAGCGGAACCAATGTTTCCACGCATGACGTGAAATACATCTTGGTATCCAATATGACCGTGGCGCTGGATCATGACACGAACGCGTGCCCTCTCGTACTCGTCCCCGGCTATGAATGGCAGGACAAACTGGTCATGCTCGACCAGGTTTCCACGGAATTGCTCGCCCAGCACGAATACCGGTCAGCCCGCAACCATCGGATCGAAGTGCGCGCCTGTTCCGGCCTGACCTCCGTGGCCACGAATCTGAAATGGTCGGTCGAATACAATCGTAACGACCCCAACATGGTGGACGGCGACAACGTGCAGATCCGGCTGGGCATGGATGACTTCCTGGACGTGTGGCCCGACGGGAGCGTCCAGGTGGTCAACGTGCGGATGGAAACGGGAAACACCCGGCCCGCCATGACTTCGTTATCGGTCCCCGCGCCCGAGGCCCTGACCCTCGGGTGGACCACCGAACCCGGCGAAAAGTATACCGTGAGCCACGCCCCAACCCTTGACGGGATTTGGTCCAACGTGGCGACCGACGTCCCCGGCCCATTTTTCGGCCCCGCGGCGGTTCCGCCCGGCTTCCTCCGCCTTGCCGAAACCAACGCTCCGTGAGCCGGAAATGTCGCCGTCACTAGCAGCTCAAACGGCCCAGGCGTTGGCCGAGCTTCCGCTGCACGAGGCGACGGGCACGAATACCATAGACCCGGCACACGCGGATTTACTGCAGGACGTCCAGACGAACTTCCCGCCGCTCGATATTGGCAATCCAGTGCCGGGACAAGCCAAGGCGACAACCGACATTACCTTGGGTTCTGTGCCGCTGTAGACGTGCTTCTTACGGGCGTGCCATCCTGCCGGATCCGAGCGCGACAATCAGACGGGTGCCGCGGGGGAGAATGCCTTGGTACGGCAGATCGCCGCCCTTGCGCTAAACAACTCCAATACTCGATGATTCCATTTCACTGAATCCAATGCAATAATGAGGTTTCAGGGCCGTTTTATGTCTTGTTGGGCACAACTCGCTTGCTGTGGAGAACGCATACTTTGAAAAAAAGATTTGCCATTGTTATCGGCCTGCTTATAGCCGGCCTCATCAGTTTGCGCATTTATCAGAAGGTCACCCGCCGAATGGGCGGCACCTCGGCGCGGCAAGGCCAGGGCGGCGCCGTGGCGGTCATCGTTCAGCCGGTACGTCAGGATACCATTCGTGACGTACGGGTATTCACCGGCACCGTGTTTCCCAAAACGCAGTTCCTTGTGGCGCCCAAGGTGGCGGGGCGGCTGGAGAAACTCCTCGCCAACATCGGCGCGGAAGTCAGGAACGGCGACCTGATCGCCTCATTGGACAATCAGGAGTACAAACAGCAGGTTGAGCAGGCACGGGCCGAACTGGACGTAGCCAAGGCCAATGTCAACGACTCTCAAAGCTCGCTCGAAATAGCGGCGCGCGAACTGGAGCGAGCAAGGGAACTCCGCAAACAGCAGGTCGCCTCCGTGGCCGAAATGGATCGGGTCGAAGCGCTCTACAAGGCCGCCCAGGCAAAGCATGAAATCGCCTTGGCCCAGATCAAGCAGCAGGAAGCAGTCTTGAAAGCGACTGAAATACGCCTGTCCTACACGCAAATCCGCGCTGCATGGGAGAACGGCAACGGGCCGCGCCTGGTCGGCGAGCGCTTCGTGGATGAAGGGGCCATGCTTCCGGCCAACGAGCCCATTGTGTCGATCATCGACATCGACACCGTCATCGCGGCCATCTTTGTCATCGAGCGGGACTATCCGCACATCGAGGTCGGCCAATCCGCCGAGATCACCACCGATGCCTTCCCGCTGAAAACGTTTGCCGGCAAGATTGTGCGCAAGGCGCCCCTTCTGAAAGAGGCTTCACGGCAGGCACGCGTAGAGATCGAAGTGGCGAATCCCGAACGCCTTCTGGTTCCCGGGATGTTCGTGCGCGCCGAGGTCCGGTTCGCCGCGCGTGACAACGCGATCGTGGTTCCGGCCTCCGCCGTGGTGCGGCGCAACGAGCAGCGCGGGGTGTTCCTGGCCGACACGACAACCATGAAGGCACGCTTCGTTCCCGTCACGCTGGGCATCGTCAATGCGGACCGCGCGGAGATCGTGAATCCTCCGCTGGAAGGCCCGGTGGTCACGATGGGGCAGCATCTGCTCGAGGATGGCAGCGCCATCATCATCCCCCCCTCCGAACCGGGAGCCGACCGTCTCGCGTCGCCCAAACCGGCCGGTGACCGCAGGGAAGGCGGAAGCCAACCATGAACCTGGCCCGCTCGGCCGTCCACCGGCCGGTATTCACGGTCATGGCGGCCCTTATCGTCGTCATCCTGGGCGGAATGTCGCTGTACCGGATCCCGGTGGACCTGATGCCCGACGTCACCTACCCGACGTTGAGCATCTCCACCATCTACGAGAACGCCAGCCCGGCGGAGATCGAGGAACTGATCAC
>JAHJJH010000028.1 GCA_018823105.1 Verrucomicrobiota bacterium | reverse complement strand
GGCCAACGACGTGTCACGGTCGGACGCGGGATTCGACGCGGAGACGAATCGCGTCATCCTGCTGACGCCGGACGGCGCGCGGGACGATTGGCCGCTGATGCCCAAGGTGCGCGTGGCCGTCCGCCTCGTGCGATGGATCGAGAAACGCCTCCTTGCGCGGACGGACCGTCCTGCTTCCCTTGGGCGGGCCCGGCGGGTTCGTGAAAAAAAAGTTCACGATAAGCATTGACGAGGCGCGAAGGTCGTTCTATTTTTTCTTTCGATGCAAAGAATTAATGGCATCGTGTCGTCTTGTGGTAGTGAGCGGCCCCTGATTCAGTGCCGGATGACGCACCAGGAGCTGAGGCGTTTAGTGAAGGAGAGCAAACAGGAGGTCTCGTCTTGAATCGGCGCTCTCATGCGGAGGAGAGCCCGGAGGGATGTCGGCGCTGCAAACGGTTTCATTTCAGAGCGGAGAGTTTCCGCGGATGAAAGATCGGATGCAGAGGTGCCGCGTGTCAACCACCCCAGGGCGGCAAACCCCGGGTATGAAGGGGGGGAGATAGCAATGGCAGCGAAAAAGAAAGCGAAGAAAGCTAAGAAGAAAGCGGCTAAGAAGTAATTGCTGCTTCAGACTACCGGCTTCTTACCAAGCCGGATGTGCATTAGAATAAGTACCTGAAATGGCGGTTTCTGTCATTGAAAAAATGGCGGAACCGCCATTTTTTTAATGTCCTGCCAAAGTATCCCTTGACAGTGCCATATGTTGTGGCACAAAGTTCAGAGCAACCCTATACGAAGGGGTTTCGAGAACAGGGCCAGAGTCATGAGATGTCCAAAGTGTGCCCAGCAGGAAGATAAAGTCATTGATAGCCGATCCGTGCGCAACGGGGATGTCATTCGGCGCCGGAGGGTTTGTCTGGGATGCGGCCACCGTTTTACGACCTATGAAGAGGTCGTGAAGGCCAACTTGCGCGTGATCAAGCGGGACGGCCGGCACGAGGATTTTGACCGGCGCAAGCTGATCAGCGGCGTGGCCCGGGCCTGCGAAAAACGTCCCATCAGCAGTCAGCAGATCGAAGCGCTCGTGGATGGGATCGTCGGCGAACTGGAGAGCGAGTACGAGAGGGAAGTGCCCAGCACGGTCATCGGCAAGAAGGTCATGGACCGGTTGGAGAAACTCGACGAGGTGGCCTATGTGCGCTTCGCGTCGGTGTACCGCCGGTTCCGGGATGTGAACCAGTTCTTGAGCGAAGTCGAAGGGTTGATCGGACGGCAATGATCTGGACGGGAGTCAACGGTCATGCACCGTCAGCGGATGCGCTGGCGAGTTACCTGCGCGAAGAGATGAGGCGTGCGCTGTCGTCGGAAGATGACCTGACCGCCGAGGTGGCGCGGGGCGTGGCCGCCTTCTGGCGCGAGCAGTTCGACGGGACGATGGTGCCGGGGGACTACGTCACGCGCATGATCGCCTGGGCCTTGCAGGGGGTGGGCGAGGCGGAGGCGGCCCGCCGCATGGCCGGATCGAGCGACCGCCTTCGGCCCGCCCGCCCTCCCGCGCTGGCTCTCTGGCGGCGGCTCGTCGCGCGGGTGTACCGGCCGTCGGCGTGGGCGGGGGATGATTGCGTATGGGTGCTGGACCTTGCGCGGCTGACCGGGTTCCAGCCCGACGTCCTGGAGTTGGTGATGTTTCCGGTCCTGCGCCATCTGCTGAACGAAATGGCCGAGCTCTGGGATGAGAGCCGGGGGCGCGGGACGCTGGGCCTTCGAGGGTTGCCTCCGGAGGGGTTGGGGGCCAAGGCTCGAAAGGGCTGGAGAACTGAAGTGGTGCGCTTTGGCGAGGCCGTATTGGACCGATTGGGCCATGCCCGGCGCTGGAAATTCAGCCCGCACCTCGTCCTGCTGGATGATGCCACCGGATCCACAAGGGGTTGACATCGCTGTATTTTCTGCTATTGGTACGCCCCTGCGAAAAAAAAGGTCCCCCCGGGGACCCATGAACGAAGGATGGCGGGTATGTCTCTTCATTCCAGTTGGAAGACCGGCACCAAGATCGCGGCCAAGCGGAACGTCCTGAAGCGGTTCGAGCGGATCGAGGCGCTGAAGAAAAGCGCGAAGTGGAAAGACGGCGACCGCGCGTACGGCCTGCCCAAGACCAAGGGATCGTGATCGGTTCCTGTCCTCTGCGCCCGGTCCCCGGGCGCGCAAGTCACGCCAGGTGTTGCACCATGAAATGCTCGCGGATATAATCCGTGGCGGCTTCCAGGCTCGGCAGGATCTTGGTGCAGAAACGCACCATCCAGGGGCTGCACTCCTTGAACGCGTAGGGCGAGAAGGCCACGACGAACTTCCCCAGGTTCTGCGAGGCGAAGAAGACTTCCATCGAGGTGCCGACGGAGGACTTGCTGTAGTTCACCAGCAGGATATCGGCGTCGCGGATGTCCTGCAGATCGAACTCCACGATCTCGTTGGCGCTGTCCACTTCGCGGTCCTTGAAATTGCGGCGCATGGGATCGAGGAGAATGAAGTCGTGGCTCAACCGCTTCTTGGCCTCTTCGCGCCAGGCGCGCGCGATGCCCTCGTGTTCGTCCATGATCGGTCCGCAGAGATAGATTTTCTTTTTCACGATGTGACTCCCGGCGAAGATAGATTCAGGGCGACGGCGCCCGTTCTGTACCGGCCGGAAGATACCCGCGCGGCTCCGCCGGCGCAATGGAAATTGGCGGAACGGATTTTTCGTTTGCCTTGTGCCCGAAAAATGGCGAAAACACCGCGAACGGGCGACCGGAAGCGGCCGCGGAACCCTAGCGAAGGATGGAAGCCGTGCGCTGGTCCAGACAATTGATTCCGACGTTGCGGGAAGTGCCGCAGGAAGCGGAGATCCCCAGCCATCAGCTCCTGCTGCGCGCAGGGCTGATCCGCAAGCTGGGCGCGGGGCTATACACGTTCCTGCCCTTCGGCTTGCGCGCGCTGCGCAAGGTGGAGCGGATCGTCCGCGAGGAGATGAACCGCGCGGGCGCGCTGGAGATCCTGATGCCCGCCCTGCATCCGAAGGAAATCTGGGAGCAGACCGGCCGCTTCGAGGTGCTCAAGGACGTGATCTTCAAGATCCGGGACCGCCAGGACCGCGCCCTCGTGCTGGGCCCCACGCACGAGGAGATCGTCACCGACCTGGTGGCCCACGAGGTCAGTTCCTACCGCCAGCTCCCGCTCAACCTCTACCAGATCCAAATGAAATTCCGGGACGAGATCCGGCCGCGTTTCGGGCTGATGCGGGCCAAGGAATTCATCATGAAGGACGCCTACAGCTTCGACGCGGACGACGCGGGGGCGGACGAGAGTTACCGCAAGATGTACGACGCGTACCAGCGCATTTTCCGGCGCTGCGGGCTGCGGACCAAGATCGTCGAGGCGGACACCGGCGCGATGGGCGGCAGCTCCTCCCACGAGTTCATGGTGCTGGCGGACGCGGGCGAGGATGGGTTGGTCGAGTGCGACACCTGCTCGTACGCGGCCAACCTGGAGCGCGCCGAGAGCGTCCTGCGGGCCCCGCCGGCTTTCGAAGGGGTGGGGCGGGCCGTGGAGAAAGTCTCGACGCCGGGTCTGCGCAGCGTCGAGGAGGTTTCCGGTTTCTTCCAGTCGCCGCCTTCACGGCTGATCAAGACCTTGATTTACGTGGCCGACGGCCAACCGGTTGCCGCGTTGGTGCCGGGTAACCGCGATGTGAATGAGATCAAGCTCCGGCGGGCCCTCGGGACGAAGACGCTGATCCTGGCTGATCCCGTCACCATTGAACGGGTCACCGGAGCCCCCGTGGGCTTTGCCGGGCCGGTCGGCCTGAAGATCCCCGTGCACGCGGATCTCAAACTTCGAGGGTACCGGGGCGCGATCACGGGCGCCAACCAGGCGGACGCGCATATTCGCCATGTGGATTTGGAACGCGACGCCAGGGTGACGGCCTACGCGGACTTCAGCTATGCGATGGAGGGCGACGGGTGCCCGCGTTGTCCCGGCATGCTCCGGACGAGGCGGGGCATCGAGGTGGGGCATGTCTTCAAGCTGGGAACGAAATACAGCGAGCTGTTGGGCGCGATGTACCTCGGTGCCGACGGGCAGAAGAAACCCTGCATCATGGGCTGCTACGGCATCGGGGTCACGCGGACCCTGCAGGCGGTGATCGAGCAGAGCCACGACGACCAGGGGATCATCTGGCCGGTCCCGGTAGCGCCGGCCGAGGTCGAGGTGCTGCTGATCAACGAGCAGCACGAGGCCAGCGTCCGGGCGGCGGAGAAACTCGTGGCCGAACTGGAAGAGGTGGGCCTGGAAGTGCTGTACGACGAACGGGCGGAGCGCCCGGGCGTGAAGTTCAAAGACGCGGACCTGCTGGGATTACCCTTGCGCATCAATGTGGGCGAGCGTGGACTGGCCAAGGGCGCTTTCGAGGTGCGCGTGCGGCAGAGCGGCGAGACCCTGATGATCCCGATGGAGTCCATTGTGGAATCCATCTGCGCGCAACTCGCGGAGTTAAGGCGGGCGCGCGGGGCGGAAGAACAAGGTTGACCGGCGTCAAGTCGCTTGAGGGGAAGAGAACGCGAGATGGCAAGACGATATCACGTAAAAGGATCGCGTCAGTTCCTGATCTGGGCCATCGTGCTGCTCATCCTGGGGCTCTGGTGCGTTCGCGACGGCTGGTTCCCGTCCGCCTCGACGCAGGCGGCGAAAACGGCCGAGGAACTGGCGAATTATGTCCTTTTCAACAAAAGCCTGGCGATCCTGACCCTGCTCGGTTCGGTCATCTGCGGGTACATCCATATCGTTATACGGTGAAAAGGCGCAAGGGAGGATAGGCAAGGGGCGAAGTGCCCCCTGGAGCCTCGAATGGTCCTGAAGACTGAACACCGACCCCCCCGGCTTGCCCGCCGTGAACTTGGCGAAGGGGGGACCCTTTACATCCCAACACTCCTCCGCTTTACCCTTGACCGGGGCAGGAGCGGGTCTATTATCCTATGATTAGTAAGAAGATAGCCGGGTGAACCGCCCGGTCGGGCCGGGGAACCCGGCGGGGCGAAGGAGCGCAGCAACCATGACGAAGCGAGAACTGGTGGTGCGGATTGCCGATGAAACAGGGCTGATCCAGCAGGATGTTTTTGCGGTGATCCAGAAGACCCTCGACTACATCATCGAGGCATTGAAGAAGGGGGATACGGTTGAGTTCAGGAACTTCGGCGTATTTGAGGTCCGCGAGCGCAAGTCGCGCATCGGTCGCAACCCCAATCGCCCGACCCAGGTGGTGACGATCCCGGCCCGCAAGGTGGTCAAGTTCAAGCCGGGTCGCATCATGAAGCAACTGATCACCGGGGTGTGAGGGCCGCGCCTGAACGCTCATGACCGTCCCGTCGTTTCAGCCCTTGCAGGGCATGTCCGATCTCGCCGCTCCTGAAATCTATCTCTGGCAGGAGGTCGAGGAGACCGCCCGCCGAATCCTTGCGCTTTACCACGTCGGGGAGGTGCGCACCCCGATTCTGGAGCCCACCGGTCTTTTCGTCCGCTCCCTGGGCGAGGGCACGGACGTGGTCCAGAAGGAGATGTATACCTTCGAGGATCGCGGCGGGCGGCAGGTGAGCCTGCGGCCTGAAGGCACGGCCGGCGTCATCCGCTTCCTGGCGGGGCAGGGGGACGAGGCGGCCGGCGCGCGCGTCTATTACCTGGGCCCGATGTTCCGCGCCGAGCGGCCCCAGGCCGGACGCCGCCGCCAGTTCCATCAACTCGGGGTTGAGCTGATCGGGCCGCCCAATCCCGCGCAGGATGTCGAAGCCGTGGCCATGCAGCAGCACCTGTTGAACGCCTGGGGACTGCACGGCGCCCGGATCGAGATCAACACCCGCGGCCTGCCGGACGAACAGGACGCCGTGAGCGCGGGAATCCGCCGGGCCCTCGAACCGGACGCGGGCCGCCTGTGCGAGGATTGCCGGCGGCGCCTGTTGACGAACGTGCTGCGCGTGCTGGACTGCAAGCAGGAAGGCTGCCGGGCGCTGGTGGATAAGCTCCCTCCCGTCACGGATTTCATGGGCCAGGAATCGCGGGCCTACCTCGAAGAGGTCAAGCGCCTGCTGGCGCTGATGGAACTGCCGGTCGAAATCAATCCCCGGCTGGTGCGCGGGCTGGATTACTACCTGCACACGATCTGGGAGATCAAACATCCGGCCCTGGGCGCCCAGGACGCATTGTCCGGTGGCGGGCGCTACCGGATCGAGTGGGAGGGCGCCGTGGTGGAGGGCGTCGGTTTCGCCGCGGGGCTGGAACGGATTCTCACGGCGCTTCAACAGGAAAAGGGGCATCCTGCCGGGACGGCGCAGGGACGGCCGGTGGCATGGATCGTGTCCCAAGGCGCGGGCACGCTGGAGCAGAACCTGGTCCTGGCCCAGACGCTGCGGCGGCGCGGGGTGCCCTGCGGGCTGGCGCTGGACGGGCGGAGCGTCAAGGCCCAGATGCGCGCCGCCAACCGGAGCGGGGCCGCGTTCGCCGTGATCCGCGGCGAACTGGAACGGGAAAAGGGACTCGTCGTTTTAAAAAACATGAAAGACGGGACGCAGGAAGAACTGGAGCTGCCCGCCCTGCTGGAGCGGCTGCTCCTGGCGACCCGTGCGGAGGTCGCGTCCACATGATGCGTTCGCACACCTGCGGGGAGTTACGGAAAGAGCACGTGGGCCAGAAGGTCCGTTTGTGCGGCTGGGTGGAAACGGTACGGGATCACGGCGGCGTGATCTTCATTGACCTGCGCGATCGCGAGGGCCTGACCCAGGTCCTGTTCGATCCGCGCGATTCCCAGGCGGCATGGGACGAGGCCCAGCGGGCGCGGGGCGAGGACGTCATCGAGATCGAAGGGCGCGTCGAGCCGCGCCCGCCCGACATGGCCAACCCGAAACTGGCCACGGGCGAGATCGAGGTGCGCTCCAATGTCATCCGGCTCCACAATCACAGCCAGACGCCCCCGTTCCCGCTCGACGACGAAGAGGCGGCCCGCGTGTCCGAGGATCTCCGCCTGACCTACCGCTACATGGACCTGCGGCGCCGGCGCATGCAGGACAATCTTCGCCTGCGGCACCGGGTGCTCATGGCCGCGCGCCGGTATCTGGACCGGGCGGGTTTCCTGGAAGTCGAGACGCCCATCCTGACCAAGAGTACGCCGGAGGGCGCGCGCGACTACCTCGTGCCCAGCCGCATGGTGCCCGGCGCCTTTTATGCCCTTCCGCAGGCGCCGCAGCAGTACAAGCAATTGCTCATGGTGGCGGGCCTGGACCGCTACTTCCAGATCGCGCGCTGCTTTCGCGACGAGGACCTGCGCGCCGACCGCCAGCCGGAGTTCACCCAGATAGACCTCGAGATGTCCTTCATCACGCCGGAGGACATTTATTCCATCATCGACGGCCTGCTCGCCGTCCTGGTGCGGGAGGCCGGGCGAGGGGAGGTCGCCCTGCCGATCCCGCGGATGACGTATGCGGAGGCCCTGGGGCGGTACGGCAGCGACAAGCCGGACCTGCGATTCGGCATGGAGCTGGTGGACGTGTCCGATCTCTTCGCGGGCACGCAGTTCAAAGTGTTCGGGAATGTCCTGGCCAAGGGCGGCGTGGTGAAAGCCATCAACGCCGAGGGGCGGGGCGCCACCTCGTTGAGCGTGATGGAGGACTGGACCGCGCTGGCCAAGGACGCCGGGCTCGGCGGGTTGGCTTACATCCGGGTGGGCGAGGACGGAACCTGGAAATCACCGATCCTCAAGTTTTTCTCCGACGCCGAGAAGCAGGGGCTGACCGAGCGGTTGAACATCAAGGCCGGGGACCTGGTACTGTTCGGCGCGGACGCGGCGGGGGTGGTCAATTGCGCGCTGGGGCGATTGCGCCTGGTCGCCGGCGAGGCGGCGGGCGTGATTGATCCGAACCGGTTCGTCTTTACCTGGGTCACGGATTTCCCGCTGCTGGAGCGCAGCGAGGATGGCCGCCTGCAATCCATGCACCATCCCTTCACCGCGCCGCATCCGGACGACCTGCCCCTGCTGGACAGCGATCCCCTGCGGGTGCGCGCGCAGGCCTATGACATCGTTCTCAACGGCACGGAACTCGGCGGCGGGAGCATCCGGATACACCATCCCGATCTCCAAACCCGGATGTTCCAGGTGCTGGGCCTGCCCGCGGACGAGGTGGAAGATCGTTTCGGGCACCTGATTCGGGCGCTCGGCTACGGCGCGCCGCCGCACGGCGGCATAGCCCTGGGCGCCGACCGCCTGGTCATGCTGCTGGCCGGGTGCGAGAGCATCCGCGACGTCATCGCCTTCCCCAAGACGCAGAAGGCGATGGACCTGATGATGAATGCGCCGGCGAAAGTGGACGCCCGCCAGTTGCGCGACGTGCATGTCCGGGTGGACCTGCCCCTGGAAACGCCGCCGCCGAAGCCGGCGACGGGCTCAAGCTGATTCGCGGACCACGAGGTGGGGTTTGATGACCCGGACCTCGCCCTTTTCGCCGTCCCTCAACAACTCCACGGCCGCCCGGACTTTTTCCGGCAGGCCCTGGCGGATCGTCGTCAGGGGAGGGGAGACATACCGGGCGAGGGGCAAGTCGTCGTACCCGACCACGGCGACATCATCCGGGACCTTCGCCCCGGCCTCCTGGAGCCCCCGGATCAGTCCGGCGGCCATGATATCGGCGGAGGCGATCACGCCGTCGGCCTTCAATTCCAGGACCCGGTGGGCCGCGCGGCGTCCGCCCTCGAAGGAGGTCCACTCCTCGACCAGCAGGAGGCGATGTCCCGACTGGTCGCAGGCCCTGGACGCGCCCTGAAAACGAATGGCCGGGATGTTCGAAGGGAAGTCCCGCACGGCGCCGCCCACGAAAGCCAGGTGCTTGCGCTTCCGGGCAATCAGGAAATCGGCGGCCAGCGCGCCGCCCTTCAGTTCGTCCGTCTGGACCCGCATGTGCGTGCGGTGATGGACGAAGGAATCGAAAAGAACCAGGCGGACATCCCGGCGTTCCAGAACGGTCGGCAGATCCTTCGCGATCACGCCGACCAGGATGGCGCCGTCCAGGTTACGCTCGAGGAGGAAGTTGACGTAGGCCTCTTCTCGGCCCGCGTAAATGCAGAGCGTATCCCCGTGGGCTTGCAGTTCATTTTCCAGGCGGAAAACGAACTCGCCGTAGAACGGATTGATTTCCGGGTCGGGCTCCTTGGAATACGGGTCGAAAACGCCGATGAGGATGGCGCCGATCAGTCCGGAGCGGCGGCTGGAGAGGGCGGCCGCGTTCAGGTTCTTGACGTAGCCCATCTGTTCGACGACGCGCCGGACGCGTTCCGCGGTGGGTTCGGAGACCTCGGACGCGCGGCCCTTGAGCACGTTGGAAACGGTGGCAATGGACACGCCGGCGCGCCGGGCGACGTCGTGAATGGTCACCTGTTTCGACGCTTTAGACAGCAGGGGCATGGAAAAAAACTCTTTACATGCTGAAACGTTTCAGGTATTTATGGTAGGTAAAGATAGCACAGGGAGGATTCATTGTCATGCAAAGTTGTCATCGAGTTATTCTCTGCACCGTGCTGGCCGCCCTGGCGTGGACCGGCGTCGCCGTGGCCGATCCGTGGATGGGCCAGCTGACCGTATATGATTCGGTCGTGTGGCCGGAGGGCAAGGCCGGGAACTACGGCACGCTGAAATACTTCCTGAATGAGTCCGCCCACGAGACCCTGCCGATCCAGGTGACCGTGGAGGTCTCCGCCGACGGCACGCCTCCGGCGCAGCTCCAAGTGGAATTGTTCAGCAACCTCAACCGGCGGGACCAGGCCAAGGTGTACGAATCGCCCGCCGCCGCGGGTCAGCCGGACAGCTATTACCTGACGTATCCCATGACGTTCGTGGAAACCAAACCCGACGGCCATCACGTGTATAGCGCTCCGCTGACCGTTCAGAAATGCGGGGCCTACCGGCTGACAGCGCGGTTCAAGCGGAACTGGGAGGTGGATTGGAAGTGGCACAACGATTACTTCGCGGACGGCATGAAGCAACGCGACTGTGCCATCGTGGTCTCCCCGTCAAAGGCCCGCAACCTGACGATCTACGAAGTCAATCCGCTCGTCGTCGAGGCCGTGCCCGGCGGGACTTCCAATCAGCGCAGCACCTTCGATGATTTTACGGACCACGAAAACGATGCCTTCGATCCGTTCAATTTGAATTACGTGCGGACGAACCTCGGGTTCAACACGATGTGGATCATGCCGATCTTCCCCGTGACGGCGCAGAGGTGGTATCCCAATTTTTGGAATGACGAGGGAACCGCACAGCAGAAGGTCGGCTGGATGCAGAACGGCGCCTGGGGCGACAACTTCTCGCCCGGCAGTCCCTACAGCACGCGCAACTTCTGCGCCGTGGACGCGAGGCATGATGCGATCAACACGGAGGAGGCGGCCCTCGCGGAATTCCAGTACTTGGTCAACGAGGCCGAGGAGATCGATCTGAATGTCTTCATTGACGTGGCCTTCAATCACGCCGGCCGCGACGTGGTGCTGGGCCAGGTGGCGGTCGATATGGGCTACTGCCTGCCGGGGCAGATCAATAACTGGATTCGCAGTTCGAAGTGGTCCTGGTGCACGCGCGGCTCGAGCTGGCCGGAAACCTTCTATCGGGAGGCCGCTTTGGGCGAAGGGAGTTGTGCGCATTGGGCTCCGGCCGACCGAAAGGGGGAGCATGTCTGGAAGGATGCCAACACGGACTTTTTCTTCGGCGACTACACCAGCCTCGGGCCCAAGCAGGGCGTGTGGCTGGACCCCCTGGGCTGGCCGGAGAACGAGCAGGACCTGATGTATACGGACCTGGGCGAGCCGGACGCCGCCAATGTCCGCGAGGTCTGGAACTACTTCGCCCATATCCTGCCGTATTGGTTGACGCTGACCGACAACAAGCTGGATGGCATCCGCGCGGACTTTGCCCAGGGGCTGCCGCCGCAGGCCTGGGAATACATCATCAACGTGACCCGGCAGCAGAAGTGGGATTTCATTTTCCTGGCCGAGGTGCTGGATCCCGATCAGGTCCAGTACCGGGCCAATCGTCATTTCGACATCCTGACGACCAAGGAACACGGCTTGTACCGGGACGACAACGTCCAGATGTCCTGGATCGCGGGCGCCCAGGAATTCGAAGCCAATCAACTTTTCGAGCCCAATGCTGTGATCATGCGAAACGGCACCAGCCACGATGAGGGCGGCAACGGCAACCAGTGGCCGATGATGGCCCGCTATGCCGTGTGCGCGGCTTCCTATGGCTCGCCCATGGTGTTCATGGGCCAGCCGCTGGGCATTGCAAATAAAATCAATTTCGAGGACGCGTGGACAAACATCCAGTCATACTGGGAGGATCACAACGACCCTGCCGTCAATACCATGTATCGCCGGATCAACCAGGCACGGGCCAGCGAGTCGGCCCTGCGCTCCTTCCACCGAAAGTTCCTGAAACGGCAGATCGATAACCAATACAACGAAGACATCTTCTCCGTGGCCACATGGTCCGATCCCGCGAAGTTCTGGATCTTTACCCTCCCGTTTCGTTCGATCGTCCTGGCCTTCGTGAACCTGGACACCGCGGGACATCCGGATGATCTTTTCGCCATCCCCCCGGAACTGCCGCTGTTGGATTCCACGCCGGAAATGACCGTTTACTACCAAGCGTATAATGTGGTCTCCGACACCCCGACCAATCCCGTGTGGCCGGCGCCGCGGACCACCGAGGACATCCGGGCCAACGGCGTGGGCGTTATTTTCGAGGTGCCCAACGAGGTCCAGTACCTGGCGCTTCGCATCGTCGATTGCGTGGCCGAAGAACTGGGCCGCGGCGGCGCGGGTCGGGGGGCCGGCGCGCGGTTCGTTCCGAAGGACTACGAAAAGGTGCTCGACAGTTTGAGGGTCATCCGGAAGCTCGCGTCGCGCAGCAAGACGGGCGAGATATACGCGCAGCAGTACTATCTCTATTCCGGCGAGTTGTGGCG
>JAHJJH010000308.1 GCA_018823105.1 Verrucomicrobiota bacterium | reverse complement strand
GGCCCTTATCGTCGTCATCCTGGGCGGAATGTCGCTGTACCGGATCCCGGTGGACCTGATGCCCGACGTCACCTACCCGACGTTGAGCATCTCCACCATCTACGAGAACGCCAGCCCGGCGGAGATCGAGGAACTGATCACCCGCCCGGTCGAACAGGCGATGAGCGCGGTTCCCGGCGTGGAAGAGGTTTCGTCGAATTCCTCCGAGGGAAACAGCAACGTCCGGGTCACTTTTTCCTGGGGCACGGATCTGGACGCCGCCGCCAACGACATCCGCGATCGGCTGGACCGCGTCATCCCCCGGCTTCCGGAGGAGGCCGACCGGCCCACCCTGCGCAAGTTCGACCTGGCCAGTTTTCCCATCCTGGTGCTGGGCGCTTCCAGCCGCCTGGATCCCGTGCAGATGCGCAAGATCATTGACGACCAGGTCAAATATCGCATCGAGCGCGTACCCGGCGTGGCCGCGCTGGACGTGAGGGGCGGGCAGGAACGCGAGATCCACGTCCTGCTCGACCCCGACAAGATCAAGGCGCTCGGCATCCCGCTCGATGCGCTGACCAGCCGGATCAAGACGGCCAACGTAACGCTCCCGGCGGGAACGCTGGAGAGAGGGAATTCCGAAATCGTCATCCGCACACCCGGCGAATACACGGGATTGGACGAGTTACGCGACACGACGGTGGCCATTCGGGACGGGACGCCCGTGTTGCTGAAGGACGTGGCCGTGGTCGAGGACTCCTGGGTGAAGGTCACGCGCATTGTGAGGGTCAACGGCGAGCCGGGCGTTCGCCTCTCCGTCAACAAGCAGTCGGGCAAGAACACCGTCGAGGTGGCCCGTCTGGTGCGCGAGGAGATCGAACGCATCAACCGGGATATCCCGCAGATCCGTATCACATCCATCGTGGACACGTCCGACTACATCCAGCGGTCGATAACCAACGTTGGCCGCTCGGCCCTGTTCGGCGGAACCTTCGCGATCCTGGTCCTTCTTCTTTTCCTCAGGAATGTGCGAAGCACGGCCATCATCGCCACGGCCATTCCCCTCTCCATCATCGCCACCTTCATGCTGATCTATTTCGGCGGGTTCACGCTGAACCTGATGACGCTCGGCGGACTGGCGCTGGGGGTGGGCATGCTGGTCGACAACTCGATCGTCGTGCTCGAAAACATCTACCGCCTGCGCGAGACGGACCGCCGGTTGGCGCCGGCGGAAGGCGCGGTCCTCGGCACCAACGAAGTCGCGAAGGCCGTCGTCGCCAGCACGCTGACGACGGTGGTCGTCTTCCTCCCGCTGATCTTCGTGCGCGGCATGGCGGGCGTGATGTTCAAGCAACTGGCCTATGTGGTCAGCTTCGCCCTGCTCTGCTCGATGGGCGTGGCCCTGACCCTGGTCCCCATGCTGGCGTCCAAGTTCCTGCATCCGGTCGACCTTAACGCGACCGCCAACGAGACCGTCCTGCACAAGCTTTTCCGGATCACGGGACGCTTCCTGAACGGCATCGAAAGCCGCTACAAACACCTGCTTCATCTCGCCCTCAACCACCGCTTGCGGGTGGTGGCCATCGCCGTGCTGCTCCTGGCGGCGAGCCTCTCTCTGATCCCCCTGATCGGCTCGGAACTCATGCCCTCCGCCGACGAGGGGCAGGTGCGGGTGAACGTGGAAATGGAAGTGGGGACGAAACTGTCGCTGTTGGACGACACCTTCCGCCCCATCGAGGCCCTGATCGCCCGCGAGGTGCCCGAGGCAAAGAACACCGTCACGAGCATGGGCATTGGCGGGTGGCACGTGGGCGGCAGCTATAAAGGCGATATAACGATCAACCTCAAGCCCCTCAGCGAACGGAAGCGGTCGAGCGACGAGATCGCCGCCGTGCTGCGCCGCAAGCTGGTGGATATTCCGGGCACGAAGATCCAGACGCGGGCCGGCCAGGGGCTGTTCATCCTTCGGATGGCGAGCGGGAACGCGGACGAACTCCAGATCGAGGTTCGAGGCTACGACCTGGAGACGGCCGACGCCCTCGCGCGCCGCGTACAGGAAATCGTCGAGAGCGTGCCCGGCGTCACGGACGCCAAGGTGAGCCGCGACAGCGGCCAACCGGAGGAACTGATCGTCGTGAACCGGGCCAAGGCCGAGGCCATGAAGGTCAGCGTCTCCCAGGTGGCCGGCATGCTCCAAACGGTCCTGGGCGGAACACGGGCCGGCTACTACCGCGAAGGCGGAGACGAGTATACGATCCTGGTGAAACTGAAGGACGCCGAGAAGCTCCCGCTTCAGGACGTCCTGGATCTTACGGTGGCGAACACGGATGGACAGCCGGTCGTGCTGAGAAATATCGTGAATGTGCAGGCGCGCACCGGGCCCGTGGCCATCGAACGCAAGGACCAGGAGCGCATCGTGAACGTCGAGGCGAACATCCTCGGCCGGGACATCGGCTCGGTGGTCGCTGACGTTCAGGAGCGACTGCGTTCCGTGCCGATCCCCCGCGACTTTTCCATCCTCTTCGGCGGGGACTATGAAGAGCAGCAGAAGGCCTTCCGGGAACTGGGACTTGGCCTCATCCTTGCGCTGATCCTCGTGTACATGGTCATGGCCTGCCAGTACGAATCGCTGCGGGACCCGTTCGTCGTCATGTTTTCCGTTCCCATGGCCGTGATCGGCGTGGTGCTGATGCTCCTGCTGACCAACACGACTTTCAACGTCCAGTCCTACATCGGCTGCATCATGCTCGGCGGCATCGTGGTCAACAACGCCATCCTGCTGGTGGATCACACCAACCTGCTCCGCCGGCGCGATGGCCTGGGTGTGCGCGAAGCCATCGAAGAGGCAGGGCGCCGGAGACTGCGACCCATCCTGATGACGGCCCTGACCACCAGCCTCGCCCTCTTGCCGCTCGCCATCGGACTCGGCGAAGGCGGCGAGGCCCAAGCGCCCCTGGCACGGGCCGTGATCGGGGGGTTGATGAGTTCGACCGTATTGACCCTCGTATTTGTCCCCGTGGTGTATTCTTTATTTGAGGAAGGCTGGAAGTTTCATGCCAAGACCATTCGTTGACCACGCGATCCGCGGCCTGGCCGTGTTCCTGTTGGCGTGGGCGTTGGGGGACACGCTTGCGGCGTCCCCGGAAGAGCGCACTCCTCCCTCGGATACGAATGAACACAGAGTCCTGGAAATTCGCCTGGGGCAAGCCGTGCTCATGGCCCTGGCGAACAACAGAACGCTTAGCGTGCAGCGGCTGGCCCCGGATATCCAGCGGACATTCGAGGCGGATGAGCGGGCGCTCTTCGATCCCATCCTGTCCGGTGACCTCTTCAGGGAGCAAAGTGACGATGGGGATCCTTCCATTTCGACGAACAGTTCGGATGTCACAACCACCAAACGCACCGGCGGTTCTTTGGGCGTTAGCGAACTTCTTCCGACGGGGACCAAAATTGGC
>JAHJJH010000307.1 GCA_018823105.1 Verrucomicrobiota bacterium | reverse complement strand
TGAAAACACACGGCGCAAAACGCTCAATATCCTGCGCCTTCACCGTCTCATCGCCGCTCGGATCGCCGGCGCGGCATCAGAAATAGTTCGACCTCTCTTCAACTTGCCTCACCCAGCACATTCATGAATAATCCGGGCTAGTGGAGAAAGAGAAAGAACGTGAAAAACTTGGCGCTCGCGCCCGCTCCCTGAAACAGTTGATCCTCGACATGGAAGATGAAGTCCTCGCTAACGCGGGCGTGGATGTGTTTGAAGAAGTGTTCAAGCTGGTTTTCGCCAAGCTTTACGACGAACTGTCCTGTTTTCGCGAAGAATATCCGCACCTGCGATTCCGGAACACCAACACCGCCACCCAGCTCAAGGCGAATATCCAAAAAATCTTTGATGAGGCCAACGCCGAATGGGAAGGCGTTTTCCCCAAAGGCGAGCGCATCAAGCTGACCCCCGATCACCTCCAGGTCTGCGTCGGCTCTCTCGAGGATTACAAGCTGTTTAACAGCAACCTCGACATCGTGGACGACGCCTTCGAGTACCTGGTCAACAAGAGCGCCAAGGGCGAGAAAGGGCAATACTTCACGCCGCGCTGGGTCATTGATATGTGCGTCAAGATGCTGAACCCGAAAGAGGACGAAACGCTTATAGACACGGCCTGCGGCTCCGCCGGGTTCACCATGCACGCCATTTTCAAGGTGTGGGAGGATGTTCTCCGGGACGAGGGATCTGACGCATCACACCTGTTCACGCTCGAAAAGAAACCTAAACGCTGCGATCGGTACGTGCAGGACAAGGTCTTTGCCATAGACTTCGACGAGAAAAGTGTACGCGTGGCCCGATGTCTTAACCTAATCGCGGGCGACGGTCAGAGCAACGTCCTGCATTTGAACACCCTCGATTGGCGGAGGTGGGACGAGACGGTGAAGGAGCAATCCTGGATCGACACCTACAACCCCGGCTGGAAGAAACTGCGCCGGTTATTGACCGACGCCAGGGGCGGCGACTATCGGCATTTCAACTTCGACATCTTGATGGCCAACCCGCCCTTCGCCGGCGACATCAAGCAGACGGACATGCTGTCGCTCTACGATCTGGCCCACAAGGTGAACAAGGATGGTACGCTCGGAAAACTGGAAACGGCCGTCGGTCGCGATCTGTTGTTCATCGAGCGAAATCTCGACTTCCTGCGCCCGGGGGGCCGAATGGCGGTGGTTCTACCGCAAGGCCGGTTCAACAACTCGTCGGACAAGCGCGTGCGAAAGTTTATCGCGGAAAGGTGCCGCATCCTGGCCGTGATCGGCCTCCACCCGAACACGTTCAAGCCTCATACGGGCACCAAGACCAGCGTGCTCTTCGTCCAGAAATGGAACGACGATCCCGCGGCCGGCCCGCTGTGCCCGAAGGTGGCGGACTACAACATCTTTTTTGCCACCCAGCGACTGGAAGCCAAGGATACCAGCGGCGATAAGCTCATCGCCAAGACCCGGAAGGCCGAACTCGCCCGGGATCGGCACGGTCACTGGGTGGTTCAGCACGATCTCTTCGGTACGGAACTGGAAGACGGCACCCGAACGCCCGAAGGTATCGCCGAGGCGTTTGCCGAATTCGCGGCCAAAGAAAAACTAAGTTTTTTCTGAACCGCCCCTTCGATGGCGCCAGGTACAAGGCGCTGTTGAAGGGGCTGGAGATTAGCGAGGCAAAGGAAGGTTCGCTGGAACGAACAAAACGTCTCGATGCCGAGTTCTTTCTAAGGGCGCATGTTGATGCCGATCTTCGCCTGCGGGGCTTGCGGACCGAGACAATCCCGCAAGTTTCCGCCGTCTCCGATGGGAATCATTTTTCGATCAGTGAAGAGTTCGCTGACGAGGGGGTCCCGTATTATCGCGGGCAAGATGTTGTCGGACATTTCTTTGTGGAACAAGCCCAGCCGCGGCGCATAACACAAAAGGCGTTCGAGCAGGACCACATGAAGCGATCGCACTTGCGAAAGGGTGACGTTCTGCTTTCAATTGTTGGCACGATTGGTGAGTTGAGCCTTGTCAAGACGGTTGAGGAAGCGACATGCAGTTGCAAGCTCGCTATCCTGCGCCCGAAAAGCATTTCACCCGAGTACCTTGCGGCCTTCCTTACCTCACGCATCGGAAGACTGCAAACGGAGCGATGGAAACGCGGAGCGGTTCAGATGGGCTTACTCTTGGAGGACATGGACCAGATTATTGTCCCCCGCTGGCGTAACGGATTGGAAGACAGAATCGCATGCCTTGTGAACAATGCGTATTCCGCGCTCGAAAAGGCGGAAGCAGCACTTCATAAGTCGGAAAAAACATTGATGGAGGCGCTAGGATTGGATCACTGGCAACCGCCGGAACCGCTGACTTACACGCGGAAAGCGTCGGATGTCTTCAATGCCGGGCGATTTGATTCGGAACATTTTCATCCGAAATTCGACGCATTGCGGGATCTGATCAGGGCTCGCATATTAGATGTAATACGGCTTGGTGGCGCAATAGAACCGGTCATTAACGGCTTCGATTTCCGCGATTTTGTTGAAGAGGGAACTCCATATATACGCGTTGGCGATGTCAGGAAAGGAATCATTGATCTTGCTGGCGCGCAGAAAGTGCCCATCACGGCAAGCTCAATAACCAAGGATGTAGGCATTCGAATTGGTGATGTGCTCTTCACTCGTAAAGGCAGCTATGGTAATGCTGCGCACGTTCGCCCCGGCCAAGAAAAGGCGATTATTAGCAGCGAGATCATGCGCATTCGCCTGCGCGCCGAGTGGCGGGGAAGAATCTTGCCCGAAGTGCTTGCAACTTACTTGAACTCTCTAGCTGGCAAATATCAAGCGGAGAAGTGGGCGCACGGAGTCGCATTCTACAGTATTTCACAGGAGGATCTTGCCGGCTTCGAAGTGGCGATCCTGTCACAGGGGGAACAAGACAAGATTAAGAAGCTGATTGACGAAGCCGAGAAATCCCGTCGCCGGGCCCGCGCCCTATTGGAGCAGGCCAAGCGGGCGGTGGAAATAGCCGTTGAAGAATCGGAAGCCGCCGCGATGAGCTTTCTGGCTGAGCCGTTGAAGGAAGAGGCAACCCTCAAGAATGGATGAACCCGCGGTTTCTCTACATCTTTCTCGATGAAGTCGGAAACTTCGACTTCTCCTCCGTTGGCGCGTGGCTAGTCGACGCAATCCTCGCCGGGCTAGAGGCTGTAGAAAGTTGGAGCGCGGGCCGTTGGGCCCGCGCCCCGCATTTTCGCTAGTGCTCGCGATCGCGCGGCGGACAAGGATCATTGCCGGGAGGAATGCTATCCTTACTCCGGATCCTGCCGTCCAGTCCCTTCGTGATCAACTCGCCTCCGCCCGTCCCACGCAGCATGTCGCGCGCGGCTTCTTCGGCCGAGTCCTGCGTCTTGTGCACACTTCCGGCTCGATCGGCATCGGTTCTCTTGTTGACCCACTCGTATGGGGCGCGTCTATAGACGATTCTGTTCATTCTCAATCCTTTCGTATGGGTGGGGCGGGACGTAAAAGGCCGTCCCGCCCGCACGGGGTTACTTCACTGGTATTGCGAAGGCTTGCTTGCCAAAGTCTTCCGCCCGGATGACCTTCCCGGTCCTCCAATGACGGAACCACTTGACGAAGACCACCTTCTTATCAGTCGACTTTATGATGTCTGCCATTCAAACCTCACCTCCCTTCTGAGAGCCCTGGGCTTGACGACAGACCTATAGGCGGGTACAAACGTATCCACTTAAATCGGCTATCTGGCCAAGCGCTCCGAGCCCCTCATGGATTCAGGAGCGTTGTTAACCTCCGGGCGTTACCGCGCCCGGGGGCTTTTTTCGGCCCTTTTTCAAGGGCAGAGATGGCCTTTCCCATCTCTACCCATTAAAGATACTCAATAAGGGAATACTTGTCAATTTTTATTATATTTATTTTTTGACAAGTTTTTGCCTCTGCTGTACATTGTCCATAGACAGTAATGGAGGGGGACCATGACTGATTATATCGCCAGAAATACCCGCCGACTCCGAGCACTCAAGGGCCTGAACCAGGGCGAAGTGGCGGAAAAAGCGGGCATCAGCAGAAACGCCTATCGAGCCATCGAGACCGGCGCTGCCGAACCTCGCGTCAGCAACCTGCAGAAGATTGCGGACGTGCTGGGGGCCTCGGTTCTCGACCTTGTCAGGGAGGTTCCCAAGCTAAACAGTCTGAGGTTCCGATCTCGCAAGTCCATGACCGCGCAACAGCAAGCAGAAGGCGCGGACATTGCTACTCGCGTGGCGATCTGGCTTAAGGATTTCACCGAGATTGAAGAACTGCTGCGCGAACAAAAAAAGTCGAGAATAAAGCCATTGCGCGGCGCCAGCAAGACTCCGCGACAACAGGCGGAAGAGGCGCGGCAAATACTGGGCATTGATCGAGACAAGCCTATCGCTGATATTTGCGATGAGCTTGAGAGTGCCGGCGTCAAGCTGTGCCTGATCTCCATGAACTCTCCCGTTTTCTTTGGCCTTTCCGTCGGGCCTGAGGATAACGGCCCGGCGATAGCCGTAAACGTGAGAAAGGACATTCCTGTGGAACGCCGCATCTTCTCGGCGGCGCACGAACTCGGCCATCTCGTGCTTCATCCAGGCAGTTACGACGGAGATATCCGGGATGAGCAATTCGATGAACCGGAAGAGCAGGCGGCCGATGCTTTTGCCGGCTACTTTCTCATGCCCAAGGATGCATTCGAGGCAAAGTGGGTGGAATATCGCGGACTGCACTTCTTCGATCGCATCATGAAAGTTAAGCGATACTTTCAGGTGAGCTATAAAACCGTATTCCGTCGTTTGAGTGATATGGGTCAACTCGACAAGTCCGCATGGGCGCAATTTCACAACTACTACCACATGAAATGTGGGAAGAAGCTCTCCGCAAAAGATGAGCCATATCCCGTAGAACGCGAGTTGGGTCCGGAGCCTTACCCTCTGCGTGATCCTGATTTTTACGAGGATCGTCTTAGCGCTCTGGTTCGCCAGGCTTTGGAAAAAGACCTTATTAGCATGAGCCGTGCGGCTGAAATCCTGGGCATTCCATTGGAGGGCATGCGGCGGCGAATCAACTCCTGGAGCCTTGCCCATTGAGTCATGATCCTCCAGTCGTCCTGATCAGCGACGCGGATGTTCTTATTGACTACGCGGGTGCGGATATGGAGGTGCTGGAAATCATTGCAACATCACTTTGGCAGCTGCATGTTGCCATGCCGATATTGAGGGAGGTCAGGGCTCTTTCCGTCGAAAGGGCCATGCAGATTGGCATCATTATCTGTGAACCGACCTTAGAAGAGATCACAGAAGCCGCGGCACGCGGCGGCTCGCTATCCGAGCCGGACCGATTGTGCCTTGTCATTGCCCGAAAACGAGGGTGGCCGTGTCTTACAAACGATCTGTTGCTACGCCAGAG
>JAHJJH010000306.1 GCA_018823105.1 Verrucomicrobiota bacterium | reverse complement strand
TGTACGAATGCCCTGCTGGAATGTGGTTGTGTCGTTTTTTCATCCCTGCCGGATGGCAGGGCCCGACGCCTCATTCCAGCACTTTTTTCGTTAGCCTATGGGACGGTAGTGAACATCAAGTGTTCCTTCGGTGGCGCCAGGGCCAGCCCTTGACAATTGATATTCTGCTGCAAAAGCAAAAAGGGCTTGGCAAGGGCGAGCCGGGCAGAGGGGGTCGGGCAGAGGGGGTCTCGGGCAGAGGGGGTCGGTGATTAAGTTATAAGTTAGTGCTTGCCTGCGGGGGTGAGGTGGGTAAAGATAGGGGCATGGCAAGGCCGATACGCATCATCTACGAAGGGGCGATCTATCATATCACTGTCCGCGGACATAGCCGCGGGCCGCTGTTCGGGGACGACCGCGACCGGCGGCGATTCTTGGAGCGGCTGGAATACGACGTTGTGGAGTTCGGTGTCCGCCTCTATGCCTGCTGCCTGATGTCCAATCACTACCACCTGGTCGTGGAAACGCCGCTGGCCAACATCTCGGCCTTCATGCAGAGCCTGCAGACCAGTTATCACCTCTACTACAACCAACGGCATCGCCGCTCGGGACAGGTCAGCCAGGGACGGTTCAAGGCCAGGCTGGTAGAGGGCGATCAGTATCTGTTGAAGTTGACGCGGTATGTGCATCTGAACATGGTGCAGACCAGGCCGGCACAGAAACTTCCGCTGAAAGAGCGAATCAAGGTGCTGCGGGCTTACCCGTGGAGCAGTTATCGTGGATATATCGGGAAAGAACGGCGCAAGGGATGGGTGGACTGTGGCCCGATGCTGGCGTTGCTGGAGTCGCACGGGTTGAGAGGGGCTAAAGGGTATCAACGGTTTGTGGAGTCGGATCTGGCGGAGAGCGATGAGGAATTCCATGAGATCATGAGGGCGTCACCGTACGCGATCGGGTCCGAAGGGTTCGTGGAGCAAATCCGGAACACGTACGATCTGCTGCTGAAGACAAAGTACAAGCGGGAAGACACAGCGTTGAGGAGGCTGGGAAAGAGACTGAAGCCCGAAGCGATCCTGGCGACGGTGGCGCGAGTGATGGGCCAGAAGCCGGAGGATTTCCTGAAGAGAACAAGGGATTCGTGGAATCGGGCGGTGGCGGTGAAGATGCTGTGCCGTTATGGGAGCATGACGAGGCGTGCGGCGGCGAGGTTCTTGAGGATGGGGAGTGGGGCGGCAGCGAGCCTTCAGTTGAAGGCGTTGGAGGAAGCGCGGCAAACGGACCGCTATCTGCGGAACCTGGTGCTTGCGGCGGAAGAAGAATGCAGTAAACTTATAACTTAATCACCGACCCCTACTCCTACCGGAATATGAGTGGAGATTTGAGACCAAGCAATTATTCAGCCCGGAATTCGGTAACAACCCCACAACATGGTATCTTTTTTGGAAGGCGTATTGCGAATAAACACTTTTCAACCCATAACCTAAAGGAAAATAGCATGAAATACTTTATCTATGGTCGCCAAAACGTGTTCTTGCGATCTTGTGTCTTGGCCGTCACGGCATATTGCTGGATTGCGAATTGCACCTACTCGTTTGCCGAGCAGGAAATTGTCATCATACAAACGCCCCCGCCCTTTGTCTTTGAGATGGACCGCCGCCTACAGAAATTGAGAGAAATGCTCGAACAAGGATTGGACTATCCTGAAAACCTTAAAAAGATTATTTATGAGAACCTATGGGAAGATACAAACATGACGCTGCGCCTCGAGTATGCGGGCTTACTCAACGTCAAGGCGCAGGCCGAGGAATCCCCGTCGGTATTTGACGAGGCCATCAGGCAGTACGAGATTGCAACTACGGAAACCCCTCTGAATCTGAGAGCGTGGAAAAGCTTGGCCCATGCCTACGTAACTCGTTCCCACTTGTTTCCGGAGACATGGGTCTCCGATCATGAAAAGGCCGTTGAAGCAATAGATAAAAGGTTGAGTCTTCTGCCAAAAGATTCCCCTGAAGAGGAGGAGATTGCTCGTTGGCGAAAGATGCTGCTTGATAATATGCAGAGAAAGCCGGTGATTCTTCGAATGGACAAGTTGATGAGTGATCTGACGGAAGAAACTCCCGCAGACTACGGCTTGGAGATGGATAAATACGACTTCAACAGAAAAGTTTACGAGACAAGGCCGTTGCGCGAGGAGGAGACCGCTCGACTGGCGGAGTATCGGGAGAAAGGCGGCGGTCCGGAAGCCGCCACTACCAACAAGCTGGAGTATATAGGGAATTTGTTGCGTACGGGAAAGGCCGCGGGTCAGCCGGAGTTGCTGGAGGAAGCTTATTCGTTGCTTTCCAACTTGACCGCTCAAGAACCGAACAATTCGGACGTGCTGGCCAGTCTGGCGTACTACTATGCGATCATTCGAAAGTACGAGAAGGCCCTGGAATTGCTCAAAGCAGCCGGCGCAATTGCTCCGCAAAGCTGGGCGGTCCGCTACGTTGAAGGGGAAATCATCTTCATGCGGGAAATGTTTCGGTACAAGGCGCAGCATGAATTGGCTACGCCGGAGTTCCGAAAAATAGCGGCGGTGGCTCTCCATAAAATAGAAGCTGCCTTGAACGCATCCGGCATGGATTTTGTAAAAGAGCCGATTAGGTGGGTTGTGCACACAAATGCCGACGCTTCGGTAGAAAAGCCCGAGTGAGCGCCTCATTCCGCGCGCGCAGCGCGCGCGGAACACATTGTTCATGGGATTGCTCCAAAATGCTTTAGGATGGGCCTTTGTATAGCATGGAAAGAATAACATAAAAAGCGCGGCATGTATATCTCGGAGAGTGGGGGTCCGGAGAGTGGGGGTCAGCCCCAAAAATAAAGAATAGTTGGCGTTATTCTTTGGATTGGCGACGCTCTTTACGGGACATCTGTTGGCCATCTATTGAGTGATAAAGGACAAACGCAATCGAGCTATGCTGCGGCTCGATGCGGGGTTGCGCTGGGCGTGGACCGGCTGGTCATGCTCTTCGCCGGAGCGGACTCATTGGACGAGGTGTGTCCGTTCAATGAAAATAGAAGGTAATATCCAGGCCGCGATCACCGATCGCGGCTACAGTATCTGTAGCCGGCTTCCTTCCGACAACAAACCTGCCGGCTCAGCGCCGCACCCGTTCGATGGCCTGGACCTTGCCCTCCCGCATTTCCACGCGCAGCTTCTCGTACTCGTTGCGGACGTTGACGTCCACCCAGACCGAGTCGTACACCGTCCGCGTGACGCCTTTCGAGTCTCGAACGCGGAAGCGGCCATCCACGAGTTGGCGGTTCGAGGTGGTGTAGAAATCCACGTAGGACCAGATCTCCGTCGTTCCGGCCTCCGTCTGGCGCGTGTACGTGCGATCCGGCTTGCCCAGCGCCAGGAAGACGGCGTCCTCGGTGAAGCCGACGTTGATCTGTCCCTTGCGCACCGATTCCTGCATGTCCACCGGCAGGGCCTCAAACAACTCGGGATGCTTCTTGATGCGGCTTTCCGGGGTGGCGCAGCCGGCCAGGATCAGCAGGGCGGCCGGCAGGAGCAGCCTGGCGGTGAGTTTGTTCATGGGCTTTTCTCCTTCAGCCGTCTCTCCATGGCGTCGAGTTCTTCGGCCAGTTCGCGCGGCAGGTGTCCTCCGAACTTCGCGTAGTACCGGCGGATGTCGGCGATTTCCGCCAGCCAGGCGGCGCGATCCACGGAGAGCAGCTCGGTCTGATTTTCCGGGTCCAGGTCAAGACCCGAGAGGTCCAGGGTTCCGGCGGCCGGGACTTGGCCGATCGGCGTACGGGTGGCTTCCGAGCGGCCTTCGAGGCGTTCGAAAATCCACTTCAGCACCCGGCTGTTTTCCCCGAAGCCGGGCCAGAGCCATTTGCCGTCCGCCGATTTCCGGAACCAGTTGACATAGTAGAAACGGGGCAACTTGTCCGGGCTCGTCATTTGGCCGGCGCGCAGCCAGTGGGCGAGGTAATCGCCCATGTGGTAGCCGCAGAAAGGCAGCATGGCCATCGGGTCGCGCCGGAGGGTGCCGACCGTGCCGAACGCGGCGGCGGTCATCTCGCTGCCCATGATCGAGCCGAGGAAGATACCGTGCTGCCAGTTGAACGCCTCCGTGACCAGAGGAACCACGGAGGCCCGGCGCCCCCCGAACAGGATGGCCGAGATCGGCACGCCCGCCGGGTCCTCCCACTCGGGGGCGATGACGGGGCACTGGCTGGCCGGCGCGGTGAACCGCGCGTTGGGGTGCGCGCCCTTTTTGCCGGAGGCCGGGGTCCACTCGTTACCCTGCCAGTCCACGCCCTTCGACGGCGGGGCATCGGTCATGTCCTCCCACCAGACGCCCTGGTCGGGCGTCAGCACGCAGTTGGTAAAGATCGTGTTGCGCTGGACCGTCCGCACGGCGTTCGGGTTACTCTTCATGCTCGTGCCGGGGGCGACGCCGAAGAATCCGGCTTCCGGATTGATGGCGCGCCACCGGCCGTCCGGCCCGGGTTTCATCCAGCAGATATCGTCGCCGATGGTCTCCACCTTCCAACCGGGCAGGGTGGGCTCCATCATCGCGAAGTTGGTCTTGCCGCACTGCGAGGGGAACGCGGCGGCCACGTAGATGGATTTGCCCGCGGGGTTGGTCAGCTTGATGATCAGCATGTGCTCCGCGAGCCAGCCCTCATCGCGCGCCTGGACCGAGGCGATGCGGAGCGCGTGGCATTTCTTGCCCAGGAGCGCGTTGCCGCCGTACCCGGACCCGTACGACCAGATTTCCCGCGTATCCGGGAAATGGGTGATGAATTTCTGCTGGATGTCCGGGTTGCACGGCCAGGACGAATCCTTCTGCCCGGGCGCGAGCGGCGCGCCGACGGAATGCATGGCCCGTACGAACTCGCCGTCCTCGCCGAGCGCCTCGAGCACCTTCGTCCCCACGCGGGTCATGACGTGCATGTTGACGACGACGTAGGGCGAGTCCGTGATTTCCACGCCGATGTTCGCGATCGGGCTGCCGATGGGGCCCATGCTGTAGGGGATGACGTAGAGCGTGCGTCCCTTCATGCAACCGCGGTACGACTTCCGCATCAGGGTCTTCATCTCGTCCGGATCCATCCAGTTGTTGCTGGGTCCGGCGTCTTCGCGGGTCTTCGAGCAGATGAAGGTGCGCTCCTCCACGCGGGCCACGTCGCTGGGATCGGAACGGAACAGGAGGCAATGGGGCCAGCGTTCCGGATCGAGGCGGTTCGCCGCGCCGACGGCCACGGTTTCGTCGGCGAGCCGGTCGTATTCCGCCTTCGAACCGTCGCACCAGTGCACCCGGTCGGGCGTGCACAACGCGCGCATTTCCTCAACCCAGGCCGCCAGTTTCTTGTTGATCATCATCGCCGTTCCCTTTTTGAAGACCTGCGCCGGGCGCCCCGGGCACCAAGCGGCAAGGTGCGTCGCATTTTACGAGCCG
>JAHJJH010000305.1 GCA_018823105.1 Verrucomicrobiota bacterium | reverse complement strand
TGCATCAACATTCATCACGGGTTGTTGCCGGAGCAGCGCGGCGCGATGTGTGATCTCTGGGCGCTATTTATGGGACGGCCCGCCGGCTTTTCCGTTCATGTCATGACCCCGGCGGTGGATGCCGGGCCGATCCTGGCGCGGGAGCAGGTTTCCGACGGAACGGATTGCGACTACCCCGCCTACCTGCTCAAGAGCAGCCGCCGCGAGCGCAACATTGTCACGGCGCTGCTGGCCGGTATCGAGGAGGCAAGACGGCTTGAAGGCGTGCCGAACATTGCTGATCCAGGGCTGAAGCATTACTGGGACCCTACCCCCGGCCAGATCCGGGAGATGCGAAGGAAGGGGCTTGTGTTGTGAGGGAGGCTCGAATCGCCCTCTGTAGCGGCGTTTCGGTGAAACGCCGTGGTTGCGGCTCGCAGAGCCGCCACTACATACTGTTTCCAAAAACGAAGAGGCGCTGTGACAGAAGGTAATGAAGATGCCGGCCTGCCCCGCATCGGCCACCAGCCCGGACGGACGCCGCTGAACAACGTCATCAGCTATATCGAGCGTCATCGCGCGGCGTTCCCAGATCGGGCCGCGCTTCGCTGGGTGGATGCGGCGGACCTCGGGCCATGGGACGGCCGGCCTTCAACACGCCTGCCGCACCGGGAAATCTCCTATGGCCGGTTCGCGGAGGACATCGACCATGTCGCGGCGGCACTGCGCGACTTCGGGCTGAAGCGGGGCGATCGCGCGATCATTTTTCTGCCGATGGGCGTGCTGATGTACACGGCCATGTTCGCCGTGCAGCGGCTCGGCGCCGTCGCGGTCTTCCTGGATTCCTGGGCCCGGCGTCACCAACTGGGCACCAGCGCGGCCTGCGTGCAGCCGAAGGCCATGATCAGCCACCGCGCGGCTTTCGATCTCGTCGCGGGGATGCCGGAATTCGGCGGGCTCTCGATCCGGATCATCGCGGGGCCCGGCGCAGACGCCTCGTTCAGTGCGCGCCTGGAGGATCTGATTCAACGCGAGGGCTCGGCGCCGGTCGAGGCGGTCGAGCCCGAGGAGACAGCGCTGGTCACGTTCACCACCGGAAGTTCGGGCGTGCCCAAGGGCGCGAACCGCACGCACCGGTTTCTCTGCGCACAGCACGAGGCGCTGGCGTCATTGCTGCCGTATGAACCGGCGGACGCCGATCTGCCCGCCTTCCCGATCTTCTCGCTTAACAACCTGGCCTCCGGCGTGACGACGGTCGTCCCCGCGCTGGACCTGGCCCAGCCGGGCCCGCGCGACGCCGCCCTGCTGGTCGCGCAACTCCTGCACGAGGGCGTCACCTGCGCCACGCTCTCACCATCCATGCTCGTAGGGGTGGCGCGGTTCTGCGCGGAGTCAGGCATCGCCCTGCCCGGCCTCCGACGCGTGGTCACCGGCGGCGCGCCCGTCAGCCGCGACAACGTGCGGGATTTCCTGCGCATCGCTCCGCGCGCGGCCTGCTGGGTACTCTACGGCTCGACGGAGGTCGAGCCCATGGCGCACATCGAGGCGCGGGAGATGCTGGCGCAGCCGGAGAATCCCGATCCGGAGATTGTGGAGGAGGGTGTCAACGTCGGGCATATCAGTCCGGAACTGGAGTACAAGTTTATCCGCATCCGGCGCGGCCCGATTGACCTGAAGACGGAAAGCTGGGCGACGCTGGAAGTCCCGCGTGGCGAGGTGGGGGAATTCATCGTCACGGGCGACCACGTCTGCCGCGACTATTTCAACAACGAGGACGCGTTCCGGCGGGCGAAGATCGTGGACGAGTGGGGCCGCGTGTGGCACCGGACCGGGGACCTGGCCCGACTCGACGAACGTGGCAACCTGTGGGTCGTCGGGCGAATTCACAACGTCATCGAGCGGGGCGGACGGTACTGTTTTCCCGTGCGGGCGGAAATCATTCTCAAGCGCCTCCCGTTCGTGAAGCAGGCGGCGTTCCTGGGCTTGCCCGACCCCGAACTCGGGGAACGCACCGCCGTCGCCGTCGTGCTGGATATCGCGAAGGCTGATGAAGCCCACGCGCGTACAGAGATCCTGCGCCTCTTCGCCAAGAACGGAATTCCCGTGGATGTGCTGTTCTTCGTCGAGTCCATTCCCATGGACCCGCGGCACCATTCGAAGGTGGAATACGATATCTTGCGACGGTCGCTGCAGGCACTCGATCCGGATGAGATACCCAAGGGCGGGAGGCGCGCATGAAGAACGCATTCCTTATTCCCCATTGTTGGGCATGGGTCTTCCTGCTCTTTACGGCCCACCCCTCGGGTTCCATGGAGTTTGTCTTCAAGGGCAAACAGTATTCATTCCAGGCCCTGCGGGCGGTGACGTATGCCGTGGCCGGGGGCGCCGACATCGGCGAGGTCCTCAACACGGTGTATCGCATTCAAGAGGGGGCCGACGAGAGCTGGTTCAGAGAATGGAACCAGACGGCGGAGCAGCGCAAGAAGGCCGGAGAGGCGTTTCTTGTCCGCGGCCGGAACATCAGCGCGAGGCAGGAGTTCTTCAGAGCGGCCAACTATTACCGGACCGCCGAGTTTTTCCTCCATACGAATCCGGAGGATCCAAGAATCGTGACCGTCTCGAAGAAAGGGCGGGACTGCTTCATCAAGGCGGCCCAGCTGGCCGAGCATCCCATACAGCCGGTGGAAATCCCTTTTGAAGGCGCGTCCCTGCCCGGCTATTTCTGCCTCGTGGACAACTCGGGCGCCGAGAGGCCCCTGTTGATTGTTCACTCGGGGTTTGACGGCACGGCGGAAGAACTCTATTTCAGCACCGCCTGCTTTGCCGTCGAGCGGGGCTACAACGTGCTCCTTTTTGAGGGGCCCGGCCAGGGGCGCGTGATCCGGGAACAGGGGCTTCCCTTCCGGCCCAACTGGGAAACCGTGGTCACGCCCGTGGTCGAATATGCCTTGAGCCGAAAAGAAGTGGACCCGAAACGAATGGCGTTGATGGGGATCAGCTTCGGCGGGTACCTGGCCCCCCGCGCGGTCGCCTTCGAAAAGAGGATCAAGGTGTGTATCGCCAACGGAGGCGTCTATGATTTTCACCTGGCCGCCCACCTGACGCCGGAAGAGGAGCAGGATCTGGATACCCCGGAGGGCGCCGAAGGAATCGACAAGGCGATGTACGGCACCATGCAGACCGACCCCTCCTTCCGCTGGAGCATCGCCAACGGCCTGTTTACCTTCCATGCCCAATCGCCGAGCGAGTGGCTCAAGATGACACGGCCCTATACCATGAAAGACGTGGCCTCGCAGATCGCCTGCCCCATGCTCGTCGTCGATTCCGAGGGAGACGCGGAAATGCCCGGACAGGCCATGAAGCTCTTCGAAGCCCTTGAGTGTCCGAAAGACTATATGCTGTTTACCCGGGAGGAGGGGGCGGAAGAGCACTGCCAGATGGGCGCCCTTTCCATATCGAACGCACGGATTCTTGACTGGCTGGACGAGAAACTGACAAACGCCGCGCCCGCGAAACCAAGCCTCTGATTCCATGTCCAACATATCGAACACCTCGCCAAGCCTTGGCCGCGCCTGGATGATCTTCATCCGGGAGCGTTTCCCGCCCGCCGCGAACGTGGTGATGGCGATTTTCTTCTCGCTTGGGAACGCCGCGGTGGCGGCGCGGCTGGCGGGCGTTCCGTTTCCCGTCCTGCGTTGGAACGTGGCGGCGGTGGTCACCGTGCTGTTTTTCTTCCGGCTACGGTGCTTCGACGAGATCAAGGATTACGCGGTAGACCTTGCGCTGAATCCGACCCGCCCGCTGGCCCGCGGGTTGCTCTCGCTGCGCCAGGTCCGGATTATGTTCGGCCTGGTCACGGCAGCGGAATTTCTGCTGGTCGCGCCGCTCGGCTTCCCCGCGCTGGCAACACACGCCGCGGCGGTGGCGTACAGCTACCTGATGTACCGCGAGTTCTTCATCGGCCGTTGGCTTCGCCCGCGGCTGACGACCTACGCGGTCACGCACACCGCCGTCTCGATCCTGCTCGGCTTCTCGATCGCCGCCCAGGTAATCGGCCCGACGCAGGCGATGTTCCCACTTCGGGGTTTGGCCTTCGGGCTCGTGAACTGGATGCTCTTCAACGTGTTCGAGTTCGGGCGCAAGACCTTTGCGCCGGAGGAGGAAAAGCCCGGCGCGGACAGCTATTCGTCGCTGTTCGGCGCCTGGGGCGCCGTGGCGCTGTGCATGAGCCAGGTCGGGATCGCCCTGCTGGTTTTGGGCCGGTTATTCGGCGAGTCGGTTCCGCAGCAGGGGTTGGCATCGATGTTGTTGGCCACGGGGGTTGTGTATGTGCTGCGCCCGACGCGGGCGACGGCCCGCGCCTACCGCGCGGTAACGGGTGTATACTTGATCCTGTTTTATATGCTGCTTGCGGTCCAGGTGTGGCCGGGAGGCTGACCGATGCTGGTGACGCCACAATCCACGGAATCGTTCGCGCGGCGCGAGGCCGGGGGCAAGGGCTTCAACCTGTACCGCATGAGCAGACTCGGTCTGCCCGTGCCGGAATGGGTCGTGCTCGGCCGCGGGCTCTTCGATCGGTTTGCGGCGGCCGGAGGCGTGCGCGAACATATCGAGAGGGTGCTGACCGAGTGTTCCGCGGACGACGCGTCCGCGCAAATCGAGAAGCTGATCCTGAACGCCCCGCTGCCGGCCGAGATTTCCGATGAGGCCGCCCGCGCCTGGGCGCTGGTTTCGGGCGACGGGCCGATCTCCGTACGATCTTCCGCGGCGGACGAGGACGGCGCCGCGCATTCGTTCGCGGGCCAGCTTTCCAGTTTTCTGTATGTCGAGAGCCTCGATGACGCCGTCCGCTATCTTCGACGCTGCTGGGCGTCGGGCTACTCCACGCGAGCACTGGCCTATCGCCGCGAGAACGGGCTGCCCCTGCGCGGCCTGGGGATCGCGGCGATCTTTCAGCGCATGGTGGATCCGGAGGCCTCCGGCGTGCTTTTTACATGCGACCCGGCGGCGAAGGATGCTTCGCGCTACGTGGTCAGCGCCGTCTACGGCGTGGGCGAGGGGCTGGTATCCGGCGCGCTGGATGCGGACACGTACTGGTTGGACGCTAAAACGGGTACGCCGGCGCGGCGATTGATCGCGCTCAAGACCGAGGCGTTCCGGCGCGGCGTCTCGGGCGAATGTACGCGCGAGCCGGTGGAGGCGAACCTGCAGGAACAGCCGTGTCTCGATGATGCCCGGCTGGCGGAATTGTACCGGCTGGGCCGGACGCTGCACGAGCTCTACGGCCGGGCGCAGGACATCGAGTGGGCGCTGGCCGGCGGGAAGCTGTACCTGCTGCAGGCGCGGCCCGTCACGACATTGGAGGAGAACCTGGCGGGCTACCCCCATTTGTGGGACAACTCGAACATCGTGGAGAGCTACGGCGGGATCACGCTGCCGCTGTCTTTTTCTTTCGCGCTGCGCAACTACAAGGGCGTGTACGTCCAGTTCTGCGAGGTCTTGCGCGTGCCGCGCGAGGTGATCAAGGACATGGAGTCCTACCTCGGCCACATGCTCGGGTGCGTGAACGGGCGCGTCTTCTACAACCTCTACAACTGGTACAAGCTGGTCGGCGTCCTGCCGGGATTCCGCCGCAACCGCGAGTTCATGGAGACCATGATGGGCGTGCGCGAGGCGCTCTCGCCCGAGATCGCGGACCGCATCCGCCCGCACCCGTCATGGGCCACGCTCTCCGGGCGCTGGCGCCGGGTGGTCACCGGCCTGTCATTCCTCGTCTACCACTTCCGGATCCAGGGCCTCGTGGACCGGTTCCTGCGCGACTTCGACCTCGAGTACCGGGATTTCCGCCACCGGCCGTACGGGCGCATGCGCAGCGACGAGATCTTCAACGCGTATCTCGAGATGGAGCGCCGCCTGATGAGCCGGTGGAAAGCGCCCATCATCAACGATTTCCTCGTCATGGTGCATTTTGGCCTGTTCCGCAAGCTGACCACGCGCTGGCTGGGCGACCTGGACCCGAACCTGCAAAACGATCTGCTGGCCGGCGAGGGACACATGGAGAGCGCCGAGCCGACACGGCGCCTGATCGAACTCGCGGGCCGTGCCGCCGCGCAACCCGAACTGCGTGCCCTGATCGAGCAAACCCCGGAGAGCGATCTGCTGGAGGCATTGAACCAAAGCCCGTTCAAGGAATTTTTCGGCGAGGTGCAGGACTATCTCGACCGTTTCGGCTTCCGCTGCATGAACGAGATGAAGCTGGAAGAAACGGACCTCTTCAGCGATCCGTCGTTCTTCTTCGCCTGCCTGAAGAATTACGTGCGCAGCGGGACGACCGACCTGGCGGCCTTCGACCGGCGCCGGGTCGAGCTGCGGCAGCGCGCCGAGGCGCTCGTGGATCAGCACTTGAGCGGATGGCGTCGGCGCGTGTACCGGTGGACGATGAAGCATGCCCGGCGCGCCGTGCGCAACCGGGAGAACACCCGCTTCGCCCGCACCCGCGCCTACGGCATCGCCCGTTCGATGTTCCAGGCTATGGGCGAGGATCTCTGCGGCTCAGGCATTCTCGAACGGCCGCGCGACATCTTCTATATCGAGATGGACGAGATCTCCGGCCTGCACATGGGCACGTTGACGGCGTACGACCTTAAGCCGGTCGTGGAGATGCGCAAGAAAGCCTACGCGAAATTCGCGGACGTTGAACCGAAGACACGATTCCAGACGCGGGGCCCGGTGTATTGGCACAACAAGTTCCTGGCCGAGCCCGAGGCGCCGGAACGCCCGGCGGACGGCGAGGGCGATTTGAGCGGGCTTCCGTGCTGTCCCGGCGTGGTCGAGGGCGTGGTCAAGGTCGTGCAGTCGCCCACCGACAATCTGGAACTGAACGGTGAAATCCTCGTCGCCCCGCGCACGGACCCCGGCTGGGTGCCGCTCTATCCCAGCGTCTCCGGCCTGCTCGTGGAGCGCGGAAGCCTGCTGTCGCACTCCGCGATTGTGGCGCGTGAAATGGGCCTGCCGACTATTGTCGCCGTGCGTGGCTTGACGGCGACACTTTCTTCGGGCATGCGGGTCCGGATGGACGGCCAGGCGGGGACGATCAAGATTTTGAACCGCTAATTAACGCAAATTAACGCTAATGAAACTCACTCCGGAATTCGCGTGCATTCGCGTTAATTCGCGGTGGGAAGGGAAAGGAGAGCCAGCATGCCGGCGCCAAGGAAAATCGCGGGTGAAATTCTCAACCATCTCCTCGCGGGGAAAAAAGCGGGCGATGAAGTCCACCGCCTGAAGCCCCGCCCGCCGGAGAAGGAACCCCTGCCGCCGCGCGTGCCGCACGGGAACAACCATACGGCGGACGGCCTTGAAAAAAGGCGGGCTTTCCTCAAAGGGCAGGGACTGTGCATCGAGCAGCTCTCGGGGCTCGGACCGGACCCCGCACCGGAAGATCTGGAAGGGCACATCGAAAACTTTGCTGGCTACGCGAAACTCCCAGTCGGGATCATCGGACCCCTGCGGATCAACGGGGCGCACGCGCACGGTGATTTTTACGTTCCGCTGGCCACGTCCGAGGGCGCGTTGGTGGCGTCCTATAACCGGGGCGCCTACGTCATAAGCCAGTCCGGCGGCGCGGCGGCCATGTGCCTGACCGAAAGCGTTTCGCGTTCTCCGTGCTTCGCGTTCCGGTCCATGGCCGAGGCGGGACTGTTCCTCGCGTGGGTGCTGCCGCAGTTCGAGTCTTTCCAGGAGGTGGTGGTCGGCACCTCGCACCATGCGCGACTGTTGGACATGCGGACCGTGATGCTGGGGAAGGAACTGTATCTGATCCTCGACTTCACCACGGGCGACGCGTCCGGACAGAATATGGTCACGCTGGCCGCGGACGCGCTGGCCCGGCATCTGGTGGCCGAAGCGCCGGTCAAGCCGCATCACTGGTACGTCGAGGGCAACCTGTCCGGCGATAAGAAGGCGACGATGCTTTCCTTCCTGTTCGCCCGCGGGAAAAAGGTGGTGGCCGAGGCCGTCATCCGGCGCGACCTGCTGAAGAAGGTCATTCACATCACGGTGGAGGAGATGCTCGCGGGCTGGCAGGTCTCCGTGCTCGGCGGCATCCAGAGCGGGGCGATCGGCGCGCAGGGGCACTTTGCCAACGCCCTCGCGGCGCTGTTCATCGCGTGCGGGCAGGACGCCGCCTGCGTGGCGGAGGCCTCCGTCGGCCTGACGCGGATGGATGCGACCCCGGAGGGCGATCTGTATGTCTCGATCAGCCTGCCGAACCTGATTGTCGGCACCGTCGGCGGAGGCACGAGCCTGCCCGGCGCGCGGGAATGCCTGGCGATGCTCGGCTGCACGGGCGAGGGCGGCGCGCGCAAGTTCGCGGAAATCTGCGCCGTCACCGCGCTGGCTGGCGAAATCTCGCTCACCGGCGCAATGAGCGCCGGCGAGTTCTCGCAGGCCCACGCCCGCTACGGCCGGAAGCGCCACCCGGAGAAGCCCGATGCCTGACGACCTGGCCCGGCGGGTGCGCTTCGATTTCATCCGCTACGCGAACTGCTGGGAGGATGCCCAGCTCCTGTTCGAGGCCCTGCAACCGGCGGGCAAGCGCATCCTTTCCATCGCTTCCGGCGGCGACAACTGTCTCGCGCTGGTTGGCGAGGGCGCGGAGGTCGTCGCCGCCGACTTGAGCCGCGCGCAGCTCGCGTGCGTGGATCTCAAGATCGCCGCTATTCGCGAACTGGACTATGACGACCTGCTGACCTTCCTCGGCATCCGGTCCGCGACCGATCGGTTGGCCGTTTTTGAACGACGACTTCGGGCCGCGCTTCCGGAATACGCCGCCGAGTTCTGGGCCGAGCGGCCCAACGCGCTCGCGGCGGGCATTGTACACGCGGGGAAATTCGAGGCGTATTTCAGGCTCTTCCGCACGCGCGTGCTGCCGCTGATCCATGGCCGGCGGACAGTGGAAAATCTCCTCCTCGCGCGGGATCCGGGGGGCCGCCGCGATTTTTACGAGCGGCGCTGGAACAACCGGCGCTGGCGGCTGGTGTTCCGGCTCTTCTTCAGCCGGTGGGTCATGGGGCGATTCGGCCGGGATCCGGAGTTCTTCCGCTACGTCGAGGGCTCGGTCGCGGACCGCATCCTGGCGCGCGCCGAACACGCGCTGACCACCCTGCCGATCCACGAAAATCCGTACCTGGAATACATCCTGACCGGAAATTTCGCGCGCGCCCTGCCGCCGTATCTCGAACCCGCGCGTCTCGCCCGCATTCGGGAAAACTTGAACCGGATCACCTTGTTCGAAGGCCCGGTCGAGGAGGCTGTCGGGAACTTTGACGGGTTCAACCTCTCCGACATCTTCGAATACCTGCCGCCCGAGGCCGGGGAGGCGGTGTATGGAAAACTTCTCGAAAAGGCGCGGCCCGGCGCGCGCCTCGCCTACTGGAATATGCTCGTGCCGCGCTCCTGCCCGGAGCGTTTCCGGTCTCGGGTTGAATCGTTGGATGAACTGGCCTCGCGGCTTTTCGAACTCGACCGTGCATTTTTCTATCGGCGGTTCGTCGTCGAGGAGACCTGGGGATGACCGTACCCTCTGCAGTCACGCGGCGTTTTTTTCGGGCCGACCCCGCGCCCTCCTCACAAAACAGCGAAGAACCTTATATCTAATGAACGTAGGCGCAGAAATAACTATTTGGGCAACCGGCCGTTGAGGGTTGTCCCCGGTCCGTCTTCCTATTTGTATTCAAAGTCCCATTTCGCTAGTCCCACAAATGATATGTTCCATTCCAAAAAACGGCTCAACCAATCTAATCCGCTGATGTTGAATGTATAGCCGCATCCTGTTTCTCTATCTTCATGCCATTCATTATTAGGATCGCCAACCGGCCCTCTCCTCCACCACGGATGATCCACGGTCGAAAATACGTCCGGGAATTGAACGGCACAAGCCCCAATTAAGCCATACAGCCATTCGCCTATGGAACATGTGTCTTTATATTGTTTTGTCGAATTTCCTGACGTGTAAAACACATAATTCGATTGATATGGAGGCGGGGTAATCCCCACATTTGTCCACCCACCAACACCTCCACCAGAATAATATACATAAAGCGTACAATTTGGAACCATGTCGAAATATGCCGGGTCGGCCAGACCCCCGACATACTTCAACCCAAAATCATAAGACCCGCTTTCCCACCCGCTCCATCCACCAGGCCACTCTGACCCCACCCAAACCGCGCCCTCTTGACCCGACCAGCTATAATACCACTCCCCGCCCTCTGAACCACCCGCCACTCCCGGCCCCGAATCAAAAGAGTAACAATCATCTACTGAATTAGTCGAACTGCAAGTAGTCCAGTTCGTGTAGGTCAGCGTATGTTTAAGCACGGATAGCGTTCTTTTCTTGCCAAGAATCCCGACAGGCGGCGAGGTCCATATCATCTTCTTCAATATCAGGTAGGCCCCATTAAAACCATTTGGGTGAGTATCCAGAAATCTTGATGGCGTATATGAAAAGTAGTTTGTCGGCAAGTTGCACTGGGCCAACACTCCGGTTTCGGTAAGGCTGTAAATATTTGTCGGATAGTTATTAGGGTTCACAGACCCATAATGATAAATCATGGCGTCTTCATCTATGAAATTGCCAAGCCGGTACTGTATATGATATTTTATTGATTGCAGTAGAAGTTCAGGACAGTACGGTCCATCTGCGCTTCCAGCCGTATCCCCATCGAAAATGAGGGCCCGCTCATCCACCGCTTTGCCGCACCAGGTCCCATCTTCAACCAACTGGCGTCCGTATTCAACGGTCGGGCGCCAGGGAAAGCTATCCGCGATAGCCCCACCGCTCGAAAGAAGCAGGCAGGCAATAATGGCCGCTGGAGCTACTCGAATCATAGACGTATCTAGATCTTTTGAGCGCTAACGTTTTCCCTTGGTTATTGCATCCAATCCATCCCAACTGGTCTCGATATTATTTGACGGGTTAACCTCCGGGCTATTACTTGAAGGAGGCCGCAGCTTCCATTTCCATGTGTCCTTGTCTGAACTTCGAATACTGACTCCACCATCTTGCGCCATCGGCCCATCTCTGCTCCACAGAGAGCATTGTCTCTTCTCCCTTCTGCGTGGAAAACACGAGCTTTTCCCGGCCATCGGAGAGCTCCTCCCGCGTCGCCACAGACAGGGACGTGTCCCCCAGTTGAACCCTCCTCCCCTCGTTGAAAATGCTGTTTGGGAAGACCTCCAGAGGATAACCATACGGCGCGTCGGCCAGCAAGGTTGCCACACCAACGCGTTCAACAGATGGAGAACCCATAGGTTGTCCTTCAGTCTGTGCAACGCGCCTAACCGAACCGTCCTCCTGTGAAACCCAGAGGCGAAACCTTGTTCCGCGGATACCGCGCGGCGCGTTGTCGTCTGCTGCGAAATCGAGCAGCACACACGAAACGTCCTGATTAGACTCAACACCCGCCACGGTGACGCGGACAGCGTAGGTCGCGATGGATTTCGACTCCTCCTTCGCCTTCTCCAGTTTGGGGTCCGAAAAGGACAACATCCAATCTCTGCTGTATAGGGTGACTGCGATGTCCCACGAATCACCCACGCGCCACTGTGCTACTGGGTCCTTCGCATCCACACTCCGACTCACGAGTGGCCAGAAAAACAAAGCACACAGAACGAAAAAGGCAACACGACTACTTGTTGTCATTGACGTCTCCTGTCGCTTCCGGCGATCAGAAGCGATCAGGAAGTCCCGGTTGTGCTCGTGGGTTATCATATCCGGATTCGACTTCCGCAACGGTAACAAAGAAGAAGCTGCCGTCTGTGCACGCCTCCAAGGTGTTCCACCATTCACGCGGAGTTTTCTCTGCATCAGAAAGCATTGCTTTGTATAGGGGCGGAAAGTTCGTGACCGAAAGACTCAGTGATGATCCGGCGGGGAGATTAAGAAAGTCTGTCAGGCACTTGTGAATGAATGATGCCGGATCAGGGGTCATAGCCTGCGTCTCCGCGAAGTCTACCCGGATTGAAACAGAGGCCCCCGATTCCTGGATGTGGAGACTGTACCCGTCGGATTCGGTCTCTAGCATGAGGAAATCGCCCCTTCGCTCCGAAAACACAACTCCATGTTTATCCTTCTTTTCCCACTGCTTCACATCCTTCAGAGCAATGAGGCTACCGTCAACGTCGGACGGAAGCCAACGCGCGCGAACTACCTTCTTGATCCAGTAGACCGAGTTGCTTTTGACCGAGGCAGATATAGAGGCCAGAGGCTCCCTGCTGCCCTGTTTCTCATCGGGCAATAGAATGTCCATCAGCGCTGGTTGCTCATCAGACAACGACCGAATTTTCTCTTTCGATTGTGTTAAGAGTTCCCCCGGGGTTCCAAGGGCTGACGCGCCAGCGATAAAGACAACCCCGGTTATGGAAAGCAGAATGAGCATGCTTGTTCTCATGGCACAGGAACCTCCTCAAAGACTTCAATAACATTCCACGAGGGTGGAGTACCCGGCGGGACATCCGTTCTTACCCAATATTGTATGCAACCAAGAGTTTTCAACATTTCGTAGTCGTTGGCTTCCTTCTTTTTGGGAGTGATCGCGTAGTAGTGATTGGCAGCTTCACAGGAACCTTCGTATGCATTCCAGTAATAGTTGGTCGGGCTGGGGTCGAAGTCCATAATAAGATAATGAGTTTGATTGCTGACAACTCTGGTTTCGAGGTCGAGGCAGTTGCCCTGGCCGGCATTCGAGGAAGCGCGCACCAATCGAACGTCCGCAGCACCAGCGCCTAGCATTTCAAATGTGTATTTCATACACCGTGCTTGGTTGTCACAGTCACCGCTTCCCCCATCTAGTAAAGCCCAGCCGTCAACATTCCCCGGACCGAACGCTGTCTCTGCCGCAATCATGTCCTGAAGACTGTCAGCAATCCCCTCGCAAGTATTTTGCCACCAAGCCGTATAACAGACTTTGTTGACACGCTTCACAGTTGGCCCCGAGCCGGGCTGTCCCCAAGTGACATAAATCTTATGTGGCCCGGAGTTTTCCTTGCGACAAGTCAGCCCGCCGCTGAGATCGATAGACCAGGAGATGCTGTCATCCAGAACGTCAATCTGCGCTGGAAGTTTCTCTTCGGAGGTGATCGTAAACGTCTGGTTGGAGCCGCTGGAAGTGAGGCCGCTCTTGTGAAAGTCCAGCGCCCCGATCGGTCCGTCACCCGTCAGGTCGTAATAGAGTCCGGCCGGCTTGACGCAAAGCGTGACGTCGACCGTGATCTTGCTGTCTTTGACGTGGGTGATCGGGTTGTTCTTGCCGCCCTTGATCCAGCCGCGAGGATTGTAGACCGTCCCGCCGGACCCGGCATAATCTGTGTTGTAGTCGGTCAGGACGCCGTGATCGCTGGTGAACGCGACCTTCTGGATGCTGCCTAGAGCAAGTTCGTAAAAGGCCCGGTAATCGCCCTTGTAGACCTTGTCTTCCGACACTCCCGCGCCGAGGAAATTGGTGACGTCCGCCCAGTTTGTGGGTCCCACGTCCACCACGTTTTCCATTGGCGCATAGTCGCCGATGGAGCCGACGAGCACCTTCGTAATGTAGTTGGTTCTGTTATTCGGGCTTATCCAGATGTTCGTTATGGACGTTTTGAAATCCACATGGTTCTGCATGAGCCAGAAAAAAGCGCCCCAGTCGCCGTAGGCCTGGTGGGTGCCCTTGACCCAGCCCACGTTGTCGAAGATTATTCCGGGATGATTGCTGGGGCAGGATTGATATGCGGCGACCGCGGATTCCCACGCATCGTTTGCTGTGTCGTACCCCAAGCCCACGACATCATACTCGATGGCTCTTGTTTCGTTCGTATTGATAACTATGTTCGTCGGACCGACGACTTCAGTTAATTGTCCCGCGGCCGTAAGGGCTTGGTAGGCGGTGATGGTGACGCCCAGGTTGGTGAATACGATTGGCCGAAAGACGCGGTTGGTGTGGTAGAGGTTCGTCGTCACCGCGAATGCATCCGCATAAGCGATAGCAGCGGCAAAGAGGACAATGTGTAGAATCCTTATTCTCATGGTGTCTCGGAAGTTGCCTCATGAAATTGGCCGGAGAGACCCAGCAGGGCCGCCCTCAAGTCCTGAAGGTCCGCTGCCGAACCCGGCTCGTTGGTGAATACCAATGGGCTGTCGTAGATCACATTCCAGTGGGCGACGATTTGTTCCCGCGCGGTTTGAAGCATCTCCGCCCCGTCATTGGGATCTTCCGGATCCGTGCCCGTGAGATAAAGCTCCTCATAATCCGAAAGCCCATCGCCGTCGGAGTCGGGGTCGGTCAGTGTGATATCAATCCCCGCGACCTGTCCCGTGATCTCGACCGGATTGATTGCGTATTCGCCGCGGGCTTCGATCTCGTCAAGTACGCCGTCGCCGTCCAGATCCCGGAATGCTTTCAACCAATAATTGGAAGCTGGCAGGCTGGACATCTGGTAGCCGCCCGGTTCATTGATCGTAGTCGAGTATGTCAGCGACCAACTGTTTGAGTCCGTGACGGCCAGGACGCGAATCAAATTTGTTTGCTGCCCGTTGTAGTAAATAGTCCCGAGCACGTTCGGCGGCTCATTGGGATCGTTCGGATTCGTGCCGCCGGCAATCTCGTCGCTGTCCCCCACGCCGTCGCAGTCCGTATCCCACATCAAGGGGTCTGTGCCGTACAGGAATTTCTCTCGCGCGTCCGGGAGCCCGTCGCCGTCGGAATCCACGTCGGCATTGCCGGCGGTGTAGAAACAGACCTCCAAATTCTCCTGGGCGGGATCGGTCCAGTAGATGTCGTTGGTTCCCTCCGTGGCAAGGTTCGTCGCGACCAGGCTCCATGGGAATTCCAGCAGATTCGTGATGGAGAAAATCTCAATCTGGTTCGTGAATCCCTCGGGCACATGAACTTTGACAACTACGTTGGTCAGCCAATCTGCCGGGCCGTAGATGAACATCCATAGGTGATTGGTCCACTCCTCCTCGAAAAGCAGCATCATGCCGGACCCCGAGGACGCTGATTCAGTAGACAAACCACTATCCACTTCCTTTTCCGCAAGCTCGCTGGACTTTAACGTTACCTGCCATGCAATCCGCCGTTTCGATAATTCACGCCATAGGTAAATTGCGTAATCTTCTCCTTCCTGAACCTCCGGCCAACTCGGGGCGCGATAAACGATTTCCTCTTGGTAATCGCCACCTTCCTTTTTGGGGACACGAAGAACAAGGATTTCCTCTTTGGCCATATCCTCGTAGATGACGATCTCCGTCCCGTGCTCGACCTGCTTAGCTAAGGGGCTTGCCTCGTCAAAATAGAAGACCCCGCCGTCAAAGTTCCAGTACCAGCCCGGTTCGGCCTGTAAGGCATCGAAGGCGTACTCCTTGAGCATCGCTTCCGTTTGCCCGTACGACGTGAATTCATCGGGCACAACCAAGGCGTAATTCGCCTCGCGGAAACGCAGGTACTCGCCGACCAAGTCATCCCATGAAGAGACGATCGGCAAATCAAGTTCGGAGGAAGACCTGGCAAGCTGCGCTACGCAGATAGCCAAGCCGGCCAGAAAGATGCCGCAGACCAGCAGCATCAAAACGCGGATTTCAACCCGTCCCCAAAGATGTCGGAGCTTTTGGCCCATCCCGCACCCCTTCCGCGAGATTCCCCAACTTGGGTAATTTGTACCTCTACCTTTATGCTTCGTCAAGTTTTTATTGCGGATGAATATCTATTCCCCAGCGTACCAAGAATTTATAGCCCGGCTCCGGCTGGCGCGGAAACAAGCAGGGATGACCCAGGTGGAGGTCTCGATAAAGCTTGGGAAGTCGCACTCCTACGTATCGAAGTGCGAATTGGGCGAGCGCCGAGTTGATTTCATCGAAGCCCTTCAATTCGCAAAGCTCTACAAGAAGCCCCTGGCGTTTTTCTCCCGCCGTTTGCCGGATTAGTTTCTTGCGCTTCCTTTTGCCTCGCCTGTCCCGCTGGCAGGGGGTATGAAGCGGGCATCATGACCACGGGTGATATCCTGGGCGCGCTGATCTTCGGCGCGCTGTTCCTGCCCGTGCTCGGCGCGGCGGAGTGGCTGCGGCGGCGCGGCGTGGGAAGCCCGGAGGCCACGCGGAAAGTCGTGCATGTCGCGGGCGGGCTGTTGAGCCTTTCCCTGCCGTGGCTGGTCCGGTCCCCGGCGGTGGTACTCGTCATGTGCGCGGCGCTTTCGCTGATTTTCGTCTGGGCGAAACGGCACGCGGCCCTGCGCAGCCTGCACGGCGTGGCGCGGCGGACGAGCGGGACGGAATACTTTCCGCTGGCCGTGTTCCTCGTG
>JAHJJH010000304.1 GCA_018823105.1 Verrucomicrobiota bacterium | reverse complement strand
GATTACTCCAGATGATGCTGTTACGAATTGTCGGGATAGTCCAGTCCCATATATCCACGGCCGAACTATTGGTTCCACCGCTATTGACCACGGTGCAGTTTTCGATCTCTGCCGGCGCTTGATATTCGTCGTTGTCATATGTCCAGTATAGCAGGATGCCTGCTCCAAAGCCGGTCGCTGAATTCCCGTCAAAGAGACAATTCCTGATTTCAGGCCGCAGGCTCCAGAACCGATGGGCCAGGCCTCCGCCATAAGCCGACAAGTTGCCTTGAAATAGACAATCCCGAATCGTGGATTCGTACCAGGTGGCAGGGTTATTCCAGTTGTATCCGGTCAATCCAATGCCTCCTCCGGCATAATCTGTACGGTTACTCACGAAGGTACAGTTCCGGATGATTGCCTGGGCCACAGGCGAAGACAGTCCGTCGGCGTTGACTGAATGAAACAGGGACAGACCGCCGCCCTGACCCTCGTTGGTGGCCACGTTTTGAATGAACAGGCAGTCGTGCAACTGGGCCGAGGCGTCAACGAGCATCACGCCGCCGCCTGCCGAGTTAGGCCAAAGAGGGCCAAAAGCTGGATTTCCAATCGCTCGATTCTCTCTGATTAAGCAATTGGAAATCGTAGCATCGGAATTTGCAATGTATAAACCCCCACCGAACGCGGCTGAATTGCTTTGGATGGTGCAATTGGCGAGCGTGGCGCCGGAGGCCTGACAGAGCACGCCGCCTCCGACGCCATTGGTCGAAACACCCCGCTGCATAATAAAGCCATCCACGAGATTGGCCTGGCTGCCGGTGCGGTAGAGGCGGAGCACTCGTCCGGTTCCACCTCCATCCAGAATCGTCGGATTGGCAATCCAGTTGCGTTGATTCCTGTCGTTTTCCGTGCCCGCAAACCCGCCGAACAGTGCAATATTGGCATTCGAGATCACCAGCGACTCTGTATAGGTTCCGGTTTTGACCCAGATTTCCAATCCGTTGGTTTCCGCGCCGATCAATCCAACGGCGTAGCTGATGTCCCTCAAGGCCTGTTCCCACGACGCTCCGCTGTTGGTATTCACCCCCTGCGGTGACACACGAACGACACGGGGATTGGCGGTGCGGGGAACGCCGCTGTACTCATAGGCGCCGATATCCACCAGTTCGCTGTATATCCGCGGTCGTTTCTCCACGTCGGTCGAGCCGGCCGGCACCACGGTATTGTCTCCGGCATCGCGGCAAGGGGAGTCGGGTTGAATATAGAGATCACCGTACAGGACCGTGACCAGTGCCGGATCCTGGGCAATGTTGCCCTCCTGGCCGACGGGGTCGTCCAAACCTCTGACATCGAACGTGGCATTGTTGTAAATACAATTGTTGCGAAGAGTAAAGACGCTTCCGGTTTCGGCCAACAAACCGGCATCGTTGAATGCAATGACGTTGTTAACGACCGTGAGGCTGGAGGTCTGGGCTGCGTGGATGGCGGCGCCCAGGCCGTTGTGATTGCCGACGATGGTGGTGTTATAGATCGCCGGAGACGACGCACGGCAGTACAGGACGGATTGATTGGTCGAGATATTGGCGTCCAGCCGGCTGTTTGCGACCTCGGCTTGGGAATGACTCATGAAGATGGCGGCGCCCGCGGGGGCCTGGTTGCCGCGGAAAACGACGGCCGAGATGCGAGGATTGCCGTTTGAGACATAGAGCGCCCCGCCGCTGATATCGGCTGCGCAGTTCTGAAGAACGCAGTATTCAACCCTCGGAGAGGCATTTTCGATTCTAATTGCGCCGCCTTTTTCGCTCACCGCCCGTCCATTACGTATTGTGACGTCGCTTAACCTCGCATTGGTAGACTCACCGGAACAGAAGGAAAAACCCCGGCCCGAACCTTCGCAATCAAGGACGGTTTGATCTGCACCCGCCAAACTTTTGACCATTATGTTCTTGCCGCCAAAATCCAGATTTTTATTGGTTGGTCCGGTATAAATACCGGGGAACAGCAATACTCTCATGCCGTTCGTGGCTTGAGTTATTCCCATGACGATACTGGGATAGGGATTGGTGTAGCTGCCATTCGCTGTCGGAGATGCATTGGTGGCCACGTAAATGCCGCTTTCGGGATGAGACGTCGCGTCGTCGGGTTTTGTTCCCGCAACATATTCCTCCAGATTGGAAAAGCCATCGGCGTCGGCATCTTCTTGACAATCGTCAAGTAGCGGGTTCAACCCATGCTGCACTTCCCAGCCGTCCGGCAGGCTGTCGCCGTCGGTGTCGGAGTTCGTGGGATTGGCGCCGGATTGGTATTCGGCCAGGTTGGAGAGGCCGTCGCTGTCGGGGTCGGCGTAGGGTTCGTAAAGGGCGGAGACGTCCTGGGTAGCGAGGAGACCGCGGTAGAAGCGCACGTCGTCAATCGCGCCATGCCAGTGCGAGGTGTTGCCATTGACGTGGCCAAGGCCTATCCAGCACTGGGCCTGCCGGACCGGCTCGAAAACAGCCTGTTTGGTCTGGGCCAACGTCCCGTCTGTATATAACTTCAAGTTGGTTCCGTCATATGTGCTCGCCAGATGGACCCATCGGCCTGTGTATGATTCCTTCCAGCCGGTGCGATGGCAACTGGCGTAATTCGTACAGCAGCCAACATAGAAAGCCATGCTGTTGTAATTGGTGTCCGTCCGCAGAAGGAAGCCCGTTATTCGCGGGGCACACCACCCGGAGTCCGAAACCACCGTTCCCCAACGCTTGGCAAGCACGCCATCGTGCCATACCCAGGCGCTGACGCTGAAGGGGGCCTGCGTGATGATGGCGGGATTCTGGGGAATGCCCACGTAGTCATTGACGCCGTCAAACCACAGGGAGAAATCATTGCTTCCGCCCGTATAGCCCTGGATCCAGTTCGTTGTTGAGGCGTTATACAGCGAACCGGTGTAAGCACTGGAAACGGCATTGGAGACAGCGAGACCCGATCCTTCATTAAAGCGGTACCAGGCGACCATATTGCCGGAAAGGCCCGAGGTGGGATTTAGACCATAGAGGATTTCCCACCAATCGAGCATGCCGTCGCCATCTGTGTCCGGATCGGTGAGAGTAAGGTCGATATTGACAGCGGCATTGGTGAGCAGCACGGGATTGTCGGTATATTCGCCCCGGGCTTCAGGGGTTTCTTGAACGAGATTGCCGTTGGAGTCCCGATACACTGTCACATAATAGGCGCGTTTTGTCGGAACGTTGGTGATGGAGTAGGAACCGGCGGTTTCGACAACGGCAGTGTATGTGATCAGCGCGGAATATCCTTGAACGAAGAGATTCGTCATTTCGGTCGGGGACATCGCACGATCATACGCCCGCACTTCGTCCAGCACGCCGCCGAAGTAGGAGACATCAAACGGCTCCATGGCTCCGCGCCCGATCACCAGCGGGCCGGTGCCCACGAAATCATCAGCGGCCGTGTCTGCCCCCACCACTCCCCCATCGCGGTATAAACGGCGCTCGTTCGTGGCCTGGTCATAAGTTGCTCCCCAATGGCGCCATTGCCCGTCGTCCGTGTAGCTCTGGGTACTGAACAGGTCATCATCCCAGAAGTGCACCAGGAAATACCCATCGTACTCGTAGCCGAACTGCAGGCCTTGATCAGCTTCGCCGACGCCCGTGGAAAAAATATCCTGCCGGCCCGATTCGCAACACGGCTGCTGGCTCGCGTTCGGCCGGGCCCACACGGCCAAGGTGAACGAACGGCCGGCCAAGGGCAACCCGCCGTCCAATTCCGCATAGTGATTGGTCCCGTCTAGCTTCAGCCCGCCGCCGATTCGTCCATTCGGCTCGTACTGGGCCCCGTACAACTCGCCGTCACGCCCGTGGCCGCTGGTATCGAGGATTATGGTCCCCTCATCCTCGTCAAACGCGTATCTTAACATGATGTCCGGCTCGTAGGAGGCCAGCACGCGAATGAGCCCGGTTTGACCCCCGCTGTATTGGACAACTCCGGAGATTGACGTGGAAAAGGACGCTGGATCGTTCGGGTCGGTGCCATTTTGTATTTCCTGCCAGTCGGGTTGGCCGTCACCGTCCGTATCCGGATCAACGAGCATGAGGTCAATGTTGGCGGCGGCGTTGGTGAGCAGCAGGGGATTGTCGGAATATTCGCCATGGGCTTCTGGAGAGTCCTGAACGAGATTCCCGTTGGAGTCCAGATAGGCTATCAAGAAATATTCACGCTTGGTCGGCGTTGGTGATGGTGTAGGAACCAGCGGATTCGACAACGGCGGTATAGGTGATTAGCGCGGAGTGTCCCCGAACGAAGAGATTCGTCATGTCAGTCGCGGACAACGCGCGATCATACGCCTGCACTTCGTCCAGCACGCCGCCAAAGTACGAGACTGTAAAGGGCGACATGGCCCCCCGAGCGATCACCAGTGTGCCGGTGCCCATAAAATCATCAGCGGTCGTGTCCGAGCCCACCACCGTTCCATCGCGGTACAGAAGGAGTTCCTTCGTGGTCTGTTCATACGTGGCCCCCCAATGGTGCCATTGCTCGTTGTCTGTGTAGCTCTGGTCGCTGAACAGACCATCATCCCAGAAGTGCACCAGGAAATACCCGTCCCACTCGTAGCCGAACTGCAAACCCTGATCTGGTTGGCCGACGCCCATGGAGAAGATGTCCTGCCGGCCCGATTCGCAGCACGGCTGCTGGCTTGCATTGGGCCGGGCCCACACGGCTAAGGTGAACGAACGGCCGGCCAAGGGCAACCCGCTGTCCAACTCCGCATAGTGATTTGTCCCATCCAACTTCAGCCCGCCGCCGATTCGTCCATTCGGCTCGTACTGGGCCCCGAACAAATCGCCGTCACGCCCGTGGCCGCTGGTATCGAGGATCACGCTGCCCTCATCCTCGTCAAACGAATATTCCAACATGAGGCCCGGCTCGTATAATGCCAGCACGCGGATGAGGCCGGTTTGTCCTCGGGTGTAAGTCAGATCTGTTGGCGTGGTGATCAAGCGGCGGCGAGCCAGGTCTTGCAGTAGTTGTCGAACAGATTGCTTTGGATGAGGCAACGGAAAGTGAGCACGTTGGCGGCACCGGTGCGGAGCCAGCGCATGCCGGAGAGTTTGGTGCGCTGGGCGACGATGTGGCGACAAGCCCCCTCGATAGCCCCCGAGCCGATGAAGTAACCCTTGCGGCGGAACGTGCCATAGGTCATGCGACGGGCGTTGTCGCGGAAGTAGGGGAGTTGATCTTCCACGTTCTGACGCGCGGCGGCATCGAGGGCGACCGCGCGTTGGATGGCTTCCTTCATGATCCGTGGCAAGCCATTGCGTTTAAGACGTCGCCGCCAAGCGAGATAAAGAGCCTGGGCGCGTGTCGGATCGGCTTCGAGGGTTTGGCACAGCAGGTGCAGGTGCTCGCAGGCGTGGTAGAAGTCCACGATTTCCACGGCGCCACGGAAGCGATCCTGGACCATATTCCATATCCACTCGGCACCGTCGCCGAGGAAGACCACGGTGCGGGCACGGGCATAGCCGCGCTTGAGGGCTTCGTCATGCAGCATGGCGCTGAAGGGGGTGACCTCGGCGAAAGTGGAAACGTACGTAGAGGAGAACGGGTCGCGCTGAGGGTTTCCGTTGGCATCCCGCGATTGGGTGAAGACACACCCCAGCTTGATCTGACGGGTCTTGGCGGTTCCATCAGGCTGTTTGCCACGCACATCCCGGAGCTCCTCTGGCCGCATCGGGATGCCGGTCATGTCGGCTTGGAGATTGAGGATCTCCACGGGAGCGGGTTGGCGTTGAGGCGTGCGGTGGTGCATCCATGCGGCCGCGAGGGTGGCGTAATGCTGGACCACACGGGGTATCTGGCGATTGGGGATGTCCAGACCGGCGAAGCGCCGGAAGGTCTGGGAAGCCTGCTCGAAGGAGGGGTCCATGGCGCCGGCCCAGCACATCAGTTGTGCCACGGCCGGGGTATACCGATGGTGCAGACCCAGGTGCTCGTCCAGCGGACAGCGTCCCCCTTGCGGGCCGAGGTAGTAGGCGCGGCGCAGTTGGATAGGGCCCGCCAGGGTCACGACTTGACGACACCGCCAGGAATGGAACTGTTCGCCCGCACGTAGTTCCGCTGGGGGCAGCCACTGAGGCAACTCGTGGTTGAGGAACTCCTGCACAACGGTGGCGGTGTCCTTCTGCGCCGCCGCCCGCAGCATCGTTTCGAACCACACGAGGTCCACGGTCCTCTCGCGGGCAATCTTCTCCCGTGCGATGTCTAGGAACTGCGCGACTTCCCTGCCGACGGCGGCTTGGACCGTCTGGGCTTTTTTTTACTGTCCGCCACCTCGACCTTGGCGATGCCCTCGGCCACCTCGACGTAGCGTTCGCATAGCTCCGTGAACGCAGCATGGTTTTCAAGGTCCTGCCGCACCTGCGGAACCCCGTCGGCAGAAATGCGCTCAGAGCGGTTCTTGCCGCCCACCCAAGCCTGCAACGTGTAATACGGACCCCATCGCCGCTCGGTTCCGTCAGGGTCCTTTTTACGGTTGTACTGTTCGGTCAAGTGGCCTCTTCGCATTCGGGTGATCGCCCCCATGTCCTGCAATAGCTGCGCCTGTTGCTTGCGTGGTTGTGTCATCCGTCTCCTTTCCGGCAATATGCCTATATATCTAGTCATATCATGCGCCAAAAAAGAAAGGCCCGCAAGCCTTTCTTCACGTTCATCACCTTTCTTGGCTTACACCCTTTGTCCTCCGCTATATCCGATTGTCCCGGATATGGTGGTCAGGAAAGAGGCGGGATCGTTCGGATCGGAGCCGTTGTCCACTTCCAACTTGTCGTTCTGACCGTCGCCG
>JAHJJH010000303.1 GCA_018823105.1 Verrucomicrobiota bacterium | reverse complement strand
CTCCGACTGTATCGGAGCGCCCGATCAGGGGCCACCTCCGGAGGTGGCCCCTGATCTCTTTCATCCTCTTCTCTGTGATCACCTTTACCCGGGGGGGTGGGTCACGATGTACCTGTCGGTTCCCAAAAATCTGGAAATTTCGGCTTTACAGGAGCTGGGAACAGGGGGGAAGGTGTTTTTTGGGTGATGGCGAGTCGGGGCGCAATGCCGTTATACGGTACCGTCCATGCCGGGCCCGGACGCAGGCATGAGCCGGTGGTTCCATCAGAGCGGGGCAAAGGGATCCTCCCCGGGGCTTCCAAGGTCACCCTGCACTTCTCGGCCGTGTAAGCGTTCTCCCTTCCATTTCCGCCTCGCTAGTGTTGTGTCCCGGAAGTTCCCGTGCGCAAGGCAGTGTCATCCCGAACGAAGTGAGGGATCTCCAACTCCTTCGGTGTCATGGAGATCCCTCGCCGCGCTTGGGATGAAAGACGTCCTTTTCATTGCATCAATATTTCCGGGACACCACTCTGGTTCGGCGCCCGGCGCCATCCGCCGTTTTGCTGTTTCACGCTCCAACCATGACAAGGGAGGATATCATGAAAACCTGGCGCTTGTTTAGCGTGTGTCTGCTGTGCGCGTCGCTGCTGGCGGCACCAAGCCGGGCCGAGGTGCCCGAGGGGCTGACCGAGGACGCCTGGACGAAGATACTGCGGCAGATCGAGGAGGCGGAGGAAGAGCCCAGGGCGCCGATGGGGATCCTGTCCGGTGAACAAATAAAGAAACTAACCGCATCGGACGGGGCAGCAGACGATTGGTTCGGCAACTCGATTTCCATCGCTGGCGATACGGTGGTGATAGGAGCGGAGTTGAATAGCGATGCCGGCTTTGCCACCGGCTCGGCGTACGTGTTTGAGCGAGACCAGGGCGGTGCCGGCAACTGGGGGGAGGTTAAGAAACTGACTGCCTCGGATGGGCTTGCTGGCGATTATTTTGGTTGCTCTGTATCCGTGGCGAGCAACACGGCAATCGTCGGCGCCTATTACAGCTATGGTAATACGAACCACTCCGGTTCCGTATACGTGTTCTATCGTAACCAGGGCGGCGCGGACAACTGGGGGGGAGGTCAAGAAACTGACCGCTTCGGATGGGGTTACGAACGCTTACTTTGGTTGCTCTGTATCCGTGGCGGGCGACACGGCGGGGATCGGCGCCCGCCGCGACGACGACAGTGGCAGTGCCTCAGGATCGGCATACGTGTTCTGCCGCGATCAGGGCGGATCGGACAACTGGGGGCAGGTGGCGAAGCTCACCGCCTCCGACGCCGTGGGAGGTGATGAATTCGGTAATTCAGTGGCGCTGGCGGGGGACACAGCGGTGGTCGGGGCGAACTATGATGATGACAATGGCAGTGCCTCGGGCTCGGCCTATGTGTTCTACCGGGACCAGGGCGGCGCGGACAATTGGGGCCAGGTGGCGAAGCTCACTGCCTTGGACGGGGCGGCCGACGACGAGTTCGGCCACTCGGTATCGGTGGCGGGTGACACGGTCGCAGTTGGCACCTGGTACGATGATAATTGGATTGGTTCGGTGTACGTGTTCTATCGCAACCAAGGCGGAGCGGACAACTGGGGGCAAGTGGCCAAACTTACCGCCTCGGATGGCGAGGAGTACTACCGCTTCGGCGTGTCGGTATCGGTGGAAGGTGACATGGTTGTAGTCGGGGCGGACTTGAGCGGCAGCACATGGATGACCGGTTGGGCATACGTGTTTGAGCGCGATTGGGGCGGGCCTGATAACTGGGGGCAAGTGACCAAGCTCACTGCCTCGGACGGCGAAGATGATGACTTGTTCGGCTGTTCGGTTGCCATCGCCGGCAATACCGCGATAGTCGGCGCGTATGGTGACGATGATAACGGGGCCGATTCCGGTTCGGCGTATGTGTTCGCTCTTAGCTACCCAGACATGGATGTGTTCGGCAACGGGCAGGAGATCGCGGACGGGGACGACACGCCCAGCGCGGCCGACGGCACCGATTTCGGGACGCTCACGGTGGGGTTAGCGATCACGAACACTTTCGTCGTCACCAATTCGGGCACGGCGAGCCTGACACTGACCGGCACGCCAAGTAAGGTGGCCGTCAGCGGCACGCATGCCTCTGATTTCACCGTATCGGTACAACCAAACTCGCCGGTGGCGACGAATGAGAGCACGAGCTTCAAGGTCGTCTTCACGCCGGGCGGGGACGGACTGCGCACAGCCGAGTTGAGCATGGACAACGATGACAGCGACGAGAACCCCTACAACTTTTCCATCCAGGGAACAGGGGAGTTGCCGCCTGCACCCGAGATGGGCGTATGGGGCAACGGGCAGGAGATCGCGGACGGGGACAATACGACCAGCGCCTCCGACGGCACCGATTTCGGCACGGTGTTTTTAGGTGTCTCGATCACGAACACCTTCGTGGTCACCAACTCCGGCACAGCGAGCCTGACGCTGACCGGCACGCCGGACAAGGTGGCCATTAGCGGTACGCACGCGGCCGATTACACGGCGTCGGTGCAGCCGGACTCGCCAGTGGCCACGAATGACAGCACCACGTTCAAGGTCGTCTTCACACCGGGCGGGGTCGGGCTGCGCACGGCGGAATTGAGCATTGATAACGACGACGGCGACGAAAATCCATACAACTTCACCATCCAGGGAACCGGGTACACCGCGGTGGCGGAAATGGCGGTTTTGGGCAACGGGCAGGAGATCGCGGACGGGGACGGCACGCCCGGCGCGGCCGACGGGACCGATTTCGGCGCGCTGCTGGTGGGCCTCTCGATCACGAACACCTTCGTGGTTACCAACTCGGGCACGGCAAGCCTCACCCTGACCGGCACACCGGACAAAGTAGCCGTCAGCGGGACGCACGCCGCCGATTTCACCGTGTCGGTCCAGCCGGGCTCGCCGGTCGCCACCAATGCCGGCACAACTTTCAAAGTAGTGTTCGCACCGGGTGGGGCGAGTCTGCGCACGGCGGAATTGAGCATTGATAACGACGACGGCGACGAGAATCCATACAACTTCACCATCCAGGGAACCGGGTACACCGCGGTGGCGGAAATGGCGGTCCTGGGCAACGGGCAGGAGATCGCGGACGGCGACGGCACCCCCACCCCGGCCGACGGCACCGATTTCGGCGCGCTCGTCGTGGGAACCTCGATCACGAACACGTTCGTGGTCACCAACTCGGGCGCGGCGAACCTGACGTTGACCGGGACCCCGACCCGAGTCGGGGTCAGCGGCACCTTCGCCTCCGACTTCACGGTATCGGTGCAACCCGGCTCGCCGGTGGCCTCGAGTAACAGCACGACCTTCAAGGTCGTGTTCTCGCCGGGCGGCATGGCGCTGCGGACGGCGGAGTTGAGCATAGACAACAACGACCCCAATGAGCATCCCTACAACTTCGCCATCCAGGGCGAGGGCTTGCCGACATCGCCCTCGGAGGACAAACTCACCGCCTCGGACGGCGCTGCGGGCGACCGGTTCGGCTACGCGGTCGCGGTGGCGGGCGACACGGCGGTGGTCGGGGCGTACAGCAACCAGACCGGACAAGGTGCGGCGTATATTTTCTATCGCGACGAGGGCGGCGCGGGCAACTGGGGCCAGGCAGCGAAACTGACCGCCTCGGACGGCGCGGCGGGGGACGAGTTCGGCTATGCGGTCTGCATCACCGGCGACACGGTGGTCGTCGGGGCGCGCCACGACGATGACGGCGGGGCCGATGCCGGCTCGGCCTACGTGTTCTACCGCGACGAGGGCGGGGCGGACAACTGGGGCCAGGTGAAGAAGTTGACCGCCTCGGACGGCGCGGCGGGGGACGAGTTCAGCTATTCGGTGTCCGTGGAGGGCGACACGGCCGTGATCGGGGCCCCCTTTGACGATGATGCGGCGGCCGCGGCCGGCTCGGCCTACGTGTTCTACCGCGACCAGGGCGGGACGGACAACTGGGGCCAGGTGAAGAAGCTGACCGCCTCGGATGGCGCGTT
>JAHJJH010000302.1 GCA_018823105.1 Verrucomicrobiota bacterium | reverse complement strand
TCGCCCGCCACTTCTCGGCCTGAACAAGCCCGGTGTGATTTGTGTCCGAAACAAAAACAGCATACGTCCCGGTCTTCAGGTCGGCGGGCCGCTGGACCAACGCAACAAACCGGGAGAACTCATTGGTTTGGATAGCCCATACACCACCGGCCTGTCCTTCCAACGTCGCCCGCACCGTTTCCAGGTCGTCCGCCTGCGCCGCCCAGGTCCCCAGACAGAGCAAGCCCAGCGCCGCCCCGCAGAGATGCTTACTTGTGATCATTGTGTTGGGCCGCACCCATTTGTTCCAGGATCTCCGCGGCGGTCTTTCCGTCGGATGTACGGACCATCAGCCTGACCCCTGTGACCGCTTGAAGATAGGGGCGCATTCCGCCGCAGTCGTCTTTGGAGATAAACGCTTCGATGCCGTTGGCTTCAAGGACCATTCGAGCCATCTCCGCCGGCATTTCCAGGGAATACGTGGTTATACAGGTAAGGTTCGGTTCGTCCATTTTCACGCCTCTATGCCATGCGGCGAAAGAGCCTTCGCGCCTTGTCCGCTGCCGTACCGCGTGCGGCCCCCTTTTGTGCCAGGCTGCACGCCGCAACAAGTCTTATCCGCGTGTCCAGTGTAGGCTTGCCGATGCTCCGGTCAAGCCTCCACCCGTGATGGCACGGAGTGAAATACTGATTTTTTCCATGGAATGGCGAGTGGCGGCTTCCTTTCCAGTAGAAAGGGCGGTTGCCGAGAGAAAAGGAAAGGAGGCGCGAAAAGGGCCTATGAAATCCATGCTCGCAGAATAATCTGACCAAAGACGGGATCTCCCGGGGTGGGGCCGGGCCATGGCTGTCCGGGCCGGATCAGGCCGGCGGCGCGCGGCCAGCGGGCGAAGGCCATGTAAAGCATATCGTGGCCGGAGCAGTAAAACCGGTTGGAGATAGGGATTCCTCGTTGTCGTGGCCGTCGGACTGTGTCCCGTGGACGACATGCGGGTCCGCCGGTTGCTAGGCGGATGCCCATGGACATTCTGTGGACCCGGGGCCGCGACCGGGCGTTCCGGGATCTCTGCGGGACACCTTGTGGAGATGTTGCGAAGGGCCAATCTCCCGCGAAACTGGAAAGTTTCTACTCTTGCACGGAGCGGGTAGCCGCAGAAAGCCGGAGCGTGCTGCTGATGCCGGGCATTACCCGTTAAGCCGGGCTCACCAGAAGCCGTACGCGCCGGTGGCCAGGACGTAGAGGCCGAGCAGAAAGTTGGTGATGGCGTGGGCGATGCCGGCGGCCCACAGGTCCCGGGTTTTCACGACCAGCGCCCCGTAGGCCAGTCCCGCCAGGATGCCGACCAGCCAGCGGTCGTGCTCGAGGCCGAACAGCAGGGCGGTGATCAGAAACGCGTTGCGGGAGAAAACGCCCAGGTCCACGGATCGGAAATCGCGCGCGATGATCCAGCGATAAATGAACCCGCGCCAGAAGAACTCCTCGATGAAGGAGATCACCAGCGCCGAGCCCAGTAGCCGCACGATGGACAGCGGCCAGCCGCAATATTCCGGCGCATAAGGGGAGGGCGACAGGACTTCCGGCACGCGGCCCCACGGCAGCACGGCGAATTTCAGATAGAACTCCTGCAGGGCGGGCCAACGGGCCGCCCAGTGCGTCTCGGGCAGAACCCAGGCCACAAACACGAGGACGCCCATCAGTGCCGCGAGGGGAAGGTTTTGGAGGCGCAACGCCGCATAGCCGCGCCATGGCCGCCACGCCAACAGCAACACCAGCCCCGCCACGCTGCGTACGGCATAGGTCCAGCCGGACGGCGATCCGGGAAGATAGATCAGGCCCAGCCAGGCGGCAAAGGGGATGACATGCGCCGGCCAATCTGCCCCTGACCGGGCCGCCGATTTCTTCCCAGGCGTGTCCATAAATGCCGCGGGTTAACCTTCTCCGCGCTGGTGCAGCATGCCAATGATCCCCAGGACGAGGATCGTGCCGCCGCACAGCAAATAGCCATAGCGGAACACCAGATCATCGCTGCCCAGCCGGGTCTCGAAGAATTGCCAGCCCCAGCGCAGGGAGAACAGGTAGGCGGCCAGCATGCCGATCCGGAACGCCCGGAACACCATGGCAAGGGCCAGCAGGGCCAGCTGCAGCACAACCTCCATGGACGAGACTCGAATGCTGGTTTCCTGCAACGCCTGCAGAAAGTCGTTCATGGCACCCCCCGTTCCTGCTCCCCGTCGCGGCGCAACGCGCGCTTCAGGATTTTCCCCGCCGCGTTTTTCGGCAGGTCCGGCAGGAACACCACGCGCCGCGGGACCTCGTGCCGGCCAAGGCTCTCGCGGCAGAAGGCGCGCAGTTCGGCCTCGGTCGCCGCCGCCCCTTCCTTGAGCGAAACATACCCGGCGGGGACTTCGCCGTGAAGCTCATCCGGTTCGCCGATCACCGCGACCTCGCGGACGGCCGGATGGCGGTAAAGAACCTCCTCGACCATGCGCGGGTATACGTTCATGCCGTTAACGATGATCATGTCCTTCTTGCGGTCCACGATCGAGAAGTAGCCCTCTTCGTCCTCGGTGCCCAGGTCCCCGGTCCGGAACCAGTCGCCGAAGAACGCCTCGGCCGTTTCCGCGGGCAGTTTCCAGTAGCCCTTCATCACGTTCGGGCCGCGCACGCAGAGTTCGCCGATCTGTCCGCGGGCCACTTCCCGGCCTTGTTCGTCCATGATCTTCATCTCGACGCCGGGGACGGGCCGGCCGACCGTGCCGGGCTTGCGCCGGCCGCCGATGGGATTGACGCACGTGACGGGCGAGCATTCCGTGGGCCCGTCGCCCTCGTAGATCAGCTTGCCGAATCGCTCCTCGAACTGGCGCATGATCTCGACCGGCATGGCCGCGCCGCCGGAGATGGCGAACCGCAGCGGGGCCAGTTTCGCCGTGTACTCCGGCGGCAGCCGGAGCAGCAGGTTGAACATGCTGGGCACGCCCATGAAGATCGATGCGCCGCTGGCCTGAATGGCGTCGGCGGTCTGCGCGGGATCGAACTTCGGCAGCGGAACGATCGTGCCGCCGGCGAGCAAAGGCGACAACATCCCGGCCGTGGCGGCGAAGGCGTGGAACATGGGCAGCACGAGAAGGAAGATGTCGCGGCCGGGCTCCATGTGCAGGGCCTGGTGAACGCTTCGGCAGTTGCTGACCAGGTTGCGGTGCGTAAGCATCGCCCCCTTGGGACGGCCGGTGGTCCCCGAGGTGTAGATGATCGCGACCAGGTCTTCCGCCGGATCGGCCTGGAGCGCGGGACAGGGAGCCTGGAGCGCAAGGAAGGAAGAGAACGGAATGTCGCCGAGGGGATTTTTCTCCCCGATGCAAACAGCAAATTCAAGACTTTGGACTTGGGACTTGAGACTTTGGACATTCTGCGCGAAGGCCTCGAAATAGATGAGTCCCCGCGCCCCGGCGTCCTCCAGGATGAAAGCGATTTCCTTCGGGTTCAGCAGCAGGTTGATCGGCACCACGACGGCGCCGGCCTTGACGATGCCGAAATAGGCGACGACGAAGGCGTCCGAGTTGATACAGTAGAGACCGACGCGGTCACCCGGCTTCATCCCGCGCCCGGCCAGGGCGGCGGCCACGCGGTCGCTCATGGCGTCGAGTGTTCCGTAGTCGGTCGTCCTCCCGCCGAAGACCAGCGCCGGGGCCTTCGGCCATTGCCGGACGCCGGCCCGGAAGGCTTCCGCCAGACTGCCGGAGCCGTCAATAGTGGTATTCGCTTCCACCGATGAACTCCCGGATGAGCGAGCGCGACGGGACGACGGAGTCGTCCGTCACTTCAGTCAAGGGGGTGAAGAACTCATGCACGCGCTTGGCGCGCAGGTAGGCGTCCTGGCGCTTGGCGTCGTCCTTGTAGAGCTCCAGGGCCTCGGGGAAGAACTTGAACAGCTTGTGCTTCAGGATCGGCAACTCGAACGGCTGGGCGCTGTTGACGAGGTAGTCCACGGTGCCGATAAACGGGACGATATTTTTCATCTCGCTGCGCCGGACGTAATGCCAGTGGGTCAGGGTCTGCAGCGGCTTCAGGTTGCGGTGCCAGCTGTCGCGAATCATGCGCCGCAGCAGCCGGTTGTCGGCCCAGCGCATGAAGGTGCCGTCCTCGGTGCGCACCTGGCCGAGGGTCTCGATGTAGAGCTTGAACTTCTGTCGCGGCTCGATGCTCTTCGTCATCTCCCCGTACAGGCCGTGCAGGCTGTCGATCAGCAGTATCTGGTTGGGCTTGAGGCACATCTCGTGCACGTCGAGCTTGCGCTTGCCGGTCTTGAAGTCGTAGTGCGGGGTCTTGATGGTCTTGCCCGCGAGCAGCGCCGCGAGATGCTTGTTGATGAGTTTCAGGTCCAGGGCCTGGGGCGTCTCGTAGTCGTAGTCCCCGAACTCGTCCTTCGGATGCATCTCGAGGTCGAAGAAATAGTGGTCCACGTTGATGGCCACCAGTTCCAGCCCGGCGGCCTTCAGCCCCTCGCTGGCCTTGATGGTGGTGGTTGTTTTGCCGGACGAGGAAGGGCCGGCGATGATGACCAGGCGCATTTCCGGGACCCGCTCCAGCATGGCCGCGGCGCCGCGGGCCACCTCGTCGATGTACCGCTTCTCGCAGTCGGCGACCAGCTCCGGCAGCTTGCCGTCGGCGATGATCTTGTTGATCCCCTCGACGGTCTCGCATTTGTGGTCCATGTTCCAGCGCAGAACCTCGTAGATCTTCTTGTAGGGGATGTTGTCCGAGGTTTCGAACGTATAGGCGCGCGAGGCCCGGGCCTGGGCGCGCTGGTGGCGGTAGATGATGTAGGCCCGCGACGTCTTGACGTGGCCTTCCCGGATGAGCACGGCTTCGACGATATCCTGGATCTCCTCCACGGAAGGCGTGGCGCCGGGGCCGGACGCCTGGGCCAGGTCTTTTTCGACCTCCACCGCCAGCTGCTCCGCCGTCTGCCGGTCGCTGCCGCCGACCGAGGCAGCGGCCTTGAAAATGGCGGTGGCAATGCGATCGCGATCATAGTCCACCAGGTTTCCATCGCGCTTGACGATCTTCTGGATGGGGCAAGTGCTCATGAGCAAGCTCCTTTCAGGCAACAGTTTCGACACGGCCGCGTGTTTGTCCGCTTTTTCTAAAAAACTGCGCTGCGCACGTCTCGGAAGATCAGTCCGGGAACTCGAGGAACCCGTCCAGTTTGCGCAGGCGGGTCGGGTGGCGCATTTTCCGGAGCGCCTTGGCCTCGATCTGGCGGATGCGCTCGCGCGTGACGGTGAACTTGCGGCCGACTTCTTCCAGCGTGCGGGAATAGCCGTCGGCCAGCCCGAACCGCAGGGTCAAGACTTCCTGCTCACGCTCGGTCAGGGTCTTGAGCACCTCCTGCAACCGCTCTTTGAGCAGGCTGAAGGCGGTCATCTCGGAGGGGTTCTCCGCGGACTTGTCCTCGATGAAATCGCCGAAGTGCGTGTCTTCGCTGTCGCCCACGGGGCTCTGAAGCGAAATGGGCTGCTGGGCCATCTTGAGCACCGCGCGCACCCGGTCCACGGGCAGGGTCATCTCCTCGGCCACTTCCTCGGGCGTCGGCTCGCGGCCGAATTCCTGGACGAGTTGCTTCTGGATGCGCATCAGCTTGTTGATCGTCTCAATCATGTGCACGGGGATGCGGATGGTCCGCGCCTGGTCGGCGATGGAGCGGGTGATCGCCTGGCGGATCCACCACGTGGCGTAGGTGCTGAACTTATACCCGCGCTGGTACTCGAACTTCTCCACGGCCTTCATCAGGCCCATGTTGCCCTCCTGGATGAGGTCCAGGAAGGACAGCCCGCGGTTCGTGTACTTCTTGGCGATGCTGATCACCAGGCGGAGATTGGCTTCCACCATCTCGGCCTTGGCGCGCAACCCCTTCCGCAGCCAGGTTTTGAGATCATGGTAGGCATGGACGAACTCCGCCGCGGCCATGAACTGCTCTTCTTCAAGCTTTTTCAGCCTGGTCTGCTCCTGGCGAAGCGTATCGGAGCGTCCCTTGTTCTTCACCACCCGCTCCTGCCGCGCGATGGCGTCCTGGCAGGCCTTGAACTGGAGGGAACAGTCGTCGGCGATGCTCACAAAATCCTCGACCGCCTTCTGCTTGAAATACAGCCGCTCGTACTGCGCCGCCAGCCGTTCGCGCATCTGGTCCAGCGCTTTAAGCGTCCGCTGGCGGGCGGACTTGCTGAGCCGGACTTTCTGGCTGGCGAGAAACTTCTTCCGCGTGGCGGCGAAATCCCGCAGGACGGCCCTCAGCATACGCGGCAGCCGCTTCAGATACTTCTCACGGCTCTCGACGTGCTTGTCGCTGATGATCCGGTCGAACCGCTCCTTGCCCGTCTCCAGCCGGTCGGCCACCCCCAGGTATGCCCCGCACGCGAAGCCGAACCGGTTGAACAGCCGCCGCGCGTTCAACTCGGCCTCCTCGATGCGCTTGGAAATCTCCACCTCCTGCTCGCGCGTCAGCAGGGGCACCTGGCCCATCTGCTTGAGGTACATGCGGACCGGGTCGTCCAGCACGTCCACGCGCTGGGTGAGGCGGGCGCGTTCATCCTTCTCCATCTGGATCTTGAAGCGCTGCTCGTCGGCCTCCTCGATGACCTCGATGTCCATGCCGCGCAGCAAGATCAGAATCCCGTCGAACTCGTCCGGACTGATCACGCTCTCGGGGAGGGCCTCGTTGACGTCGTCGTAGGTCAGATAACCCTGATCGCCGGCCAGCTTGATGAGGCTCTTGATTTTGGCGCTGCGTTCCTCGCGATTGACGCGGATCTGGAGTTCACCCCCACCCCCGGCCGCCCCCTTCGGCGCGGCCTTGGAGGACGGCGACGCCGCGGTCCGCGAGGCGTGTTTTTTTACTGTCTTCGCTGGCGTTTTTCCCATAACTCCCCGTTTCAAGCCACAATACGGCCTATTATAGGCGCAAGAAGCGACTATATATTTCCTATCCGGGGCGTTTCGTCAAGAGCGACCGCGAAAAAAGGCCGCCACCCCTCTTGACGCGCCCCGCGGCTTCTGATACAAAGCGCGGCCCATGGGACAACAACACAGAGTCGTCGTAAAACGGAAAGCGCGCGTGCGTCGCCAGAAAAGATTGAAGATCAAGACCCGTGCCCGCCGCAAGCCCGCGCCCGTCGCGGCGGAAGCCCCGGCGTCGTAGATCCGGTACATTCCCGAACGCTCTTTTCCGGCGGAATCGTGTATTCGGCGCGTGACAAAGCCCGCGCGTGGCTTAGAATCAGTATCGAGGATTCCCGCTCATGATCCTGGTAGTAGATGACGACAAGATACTGACCCAGCTCCTGAAGACGTTGCTGGAAGAGGCGGGCTACGATGTCCATGTGGCCTACGACGGCGAGACGGCCTACAAGCACCTGCGCGATCCGAAGTGCCGCGGCATGCTGCTCGACATCCGCATGCCGGGCATCAACGGGGCCGAGCTGCTCATGCTCATGGCCGCCGAGGGCATCAAGGTCCCCGTCATCGTCATGGCCGGCTTCCCGGACTTCGACGAGGAGGAAATGAAACAGTTCCCCAACGTCAAAAAACTTTTCCACAAACCATTTTACCCGGAAGACATGCTCCGCTCCGTCCGCGAGTTCGCGCTCAAATAACCCGGGAGGCCCATGCCCCGCTCCGCCTATCTCGTGGCCGGCCTGTTGGCGAGCCTCGGCCTCGCCGCGTGCCGATCCCCGGACGCGGGCCCCCTCATCTCCCGGCGCCCCCCCGGCGAACGGCTCATCCAACCCGTCGTCGCCGTCACGGACTTCGAGAACCTGTCCAACTTTTCCGGCCAGTGGAACCTCAGCCGTGACATGGCCGACTTGCTGACCGCCCTGCTGCTCGATTCCGGCCGCGTCACCGTCCTGGAGCGTCGGCACCTGGGCACCGTCGTCGGCGAGATCGCGCGGCAGGGCAGCGACCTGTTCCGGCGCGAGGGCCGCGTCGCGCGGGGCCGCCTGAAAAACGCCCGGTACCTCGTCCGCGGCTCGATCACCGATTTCACCGAGACGGGCCGCGCGTCCGCCCGGGGCGGCGCTTCCTGGCTGCGGCTCTTCGGCGGCGGCAGCCGCGCCCGCGTGGCCCTCGTCATGCAGATCTCCGACGTGGAAACCGGCGAGATCATCGGCTCCGTGCGGGCCGCGCGTTCGGTATCGGCCGGCGGGGGCGGCGGCGACGCCCGCTACAAGAACGTGTCCTTCGGCGGAGAGGCCTTCTTCCGCACGCCGCTGGGCCGGGCCACGGAGTCCGCGCTCCAGGACGCCGTCCGCCGCCTCCTGAAGAAACTCCCGCCCGTCGCCTGGCAGCCGCGCGTCGCCGAGGCCGGCCATGACATCGTGGTCATCAACGGCGGGGAGAACGCCCGCGTCCGCGTGGGCGATCGGTTCGTTGTCCGCGAGGAGGGCCGCGAGATCACCGACCCGGTCACCGGCAACGTGCTGGAAACCGTGCCCGGCAAAATCATCGGCCGCCTCCAGGTCGCCGAGGTGCTTCCGGCGTCCGCGCACGCCATCCTCCTGGAGGGCACGGCCCGGCGGAACAACCATTTGGAAATATCGAAATAAGAAAAATGATCACGTTTATTGAAGGCCTTCTCGTCGAAAAGGACCCGACACGGGTGGTCGTGAACGTGCAGGGCGTCGGGTACGAGATCTTCATCCCCTTGAGCAGCTTCGACCGACTGCCCGCGCCCGGCGAGACCGTGCGCCTCCTGACCTACGACCACGTGCGCGAGGACACCCACGCGCTGTACGGCTTCCTGACCGGGGAGGAGCGCCGCCTGTTCCTGATGCTCATCGACGTCAGCGGCATCGGGCCGCGCCTGGCGCTGACCGCGTTGAGCGGACTCTCCGTCCGCGACCTCAAGGCGGCCGTGGCGCAAGCGGACATCAAGCGCTTGAGTTCCATTTCCGGCATCGGGAAAAAGACCGCCGAGCGCATGGTCGTCGAGCTGCGCGACAAGTTGACCGCGGGCGAAGCGATGGAAGCGGTGTCCCGCGCGACCGCCGGCGAGCCCGACGCGCGCCTGCGCGATGCCATCCTCGCCCTGCTCTCGCTCGGTTACAAGCAGGCCGAGGCGCAGCAGCGGGTCCGCGACGTCCTGCGCGACGCGGGCGCCGGGACCACCGTCGAAGAGCTCGTGCGCAAGGCCCTGGCGCGGGGATAACCCGGATTATTCACCGCGGAGGTCACGGAGGACGCGGAGACTTCTCGGGAGCCAGGAGTAGTCTCTGTGCGAACACCGCAGAGCTCCGACGGTTTGTCCCCGGGTGAGGTGCAGATTCCACGCCGAACAGCAAGTGGCGGGGCCTATTCGCGTTTCTCGGCGCCCTCCGTGTACTCTGTGGTTCATGAATCTTGCGGATGGGCGCCGGGGACAGTTTCCGATGCCTGGAAAACGGCCGGCCGCGCTCACGCCGCCGGGCCGGCACACAATGAATGGCGTCGCGGGCGGGGTGGTCCTGCCAGCGGTACTCGTGGGCCGTAGGCGCAAGGGCCGCGCTTTAGGGTTGCGCGAAGCTGTCCGTCTGCCGATGATGGGCCCCCCATGAAACTCATCCTCGCGACGCGCAACCGGCACAAGCTGGAGGAAATCCGGACGCTGTTCGAACTGCCCGGCCTGGAACTGTCGAGCGCGCTCGACCATCCGGAGATTCCGGACGTGGAGGAGAACGGCAAAACGTTCGAGGAGAATGCCGTCAAGAAAGCTGTGACGCTGGCCCGCGCGACGGGATGCTGGGCGCTGGCGGATGATTCAGGGCTGGAAGTGGACGCGCTGGGCGGGGCGCCCGGCGTGTACTCGGCCCGCTATGCGGGCGAGCCGGTGAGCTATCCGGCCAACAACGCCAAGCTCCTGCGCGAACTGACCGGTGTGACGGATCGCCGAGCGCGGTTCCTCTGCGTGGTGGCGTTGGCGAGCCCGTCGGGACAGGCCCGCACGGTGGAAGACCGGTGCGAAGGCCGGATCATTCACGAAGTGCGCGGAACCCGGGGATTCGGCTACGATCCGTTGTTCGTGCCGGACGGCTTCGAGAAGACCTTCGCCGAGATGGAAGCGTCCGCGAAGCACGCGATCTCGCATCGCGGCCGCGCCCTGCAGAAGGCGCGCGCGGCCTGGCATGAGTTTCTCAAGTCGGATCCGTCGGATTGGTCCGATCCGACCGATTGAAACTCACGGGTTGATCCGCAGCAGAACCTTCAAGGCCTTCCCGGAGCCCGCCTGTTCGAAGGCGTTCAGCGCTTCGTCGATGGGCCGCTGCGCCGTGATCAGCCGTTCGAGCGGCATGTCCGGGTGCTTCTGCATCAGTGCCAGTCCGTCCTTGAACCGGCCGCAGCGCGATCCCCGCACGGTCATCTCGTGAATCACCACCGGCGCGAGGTTGATCGCGCCCGGCGAGGCCACGGTGGATTTCAGCACGATGGTCCCGCGGGGCCGGCAGAGCGCCATGGCCAGCGCCAGGCCGCTTCCGGACCCGGTCGCCTCGACGACGACGTCCGCGCCGGGCTTGACGTCTTCCGCGTGGGCACAGGTGCGCAGTCCGCGCCAGGGGGCCAGTACCAGTTTCTCCGGATGGTGGCCCACGAGCGTCACGTCCTGCGCGACCGTGGAGAGCACCCACGCGCAGAGAAGGCCCAACCGGCCGTCGCCCAGGACGACAATGCGCTCATGGCCTTTCAACGGCTGCTGTTCCAGGATTTCGCAGGCCGCGGACAGGGGTTCGACCAGGACCGCGCGCTCGTCGGAGATGGCGGCGGGCACCTCCAGCAGGTTGGCGACGGGCAGGACGCAGAAGTCCGCCATGCACCCGTCCAGCCCGGCGATCCCGAGGGTGGTGCGGTTCGGGCAATGCCGACCCAGGCCGCGCGCGCACCAGTCGCATGCCCCGCAGGCGGCGTTGATCTCGCCGACCACGCGCCGGCCCCGCCAGGCCGGATCGGCGCACTGCTCCACCTCGCCAACGAACTCGTGACCCAGCACGCCGCGGAAGCCCAGGTAGCCCTTCGTGATTTCCAGGTCGGTCTGGCAGATGCCGGCGAGCTTCACCCGAATTCGGGCCCAGCCCGACGGGACGTCCGGGACCGGATGATCGTGAGACACGCGCAGTGCATCGTCGAACAGGACCGCTTTCATTTCTGGAACCCGAGAATAAGGAATTCCGGTTCGTCCGTCGGGAAAGGAACGGGGTAACGGCGCAGGAACTCGGCCGTGAAAGGCGGCCGGGCGACCAGAGCGCACGTGTAGCCCAACCGTGCAAACAAGGCACGGTATTCTTCCTCCGAACGAATGAAGACCGGCACTGCTACGCCCTCCACCAATTCCATGATGCCCCGGCGAGGCGGTGTCGGCGAATCAAAATCCTTGAACAGCATGCCGGCCTCCAGCAGGCGCTGGACAAAGGCCGGGTTGAAGACGGCAAAAGCGAGGAGGCCGCCGGGTTTCAGCACGCGATCCAGCGCCTGCGCCGTGGCCTTGAGGTCGGGGATAAACTGCAGCACCATGATGGCGGCGACGACATCGAAAGGGGGTCGGCCTTGCAGGGCCTCGATGTCGCCGGATTGAAAGGCGAGCCCGGGGAAAAGACGGCGCGCCGTGGCCATCATGGCGGACGAGGAATCCATCCCGAGGGCATCGAAGCCCAGTTCCCGGAGCTTGGCCGTGAAATGGCCGGCGCCGCAGCCGAAATCGAGCGCCCGGCGCCCCTGGGGCGCAGGATAGAGTTCGCGAAGCCAGGCCAGGATCGGAGGCCAGGCCAGGAGGATGTTGTCGGCGGCCGCCGGCGGGATTCCTTGAACATCCTCTTCGCCGCTGAACAACCGGCTGAGCCGGTCCCACGTCTGGCCGGGTTCGCTCACATCACCAGGCCGGCGGCCTCTTCCAGCGTCGCGCACATCGGCAGGATGGAGGTGAATCCGGCGAGATCGAAGATTTCCTTCACGGGGCCATGGGCGCCCGAAATCACAAGTTTGCCTTTTGCCGGCTGGACCTTTTTAGCCAGGCTCAACAGCGCGCGCAGGCCCGCACTGGCCATGTAATCCACACCGGCCAGGTCCACCACCAGCCGCGCGTCTCCCCGCTCCAACCCCTTGTGGCAATGGGCCTCGAGCAACGCCGCGCCCGCCGCGTCCACGCGTCCGCGCACTTCGATCACCCACGCCCTGCCCATCCGGCTGTCCTGGAATTCCACGTTGACCTCCCGTCCGGTTTTTCAGTTTCTTCTTATCAAAACGCCTTTTCGTCATCAACAGGAACGCGCCGTGCGTCAGGCGGTCCGGCGGATGACGATCTGGAGGATGTTGCGTCCGCCCTCCCGCCGCCAGCTCATGCCGTCGGTCATCTTCCGGGTCAAATGGATGCCGAGTCCGCCGACGGGACGATCCTCCAGGCGGCGCGTGGCGTCCGGCGGAGGGAGCGCCGTAGGGTCGAAGGCGTGGCCGTCGTCCTCCAGCGTCAGCGCCAGTTCGCGGCCGTCGAGCGCCGCGTGGAGGACGATCTCGTGCTCCCTGTCGTCGTCGTAGCCGTACTTGATGATGTTGGTGAGCATCTCCTCGAGGGCCAGCGAGGCGGCGTAGATCCAGGCGGGCGGGACGCGGCGGGCTTCGAGAAAGGCCGACACCTCGCCTTCGACGCGCCTCAGTTCCTCGAGGCGGTTGGCGATGGTCATGCGAAGTTCGTCGGCCATGGTGCCGCTCCCCGGCAACGGGCCCGGGTTCAACCCTCGCAGGCCCGGCGGGCTTCTTCCGCCGTGGCATAGACGGGCATGATGCTCGAGAACCCTGCGATCTCCAGGATCTCCTTCACCTGGGGCTGCAAGCCACCGAGCGCGATTTGCCCCTGGGCCGCCTTGATCTTCTTGGCGAGGGAGAGCAGCACGCGCAGTCCCGCGCTGCTGATATAAACCAGCGCCGAGCCGTCCACCGCGATGCTCCGCGCGCCGGCGGCCACGAGGTCCACCAGTTGCTTCTCCGCCGCCGCCGCGGTGGCGGCGTCCAGCCGACCCTCGATCTTCACCAGCGCGAGTTGATCCTGCCGGGTATGCGTGATGTTCATGGCGTCTTCTCCTGGTTCGAAAGCAGCGCGGCGCGGGCCTGGGCCTCGTCATGGAAGACCGGGATGAGGTCGGTGACCCCCGCGGCGCGGAGCGCGTCCTCCACCAGGGGCTGGGGGTGAAGCAACGCGAGGGCGGCGCCCTTCCGCCGGAGCGTTCGGGAGGCCTCGATCAGCATGCGCATGCCCAGGGAAGCCATGAACGTCACCGCCGAAAGATCCACGAGCGCCGGCTTTCCTTGCGAACCGGTGTGGGCGAGAAATTTCAGCTCCACCTCGCGAACGCCCGTCAGGTCCAGCACCCCGGAGAGGGCGAGGTGAACCCCGTGCTGATCCTCCTCTATGACGCGTAGCGGCATGCTTGTCCTTCTCACAACATCATCGGCAGGCTCAAGGCGAACTCGATCTCGCGGATGGATTTGGCCAGGGCCTGACCGATGAGATCGAGGCGGGCCAGTTGGGCGATCCGCGCCTGCGCGCGGGGTAGTTCATTGTCCGAGAGAATTCGCGGGATGAGCCGGCAGGCGTTCAGCAGGCTGATCAGCACGATGTCGCGCACGTCCGGGAGATCCGTACCGAGCAGGGCCTGCCGCAACCGCGCTCGGACCTCCATGAATTCGCGATCCTGGCGGCGGGGGTAGCGCCGGTCGGGAAAGACCCAAAGAAAGCGGTGTTTTTCCTCGCGCAGGATGCCCTTGCCAACCAGCCCCGCCAGGGAGAGGCGGAGGATTTCATGGGCGCGATGACCCGCCAGCCGGTTCAGCCAGTACGCCAGGGAATGCTCCGGGTGCCGGTCCTGAAGATCCATGAGGACGGCGTCCAGGATGGGTTCGCCGGTTGGTGCCGTGTCCACCACGCGCATCTGCTTTGCGTCCGCGTCCACGCGGTTCAGCAGGGAAAGTTCCATCAGCACCGCGCCCGCCATTGCCGTGTGGAGCGCCTGGTGGGGCAGTTCCGTGATCACGCCCTCCCGCTCGTCGAGCGCAAGCAGCACAATTTCTTCGGCGAAGGTAAGCATGGCTACGGCCGAATCTTATTCCTCCCCGGGGGGGTGAGCAACTGAAAACAGCCATCCCCCGGAGTTTCACCGCGGAAGTCGCAGAGAGCGCAGGGGAAGAAAAGAAAGGGAACCACGAAATACACTAAAGACGCGAAAAAGGATCTAAAGGATTATCTCTTTTTGTGTATTTCTTTCGTGGTTTTCTTCTTTCTCTGCGGTTGAAGGATTCCCGGTTACGGGCGGGAAATGGTCAGGCGGAAAAACGCGGCCTCGGGCGCCGTGTCCGGCTGGAACTCGATGTGGGCGCCCGTCCCCGTGGAAACGGAGGATCCGTCCTGCCAATCGAAGGGCGTCGCGTTGGTGGCCTGTTGCACGGTGTAGAGTCGGCCGGTGACGCTGTCCCAGTACAAGACCATTCCCTCGGCCTCCCCGTTCCAGCCTATCCAGGGAAAACTCGCCCCGGCCAGCGGGTCGGTGCCGGCAATCCATTCGTCGCCGTTGAGCGCCCCGTCGCCATCCACGTCCGGGCCGTTGTCCGTCAACGGGTCCAGCGTCTCCGTATAGAACTCGTAGCCGTCCGGCAGGCCGTCCCCGTCCGTGTCGGCGTCTCCCGGCAGCGTGCCCACGGCGGCCTCCTCCGGATCCAGCAGGCCGTCCCCGTCTCCGTCCGGATGCTCCAGCCGCAGCGTCGGATCGCCGATGATCTGGAACCCGACGACGTTGCGCAGTATCTCGGGCTTGTATAATTGATAGGTCAGCCACCCTGTGACGGGAATCCGGTCCACGTAATAATCAAATTCCTCGCGGAATACGCGGCCGACGGTCTGCGTCATGCCGTAGATCTTCAGCGTGGCGCGCTGCTGGACCTCGGCGGACACCATCTGACTCGCCGATAGCAGGGTCAGGACGTCCGGGGTGACGACGGCCGTGGAGCCGAGGTACGCGGCGGCCACGCCCGCGGTGAGGGCCGCCGCGCCCAGGGCGTAGGAGGCGCAGGACAGGGAAAGGACGATCGCGGCGTGGACGTTGGTGGGGAAGCCGAGCCCGTTGCGGCGCAGGGCAAAATCGTAAAACGAGCCGCCGTGCGACACGTTGCAGAGGAAGGCACAGGCGTCGTTGGATTCCCAGAGGCCCCGCACCAGATTCTGTCCGGCCGTGTACCCGGCGCTCAAGCTGTCGCCCTCGACGGCATAGTCAATCCCGGTTCGATCGGCATAATTGGAGGCCACGTGCGCCACGGTGACGAAGACGCGGGCCGGGTAATTCGAGCCGAGTTGCCCGGCCAGGTCGCGGACCACGTACTGCCAGCTGTCGGCGGGGGTCGCGTTGGTGTCGATCCGCCCGGCGGTGAGCAGGGCCTGGCCCTTGCGCCCCCCGGTCTCGCGCTCGAAGGTCATCAAGGCGTCGAGCAACTGTCGCACGGTTTCGACCCCCGCCGTGCCCGGCACGGGGATCCGGCCGACGACCAGCAGGTTGCTCAAGGTGGTGAAGAAGGCATCGAACTGGGCCGGGGTGACGTCGCCTGCCGCGCCGTATTCCGCGTTCGTTCCGTTCCCGTTGCCGTCGAATTCCCGGTCCGGGATGGAATAGTAAATATCCGAGTAATAAGGGGTGTCGCCGGCGTCGACCTGGAACAGGGGCGCAGGGACGACCTGGAAATCCCCGACCAGCAGGACGTAGCCCGGTTGCTGGGTCACGGCCAGCGAAGAGTAGTAGGCGAGCAGGGTGGAGCGCAGCGCGGCGGGATCGTTCGTCTGTCCGCCGGTGGCGTCCCACAAGTTGGTCTGGCGGACGTCGTAGCCCAACCGCTGCTTGAACGCGGAGAAATTGGTCACCGCCTCGTGCCAGCCTTCCGGGTACACCACGAGCAGCGGGGATTCGCCGTGGGCCGCGCCGGCGGCGAAACACAAAACCGCCGCAGCCACACCGATGCCCTTCCGCGCGTTGTTCATCGGGCCCCCCATGGACACCACATTTTCAGTATACCGGGAAGGCGAGAAAAAATGCAGATGGGCGAAGGCGATTGAACCCGTCCGCCTTCGGCGGCTATACTCTTTGCCAGGGTATGGCCTCCAAACGCCTATTACTGGGGCTGGGGTTCGTGGTACTGGCGGGACTGGTACTGTCGGGCCTCCATCCGTACGATCGCTTGACGTGGTGGATGGAGGTGGCGCCGGTCCTTCTGGCCGCGCCGGTGCTGTGGGCCACGTACCGGCGGTTTCCGCTCACGCGCCTGCTCTATCTCCTCATCACCCTGCATGCGCTCATCCTGATCCTCGGCGGGGCCTACACCTATGCGCGGGTGCCCCTCGGGTTCTGGCTGCAGAGAGTTTTCGACATGGGCCGGAATCCCTATGACAGGATCGGTCATTTCGCGCAGGGGTTTGTGCCGGCGCTGATCGCCCGTGAAATCATGTTGCGCGGAGGGTACGTGACCGGAACCCGCATGGCCGCCTTTCTTTCCGGGTGCGTGGCCCTGGCCATCAGCGCGTTCTACGAGTTCATCGAGTGGTGGGCCGCCCTGATCATGGGGCAGGGAGCGGAAATGTTCCTGGGCACGCAGGGCGATCCGTGGGACACGCAATGGGACATGTTCATGGCCATGATCGGCGCCATCGTGGCGCTGACCACCCTCGCGCGCCTCCAGGATCGTCAGATGGCGTCCTTGCGCGAAAGGGAGCCGTGACTTCCACGAGCCCCGCGGGCTTGTCCCGCCAGAGATCGCCGGATTTCAGGGTACCCCGGCGGCGGTCTGGAAGGTGTAGACGACCGGATCCAGCGGCACGCCTGCGGCGCTCTGGAAATTCTTGTGTGAGAAGCTGTTCAAACCGAGCCGGTAGGTATGGTTGGGTTCCAGGCGAACGGGCCGCACGCAGGTGCGCTTGTCTTCCGTCCAGTACGGCCCCTTGTCCTCCGGCCCGGCCGGGTACTCAGGCCCGCCGCCAGTCCATGAAAAGCCCCCGCCCATCGGAACGCTGAACGTGACGCGCAGTTCCGTTGTATTCGGATCCACATTGACGGCGCCGTTGGCCGGAGTCATTTCCAGAATGGCCGGCTTCTGCGTGCGCGCCTTCAATTCGTCGCTCGCTCCCCGCGTGGTGAAGTAGAGCGCCGAAGGTGGCGTGGGCACGCCCGCCTTGCTGCGGAAGTTCTGGTGGCTTTTCGAGTTGATGCCGACGCGGTAGTAACGGCCCGGCTCCAGTTTCACGGGCAGCACGCACGTGCGGGAATCGCGCCAGGACGGGCCCCCGGTGACTTCAGGATAATCCGGCCCGCCGCCCGTCCACGAAAAACCGCCTCGCATGTCCTGGTCGAAGGAGACGGTGATTTCCGTAGTGGCCGGATCGATGTCCGCGGCGCCCACGGCCGGCGTCGTTGAAACGATCCGCGGCGGCTCCTCCTCCGCGGGCGGTGCGGAAGGCTTACTCTCCTGCTGAACAGGATCAATCCGTACGGATGTGTCGCTGATGGGCGTGATCGTCAGGTCAGAGGCGGAGAGGTAGGCTTCGATCAGGCGCGCGGCCTCTTCCGACGTCAATCGGTTGACGGCTTTCAAGGTGCAGGGGCGATCCGCGTTGACCTGCGGCGACAGGATGACCGATTGGCCGGTAAGGTCGGCGTAGAAATTGGCCACCTGTCGAAGAGGAGCCTCGCGAAAATCCACGTTGATCTGGCGATCGCTCTTGATGGGTTTCGAGGGCAGGACGGCGCGGATCTCTTGCGCGGCGGGATCGATCCGCACAGCGTTCTCGCCGACGGGGGTCATTTTCAGGTCGCAAGCGGACAAGTAGGCTTCGATCAGGCGCACGGCCTCTTCCGACGGCAATCGGCTGACGGTTTTCAAGGTGCAGGGGCGATCCGCGTTGACCTGCGGCGACAGGATGACCGATTGGCCGGTCAGTTCAGCGTAGAAATCGGTCACCAATCGCAATGGCGCTTCTCGAAAAGACAAGGGGATAGGGCCTTTGATCTTGACGGCTTTCGCCGGCAGGACGGCATGAATTTCTTGTGCGATGGGATCAATCCGCACGGCGGTCTTGCCGACGGGGGTCATCTTCAGATCGCAAGCGGACAGATAGGCTTCGATTAGGCGCGCGGCCTCTTCCACGGGTACCGGGCCGTTGGATTTCAGGGT
>JAHJJH010000301.1 GCA_018823105.1 Verrucomicrobiota bacterium | reverse complement strand
GGCGTCCCGCTTCCAACAGGTAATTCGCGACGCGCCGAAAACGCGAATGGAGGCGGTAGTTACCCGCCTCCACCCGGTCACCGACGCTCAAGATATTCATGCCGCCTGCAAGACCATGCCGAGATCGTTGACGACTGGCGGCACGATGCGAGCGCCCGGCCTTTACTTCTTGGAAGGCGCCAACGGCGCGGCGAGATCGGGCTGCTTCAGCGGATACGTCGAGGCCATCAGCGCCTCCGGCACCGGCCGGGTCCCCATCACCAGGCGGGGCTTCGCCTTGAGGTAGAGCTCCTTGGTCAAGACCCACGAGGGCGCCCCGCCCAGTTCGTGCTGCACCTCGAACTTCTGCGCCAGGTTGTATTCTTCCATCCAGCGCCGGAAGCCGATCGGGCTTTCCGCCACGATCAGGACTTCTTCCTGCTTCAGGATATCGAAGTGGTACTCCATCTTGGAGGCGAAAAGATTCGAGCCGACGCGCGCGCCGCGCTTGAGCGTCAGCGTGTGATAGCTCACGCCCACCTTCTCGTCGATCAGCCGGCCGTTGACGATCCCCGCCAGGATGCCGTCGATGACGCCCACCATGCAGTACGGGTTACGCACGCGGTACAGTTTCCAGCCGAGCAACTCGGCGTACACGCGGGCGCCCACGATGTCGTAGAAATCGCGCTCCACTTTCACCAGCGGGGCCACGGCCTGCAATAACGTGTCCACCTCGTCCAGGGACGCCTCGCGCACGATCATCGTCTCGCCGCTCTTCAGCTGGATGGCCTTGGCCGGATACGGGGCCATCGGGATGGTGGGGGGACGCAAACTCGCTTCCATCTCGTCGATCATGTTCTCTTCTCCTCTTGGGTTGAGCCTGTTACGACAAACTCGAAGCATACTAGTAAGCCATCCTTGCAGCGTCAATCCCATTGCGCCCCGCCCGCCGCCGCGTCGTCCTTGGTAAAGGCCGACTGGCTCAACGACGACAAGGACAGCCCTGTCGGAAGAGCCGCTGCCCGGGACGGGGAGAGCCTCGGGGTGAGTTTCAGCCGGTGGTCGTCCAGGAATTCGAACCGCCTGCCGGCCGCGGCCAGGGGCAGGTTCAGACCGGCAAGGTCCAGCTCGCTGCCGGGCAATTCCATCCCTTGGCGGACGGGGAAAGGCAAACACGCAGCACTCTGCCAACTGGTTCATGGGGAAGAAGATGCGCCGCTATTGTTCTCGCGGTCAAACGCTGCGTTGAAACTGACCGGCGCACCGTGAAATGTCTGGCAAAAGGCGTATATTCATGGTGATGAAGAAGGATCGCTACTATATCGACGTCATCAATGCCGTGCAGGTGCCGATCCTTGTCATTGATCGCGAGATGCGCATTGTGGACACAAACTCCGCGGCCCGGAAGGCCTTCGGCAGGGACGGCGCCGAAATCAAGGGGTGCCCGTGCCACAAGGTGATGCACAGGTCGGATCGGCCGTGCTTCGAATCGGGGGTGCGCTGTCCGGTCCACGAGGTATTCGCGACGGGAAAATCTGTGCGGGAAGTACACCAGCATCAGCGGGCCGACGGCAGCACGGCCTGGGAGGAAATCCTGGCTTCTCCCCTGCGGGACGAGAAGGATCTGATCGTAGGCGTGGTGGAGGAGCTTCGGGACCTGACAGAAACCCTCCAGCACCGGAACCTGGTGAAGGAACTGCAGGACCAGGTCCGCCGATTGGAAGGCATCCTGCCCATCTGCAGCCACTGCAAGCGTATCCGCAACGCCGCGGGCGAGTGGGAGGAAGTGGAATCCTACGTCAAGGAGCGTACCGACGCGGATTTCACGCACGGCATCTGTCCCGTGTGCGTTGAAAAATATTACGCAGAATACCACATTTAGCCGCCCGCCTCCTTTCCGGTTGTCCGCCGTAGTCGCCGGCGTAGCCGAGAGACGAAGGCGCAAGCAGGGCACTCTCGAAGATCCGTCGTAGCTTTGCGGAGGCGGAATAATCCTCTGGTCGCAACCCCGCGGCGCGGGGTAAACTCCGCGGCGCGGGGCGAGGTTCGAGTTTACCACGCGGAACGCGTGGCTTGCCACGCACGGGTGTGGTGGGCCCTTAGCTTCCGCCGTCGCCCTGCGGGCTAAGGCGGACAGGCCGTTGGTCAGCTTGTCCGCCGTAGTCGCCGGCGTAGCCGAGAGACGAAGGCGCAAGCAGGG
>JAHJJH010000027.1 GCA_018823105.1 Verrucomicrobiota bacterium | reverse complement strand
TGTAGCCGCGCCTGCTTGCCTCGACGAAGCCGTCTGGCGAAGGTGGGTGTCAGGCGCGGTCTGCCGGCGCGTGACACACGCGCCGCTACAACAGTGTTCAGGAAAAAACGTGGCTTTTGTCCGATTTATTAGTTATAAAACCCCGCCCATTCAACCCTTAACGGTCAGGCGCATGATGAAAAAAGCAAACGCGGAAATTATCGGGATCGTCGGGCTGGGGTACGTGGGATTGCCGCTGGCCACGGCCTTCGCCACGAAGTTCAGCGTCATCGGGTTCGACATCAAGGAGTCGCGCGTCCGGGAGCTGAAGGCCGGGCGCGACCAGACCGGCGAGGCCGATCCGGCGCACTTGAAAAACCCGAGACTGACGTTTACCTCCGATCCGAAAGCCTTGCGCCGCTGCACGTTCATTATCATCGCCGTGCCCACGCCCATTGACGAGTCGCGCGAGCCGGACTTGACCCCCCTCGATTCGTCTTCCCGCATCGTCGGGAAGGTCCTGAAGAAGGGCATGATGGTGGTCTACGAGAGCACGGTGTACCCCGGCGTCACGGAGGACTTCTGCCTGCCGATCCTGGAGAAGGAATCCGGCCTGAAGCTGGGCCAGTTCGAACTGGGCTATTCGCCGGAGCGCGTGAACCCGGGCGACAAGCAGCATAACGTAACCCGTATCGTCAAGGTGGTCAGCGGGCACGGCCGCCGCGCGCTGGAGCGGTGCGCCGCGGTGTACGGGGCGGTGATCGAGGCCGGCATCCACAAGGCGCCGGATATCAAGACCGCCGAGGCGGCCAAGGTCATCGAGAACGTCCAGCGCGACCTGAACATCGCGCTGATGAACGAACTGTCCAAGATCTTCGCGCGCATGGGGCTGAACACGAGCGAGGTGCTGGCGGCCTCGGCGACGAAGTGGAATTTCCATCGCTACCATCCCGGCCTGGTGGGCGGGCACTGCATCGGCGTGGACCCGTACTACTTGACCCATCGCGCGCTCCAGTTGGGGTACCACCCCGAGGTCATCCTGGCCGGCCGCCGCATCAACGACGGCATGGGTGACTACGTGGGTGAGCTGACCATTCGCGAGTTGGTCAACGCCGGCGTGCTGCCCCGGAAGGCCCGCGTCTGGGTGCTGGGGATGACGTTCAAGGAAAACGTGCCCGATTTCCGGAACACCCGCGCCGTGGACGTGGTGGCCTACCTGAAAGGCTACGGGGTGCGCGTGTACGCCTGGGAACCGCTGGTCAGCGCCGGTCAGATCAAGCGGGAATTCGGGGTGGATACCCTCACGCTCGACAAGGCGAGAGACCTGGATGCCGTGGTGCTGATCAACGGCCATGACGCGTTCAAATCCATCACCCTGCCGGCCCTTCGCAGGAAGATGCGCACGCGCGTGCTGGTGGACGTGAAGAACTTCTTCTCCCGCGAGCAGGCGCGGAAATTCGGCTTCCACTACGTCAGCCTGTAGCCGAGGCGGATTGGGTGGATGAGGAGATTCCTCGCTACGCTCGGAATGACAAGCCAAAACGGTTATGAACAGTCTGTCATCCTGAGCGCAGCGAAGGATCTCCACAACAAGTCTGTGCGCCGCTGTGAAGACGGCGAGGTGGGCTGACGCGGAGATTCCTCGCTGCGCTCGGAATGACAAAACGCTATTCGTCAACGAGGTCTTGTCATCCTGAGCGAAGCGAAGGATCTCCATAATCATCCTCGAGGAAGGCGGAGATTCCTCGCTCATCCCGCGTTTCGCGGGACAAGCTCGGAATGACAAGGCGGCGGGGGAGATGAGAAGCTGCGAGCCGACGGCCTACTTCTTTTTCCCGTTCTTCCCGTCGGCCTGCTTTTCCCCGTTCCCAACGCTGACCGGCTGGGCCTCGCGGGCGGTCAGGTGGCGGTGGATGAGCTTCCCCTCGGAGGGAATGCCCGTCCGCTCGAACATCGTGCTCGGCTTGGCCAGGGCCACGGTCACGAAGATCACAATCTCGCTCTGCATTTTCTCCGTCTTGGTGTGACGGAAGAGGTACTTGCCGATCAGCGGGATGTCGCCCAGCACGGGGACCTTGATGATCTTCTCCTGGTCGTCGGTCAGAGAAAGCCCGCCGATGGCCACGGTCCGGTTGTTTTCGATGCTGAACTCGGTGTCTACCGTGCTAAGGGTCTTCACGGGAAAGCGCTGCCCGGTCTGGGGGATGATTTCGTCGTCGGCCCGCGGGGCCCGGGAGAGCTCCGGGATGATCCGGATGGTGATATTGCTCTCGTTGTTCACCACGGGCACCACGAGGACGCTGACGCCCACGTCTATCCATTCCTTGAACTCGTAGACGAAGTACGGGATCCCCTCCGTCGCGCCGATCGCCTTGGCCGAGATGTTGGGGCGTTGCGAGCCCACGCGGATGAGGGCCTGTTCCCCGCTGGCCACAATGATTTTGGGATTGGAGACGACGCTGACGCCGCTGTTCTGTTTGAGCGCGCTCAACACGAGCGCAAAATCGCTGGCCGAGAGCACGGCGGCGCGGCCGTCCGTAATGACCCGCTCATAGCTGTCTTCCACAGAGCGATCCAGGGACAGGCCCCGGGCGATGACGTCGACGGTCCGATCGCCCGCCAAATTCCCGGGGGCGGGATCGGTGAAATCGAGGGCATTCGGCGTTTCCACATAGCCCCCTTCGCCCGCGCCTGAACCGCTGTCTTGTTGCACGCCATAGCGGTCGTAACTTCGGGTGAGCGCATCGAACTGCGAGCGCCGGTCCGTCTCCGCCATGCCGCTGAAGGTGCGCTTGGTGCGTGTCCGCTCGTCGCCGAGCGTCCACTTCATGCTGCCGGCGCCGACGGAGTAGCTCTGGAGCGCCTGCCAGTTGATGCCCAGGTCCTTGATGGCCTGGTCGTTGAGCTCGACAAACTTGGCCTCGATGAAGACCTGCGGGCGGGGCTTGTCGATTTTGGCCAGGACCTCCCGGATTTTGCCGATCTGCTCGGCGGTTTCCCGAATGATGATCGTATTGACGCCCGCCGCGCCGATGGCGGAGGCGTTACTGCTGATCAGCATGCGCTGCACCACCGGGAAGAGGTTGCTGACCGTCTGGTATTGCAGCGTGTACGTCTCCACGGTAAGCGGCTCCAGGGCGAGATCGGCCTTGGAAAGGACCGAGTAAATGCCGGGGCTTTTCTCCACCAGGGCCAGGTTCACGCTGTCCAGGATGATACGCAGGGCGGGTTCCCATTCGACGTCCTTCAGGCTCACGGTCACCTTGCCTTCGAGTTCCTTGCCGGAGACGATGTTGGCGCCCGAGATCCGGGTGAACATCCGGATGACGTCCTGGATCGGCACGCTGTCCAGCGTGATGGTGATCCGCTCGCCCTGCGTGGCGTCCACGGAAGGGGTCTCCCGCTCGGTCACCAGTTCGACCAGTTCGACGGTGTCCGTCGAGGCCGGGAGCTCCGCCGCGGCCTCCAGTGCCACTACCAACGGCGCGGCGGGGACGGGCGCCTCCACGGATGAGGCGAGCGTCTCCGGCGCGGCCGGTTCCGCGGGAGCGGGCTCGGTCGCCGCCGCCTGCGGCATGGGGCTTTCTTCCTGGCCTGCTGCGGGATATCCGCAGCCTAGTAAGGCGGCCAAGAGCAACCATCGTGCGGTCGTCATTTTTTTCATAGTACCGTTCCTGTGTCTGTAAAGGAGTCAGAATTCAGGAGGCCGAATTCAGAATAGCCTTTGAATAGGCCTCCCGCAATTTTCTCAAGCTCGAAACATCCCCATACTCGGGGTCTTTGGCAAGGATCAACAAATCTTCCCGTGAAGTTGCCTGAATCGTTAACCAGCCTTGTAGGGCCTGCGCTCGCGCATGGCCGATATTTCGGCGCGCCGCACCCGCCTTCGGCGGACTCCGGCGCGCCGCAAGCGGCGGCCCTACAAACCTTATTTCACCTGGAGACATCGACGCTCCAAGATCGCTAAAGACTCAAATCTTGCCGCCGGCATTCTCATTCTGTCTCCTGAATTCTGTCTTCTCTCAATACGCCATCACCCGGTAGGTGCGGCCCGGGATCCCGGTGTTGTTGGTGTCCGTGCAGCCCATGACGGCTTCGACCCCCGGCTGGCCCGCGCAATCGACCAGGTTCGTCCACGAGTTCGGGTCGAGAATATTGTCGGTATACTGGATCGTGTAGAACCACCCGGACGCGCCGGTCCAACTGATAGTCACGCCGCCGGGGCCCGGCAGGGTCTGGGAGAAGACCGGCGGGATGTTGGTGGACTGGTACACCTGGATGCGCACCACGCGATTGTGGGCCGTGTCGGCGATATAGACATAGCCGCGGGCATCCCACGCGACCCCTTCCGGGTGATCCAGCACGTTGCCGTCCAGCAAGATATCCCACTCGCCGGGGTCTCTCCGGCGCACGACGCGGCTGTTGTTCATGTCGGCCACGTATAACTGGTTGTTCGTGCCGAACGACATCCGCTGCGGACGGAACAGGCTGCCCTCGGTGTTGGTGCTGCTTCCGATGCGCCCGAGGAACGCGCCGTTGGTATTGAAGATCTGGATGCGACTGTATTCCCGCGTGGGATACTGGTGATCGGACACGACCACGCGGTTGGAATAGTCCACGGTCACGCCCTTGACAACGCGCACATAGGCGTCGTCGAATCCGTTGGAGACGAAGACGTACCACGCATTGGCGGGGGTGCGTTTCTGCACGCGATGGTTGTCCCGGTCGGTGACGTAGAGGTTGGTGAAGGCATCCACGGCCACGTCGTAGGGCGTATTGAACTGGCCCACGGCGGCGCCGTAGGAGCCCCAGGCGGTCCAGGCCCCCGCCGGGGTCCGGCGCTGGACGCGATGGTTGCCGGTGTCGGCCACGTAGAGGTTGGTGCCCCGGTCCAGGGCCACGCCGAAGGGCTGGTTGAACTGTCCCGGCGAGGTGCCGTACGTGCCGAGGGTGGTCACGGTCAGGTCCCGCGTATCCAGGATGACGATCCGGTTGTTCTTGCTGTCGGCGATATGCAGGCGGCGGAGGGCGTCGAAGGCCAGGCCCCGCGGCTCGTTCAGCAGGAGGGTGAGGACGGCATTGGTCTCGCCGGGCGGCCCGTAGATCTCCATGGACAGGTAGTTGCCGATCAGGCGCGTGATCTTCCCGTTGGTCACGGTGGTCTCGATGTTGGGCGCCTGGCCCCAGAAGGGAACCGACTTGAACTCGACGGTGTACGGCCCGGCGGCCACCTCGAGGGTGACGTCCGAGTTGGTCCAGTCCCCCCCGACCACGCGCCATTGGGCGCCGGAGGCGATGGCATCGGGCGGGATGATCTGCACGTAAATCCCGGTGACCTCCGTGTAGCGGCCGGTGACCACCACCAGGTTGGTATTGACGAGCTCGACAATAATGGAGGCCGGCGTGATCCACGACGGAAGATTGGTGAAGCTGACCGTATGATCGCCGAGGGGGATGCCGCCCAGGTTGTAGCCGCTCTGGTACCAGGACCCGGCGTCGAGTCGCCACCGCGCGCCCATGGCCACGGCGTCCGGCGGCTCGATGAAAACCTGCAGCGCGGCGGAGGCCGGCATATACTGGCCGAGCAGCAACGTGGTGGCGCCCGACAGGACGGTGGCCGGCAGGTTGGCCGGCGTCAGCCAGCCGTCAATGTCCTTGAACTGCACGATGTAATTGCCCGGGGTCAGGTTATGGACCGTCTCGCCGTTGGTTCGCCAGGCGCCGCTGCCGATGCGCCATTGGGCCCCGTCCACGGGCCAAGCCAGGCCGTGGGTCGCTTCGTCCACGAAGGAGAATTCCACGCGCAGCGCGCCGTTGAGGACATAGGTTTCGGTGAGGACCGTGGTCACGCCGTTGCTTAAGACCACGGTGCGGTTGGAAGGCGCCGTCCAGCCGTAAATGGACTTGAACAGGACGGTGTTCGTCCCCTCGGGGAGGTCGTCGTACACCGTGACGCCGCTGTCGCGCCAGGCGCCGATGCCCTGGATGGCCCATTGCGCCCCGTCGCTGACCGCCGCCGGCGGCAGCAGGGTGACGCGCAGCGACGGCGGGATGAACAGCGCGCCGTCATGATCCGCGGTAAACTGGGCGATCCCGCGGAAACTGGCGGCGTGGTCCCACTTGTCCCACCAGTCCCCGGAATAGCCGCGCACGTAATCCTGGACCTGCCCCCAGGTCCAGGGCGTGATGCTCACGGCGCCGTTGGTGCCGTTGTTGGCACTGGTGCCGACCAGCGGATTGGTCCGGTAGCTGCTGCTGTCGTCGGCGCGGTAATACGCCACCAGGTTGGACTCGTTGCCTTGCAGCGACTGGAAATACACGGCCGCTATATCCTGTTCCGTTCGCGCCACGCTCCAGAGCCGGATGTCGTCCAGGGCGCCGTTCAGGCCGGTGCCCAGGCGTTGGATGACCGGGCCGCCGGCGTAGATGGCGGGCGGCTGCAGGGCCTCGGGCGCCTCACCGGCGAAGACGCCGTTGACGTAGAGCTTCAACTCGCGTTGATAGCCGTCGTAGGCGCCGGCGACGTGGGTCCAGTTGCTGCCCGTCGCCAGGGCCACCGAGCCCGTGGCCTGTACGACGAGCCCGGACACGGACACGTACCGCACGTACGGGACATTGACGGCGGCCGACACCCCATCGCCCAGGCCCAGTTCGTAGTTCACGCCGTTGGGCCCCACCGCGCGCTGGATGAGGATGCCGCCATCGCTTTCGCCGGCTGCGAGCCGCACCCAGGCTTCCAGCGTCCAGTGATTCATCGCGAACCGTCGCTGCATGGGCATTTCGGCGAAGTCGTCCGCCCCCCCGGCGAAGGTCAGCGCCCGCGAGATCGCCGGGCTCTGCGCATCGGCCGGGTCCGTGGCCGAAGCGGACTCCACGCCATCCACCCGGCTGTCGTCGTCGGTGTCGGGCAACAGCGGGTGGGCCCCGCGCTCCTGCTCGCTGCGGTTAACCAACCCGTCCCCGTCGAAGTCCTCGAGACCGTCCGGGATGCCGTTGTTGTTGGAGTCGTCGTCGCGCGGATTGGTCCCGGAGAGGTACTCGTACCAGGCGTTGAAATCGTCGGTGTCCGTGTCGAACGGCAGCCCGTAGTCCGCGTTGCCGGGCAGGGCG
>JAHJJH010000300.1 GCA_018823105.1 Verrucomicrobiota bacterium | reverse complement strand
CGCTTCTGGCGGACAAAATCCAGCGCCCGATAAGGTCTTTTTCATTGTTGATTGGGCCGGAGTGGCGGAATGGCAGACGCACTGGACTCAAAATCCAGCGCCTGTAACGGGCGTGAGGGTTCGACTCCCTCCTCCGGCACCAGTTGCTGGAGCCGCCGCGGCGAAGCCCGCAGGGCGAAGCCGGGCCGATCCCATGCCGTAAAAAGGAGAAACGCTCATGCAAATTCCCTGCTCCATCGAACAGGCGTTGGGCCGGAAATACCCGGAGCCCGTGGTCCTGGTGACGACGCGGGCGGCGGACGGCCGGGCCAATGTCATGGCCGCCGCCTGGGTCAGCCTGGCCTCCAGCGAGCCGTGGATGTTCGTCCTGGGTATTGACGTGGACGCACGCACGTACGAGGTCATTACCCAGACCCGGGAATTCGTGGTCGCCTTTCCCCACGAGGGCATGGCGAAGGAAACGCTTCACGCCGGGAGCCACCACGGACACCACGCCGACAAAATCAAGGACGCCGGGCTGGCAACGCAAAAGGCCTCCATCATCCGCGCCCCCCTGGTCCAGGACGCCCTCGCGAACTTCGAGTGCGAATTGGTGGAAATTTATCGGCCCGGCGACTGCCCGCTCGTGATCGGCAAGGTGGTGGCCGCACACGTGCACGAAGATGCCGGACTCCGCCGCCTGTGCCTGGTCGGCCCGGACTACCGCCTCGGCGGCCTGCGCCCCGCCTGAAAAACAAGGCCGCCGCACCGCCCCGACGAGGCACAGCCCGCTCATATCTATTGTCCAAGCCTGACCTTGGAAGAGAAGTTCACGCGGAGCTCAGCGTTATCTCCCCGAGGCGATCAATTCCGGAGCGGGAACCCGGAGACGAAAGGACAGGGTTTGACAGGACGGGGGCAGTGAAATGGCAGACGCCTAAACCACATCGCCTCATGGCTTAGCAGTTGCCTTTGGCGCACAGTTACATACACTGGCATGCTGTAAGGTAAAATACTCGCCACAAGATCACGACTGGCGTTACGACCGAGTAACTGAAGAAGGAAAGAGCTTCTGATGAAAAGAGCTGTTCTCTCCCTTTTTTGGTGCATCCCAATCGCTGCATTCGCTGCAGCCGCGTCACCAGACAACGAGATTAGCTATCTCCTTAATGTGGTTCGAACATCAGCTGTCACCTTTGTTCGTAACGGCGAGGATCATACAGCTCCAGAAGCGGCTGCTCACATGCAGAAAAAGCGAGATCACTTCGAGAAAGAGATCAAGTCGGCAGAGGACTTCATCGACAAGGCGGCGTCCAGGAGCCTGCTTTCCGGAAAGGAGTATGTGATCCGTTTCAGTGATGGCTCAACCTGTTCGTGTTCTGACTGGCTACTGGCGATCCTGAAGCAATTCCGAGGGGCAGAAACGAGCGGCCAATAGGCACATCGCGTGGAAAGACACAACCGTTAACAGACATGGCGCCCGCATGACCTCTTCTCCTTCATCTTCACCCCGACGCATCCCCCTTCTGTTGAAATTCCGCCGGAATACGAGCGTCCGGCGATTCGGGAAAAGCATAGAGCGCGGGGGGAAATACATCCTTCGCCACTTGCTCCGTATTTGTTTACGCACGCCTCCTGTGGATCCTCATCAACTTCGGGATATCCACAGGATTCTACTTGTCCGGCCGAATTTTCGTATCGGCAGCCTGTTGATCAGTTCCGCTTTGCTGCCCGCACTTCATGAACGCTTCCCGGACGCCCAAGTGGACTATCTCGGCGCGGATACGACTGCCAGCCTGTTGAAAAACTACCCCGTAGTCCGTACGTTCCTCATGTCGAGGTTCTTTCTTCTACGACCTTGGGCCTTTATCGGCACGTTTCGGCGATTGCGAAAAATGAAGTACGACCTGGCGATCGATCCCAGCTTCGGATCCTTCTCTGCCGTGCTTTACATGTGGCTGTCGGGAGCCCGCTATCGCATGGGCGGCGGCCGGTGGGCCGCCGGCTTATGCAACATCGCGGTCGATAAGAAGAAGGGGGGCCATGCCTATGACGGAGTCGTCTTCTTGGCCCGGGCGCTGGACGTTCCCGTCCGCGACCACCCCTATTACCCGGTCACTCCGGCGGAAAGCCGGAAGGCGATCGCTTCCCTCGGCGGGTTGAATCTGGCCGACAAGCGGGGTTCGTTTCCGTTCATCGCCTTGTTTGTCGGCGGACACCAGGACAAGCGATGGCCGAATGAGTCCTGGATAGACCTCGCCGGGAGACTCCATGAGGCAGGGGCCCGCGTGCTGATCTTGCTGGGCCCGGAAGAAATCCATTTCGGTCCGAAGATCCGACAACTCCTGGCAGGGGCGATCCCGGTTCTGGATCCTTTACCGCTCCCCGATTTCGCCGCTGTTCTTCAGCAAGCCCGCCTGGTGGCGACCCCGGATTCCGGCCCCATGCATCTGGCGGTGGCTCTGGATGTTCCCACGGTGGCCATCCTGCAACAAGAATCCTCGCGCAAGTTCGCACCCCGGGGGCCACAGGACGTCGTCCTCATCCATCCCACTGTAAGCGAAGTCTTTGAAGACATTCGTAAACACCCAACCTGGTCGGCGCAGGCATCGGCATCCTGACCAGTTACCTTTTCACCAAGCCCTACAGAAGCTGGAAGGTGAGCGTGGAGGGCGACACGAGGAGCTTCGGAGTGAGATTGGCTCGACAGTTCCAGCAAAAGACACATGGCGGGTTAACGCGGTGCCGGAGCCAACCGCCGCCCCGCCTTTCCCGTTTAGGCCCGACGGCGCTCCTCAAGGTCGACTTGAGGCGTTCAACCGAAAATGGGCAGACCCCGGCCTTAGAACTCGATATGGAAGGCTCTGAAGGCGCCGATGTCCCCCGCAATACTCCGGATGATGTCCTCGGGGACGGCCCGGTTGACCTTCAAGATGGCGATGGATTTCTCCTGCTTCGAGTCGTGAGGATTGCGCACGTCGTCAATGTTGATCCCCGCGAGCGCCAGCGCCGCCCCGATCTGTCCGAGCACCCCGGGGCGGTCCTTGTAGATGAAGAATACGCAGTGCCCCTTGGGCTCGAAGTACAACTTGTGGAAATCGTTGATGCGGGAAATCATCAACAGCCCCTCGGTCACGGTGCCCCGCACGCTGGCATGCCGCAGCGCGTCCGCCTCGACGCTGCCCATGAGATCCACGGTGATCGAATTGCCGTACCCCTTGTTCTCGTCCGTCTCGCGGTCGCGGTATTCGACGCCCATGTCCTTCAGGTACTGACGCGCGGCCTTGGTATCGGACGAACGGTCGAATTCGTCGCTCAAGGCGGCGGTGACCGGCACCAGCAGCCACGGGGCGAACGGCTTGAGCTGGCCATAGAAACTGCTTTCCACCTGCTTCAGCTTGGCGTCGCGGCCGACCACCAGCCGGCAGAGCCGGGTCAGGGTGAAGGCCAGGTCGCAATAGGCCCGGTCCAGCCCCTCGGGGATGTCGCGGTTGACGACATAACTCGTGATCCCCTTTTCGTCGAACTCGATCAGCTCCTCGGCGGCCTGCCGCGCGGCGTTGCGGTTCGCCTCGACGGTGCTGGCGCCCAGGTGCGGCACCATGATATCCGCGATGTCCGCGACGCTCTTGGGGCCGGCTTCGTCCTTGGGAAAAACATCATTGAGAAAACGTATCCCCTTCTCGGCCTTGGCCTGGCGCAGGTCGTTTTCGTTGACCACGCCGGCGCGGGCGCAGTTGATCAGCGTGGCGCCCTTCTTCATCTTCCCGAACAGCGCCGCGTTGATGAGCCCCTTGGTTTCGCCGTTCTCGGGGATGTGCAGGCTGACGTAATCGCTGCGCTCGAACAGCGCCGGCAGGTCCACCAGATCCACGCCCATGTGGCGCGCCCGCTCCTCCGAGGTCACGGGGTCATAACCCAGCAGCTTGATCTCAAACCCACCGAGCCGCTTGGCCAGGAGCCGGCCGATGTAGCCCAGTCCGACGATGCCGACCGTTTTGCCGGTAAGCTCGCGGCCCATGAACTTGCTCTTCTCCCACCCCCCGGCGCGGCAGGAGGCGTCGGCCGCTATCAGGTGCCGGGCGTCGGCCAGGATCAGCGCGATGACCTCCTCGGCGACGGCGTTGGAGTTGGCCCCGGGCGTCGTCATGACGTCCACGCCCCGCTTACGGGCGTGCTTGGTGTCGATCGTGTTATAGCCGGCCCCCGCGCGGACCACGACCTTCAGGGCGGACAGCGCGTTCAGCACATCGGCCGTGACCTTCTCGCTGCGGACGATCAGGGCATGCGCGTCCGGGTGCTGGGCCGCCAGCTTCAGCAGATCGGCCTTCTCCTCCTGCACCACGGCGTAGTGGCCGCTCGCCTCGAGCAGCTCTCGGGCGACGCGATCGAGCTTCGTAGGGATCAGGATTTTTTTCATTCCAGGTTCCTCCGTACAAAGTTAAAGCGTTTCGGCGAGGCACTGTAATGGAGGCCGGGGCCGGGTTCAAGCAGAAGGCGCGCGCGCCATGCCTTTCCCTCGAATCTTTTGCGAATACTGTAGGGCCTGCGCTTGCGCAGGGCCGATAACTCGGCGCGTCGCAAGCGACGGCCCTACAAAATCCTGCTCACCCGAAACTTCTGATTTCCCTCCGTTGCTAACGATTCCCGGGCCTTTCCCGGCTTGACCTGCCTGCCCCGCGCTCCTAATGTCTGGACCCATGCAATCGGCGAGATCTCAATGGATCGGCATCAGGTTGGCGTGCTGTCTGGCCGTCCTGTCGCTGGCGGCGGAGGCCCGGGAGCCGTACCGCGAGACCGTGGGCCGGAACGGCTGGTTCATTTTCGGAAGGACCGCCAAGCCCACCCCGGCGGAGCAATGGGCCTATGCCGAGCAACTGGAAGAAGCCGGACGGACCAAGGTGGCCGCCAAGCAGTACCTTCGGCTGGTGGCGCGCTGGCCCCAAGCCCCCGAGGCGGGGCCGGCGCAATACCGCTACGCGCGATGGGTGGACGGGCGGGGCAAGCGCCTGCGGGCCTTCGATGAATACCAGCGTCTTTTCGACCGCTTCACGGGACAATTCCCCTACGATGAAGTCCTGGGCCGGCAGTTTCAGATCGCCCATGAACTGATGCAAAAGAAAAAGGGCCGGTTCTTTTTCATCCCGGGTTTTGCGGCGCCGGAACGGGCCATTCCCCTGTTCGAGAAAATCATCGCCAACGGGCCCGGCGGGGAAAAAGCGCCGGAGACGCAGTTCCTGATCGGGCGCGCCCATGAACTGGGGAAGGAATACGGGGAAGCGATCGCCGCGTACCTGACCGCCCAAAACCGCTACCCCGACTCGACCCTGGCCGAGGAGGCCGGCTTCAACGCGGCCATGTGCTACTACCGCCTGGCCCGGGAAAATCCCACCGACGAGCAGTTGCAGGAAAATGCCTGGGCGGCGCTCTCGGTCTTCCTTTCGCGCTACCCGGCCAGCGACAAGCGCCCGCAGGCCGAATCCCGCCGGAACGAATTGTATGACCACCGCGCCAGGCTGGCTTACCATCGCGCGTACTTCTATGACCGCATTGCCCGCCGGCCCGAGGCGGCGTTGATCTGCTATCGCGCTTTTCTAAGGCAGTTCGCATCATCCGAACAGGCCGCGGAAGCCATTGACCGCGTCCAGGTGCTGGCCAAAAAGGGGGAGGGCTCTCATGACCCGTAGATTCCGTCGGTGGATTTTCTTCGTCGCGGGCCTTGGGCTGCTCGCCGCCATCCTGCCGGGTTGCGTGGGCTACAAGTTGGGCTCGATGCTCCCGGCCGACATCAAGACCGTGTACGTCGAACCCTTCATCAACCAGACCGACGAGCCGCTGATCGAGGTCGAGGCGACGCGCGCGGCCATGAGCGAGATTCAGAAAGACGGGTCGCTCAAGGTGGTCCGGAACGCGGAGGAGGCGGATTCCCTGCTCAAGGTCATGCTGATCGGGTACCGCCTCTCGCCCATCGCCTACCAGGCGGATCGCGTCACCGCCGCCGAAGAGTACAAGATGGTTATGACGGCCTCGGTCCTTTTGATCAGACGCGACAGCGGGGCGGTGGTCGTGGAAGTGCCGCAGATTACCGGGGAGACTACCTTCATCCTGGCCGGGGACATGACTTCGTCCAAGGATGCCGCCCTGCCGGAGACGGCGGCGGATCTGGGCCGGCGGATCGTGGCCAACCTGGTCGAAGCCTGGCCTTGATCCGGAATCAACCGGCTTTCAAGGCGCGCAGTTTATCGGAGGCACGCGCTTTGCGCCGGATGGCGGTATTCTTCTTGATCACGCCCTTCTTCGCGGACTTGTCGAGCAGGACGCAATATCCGCGGAACAGCTTACTGCTTTGGTCCGCGTTACGGGCGTCCAGAGCCTCGAACAAGGCGCGCCGCGTGTTCCGGATCTGGGTGGCGACCAGAAGATTGGCTACGCGCGCCTTTTCGGAGGTACGCATTCGTTTGGCTGCACTTTTCAGTGTTGGCATGAGGTTTCGTCTCCACGTTGGCCGCTTTTTCGCATGGCCACCGGGCGTCCGCCGGTATTCCGCGGCGCTGCCCTCGGCCCGGGCGGCGCGTTCTGTTTCTTATCCATCGGAAAAGTGGGGGCATCATAGTGACCCTCCCGATGAAGTCAAACCGCAATTCTACACACGGATTCCCTGGCCGGGCGGAGCGGTCGGGAAGGAAGCGGACGGCCCATGAAGTTCCTGGTCGGGTTGCTGTTCCTGCCCTTTTGCGCGGCCGCCACTCGCACGGTCTGGCACTTGGCCCCCTCGGTCGCCGTAACGAGCCAGGTTTCTCCAGCCTCGGTCTGGGGCCTGGCCGCGGGCTTTTCCCTGTGGGTGGTGCTCTTTCTCTGCCTGCCGCGGCCGGTCACGGCCTACGTCTTTGCCCACGAACTCACGCACGCCGTCTGGGGTTGGGCCATGGGCGCCCGCATTTCCCGGTTCCGGGTGGGTGCCCGGGGCGGCAGCGTCAATCTTTCCAAGTCCAACTTCCTGATCACGCTGGCCCCCTACTTCTTTCCCCTCTACACGATCCTGGTCGTCGCCGCGCACGGCCTGCTGGCCCTGTTCTACGACATGCGTGCGTACGAGCCCCTCTGGCTCGGCTTTGTCGGCCTGACTTGGAGCTTTCACCTGACTTTCACGATCACGACGCTCCGGCAGCATCAACCGGATATCCGGATCCACGGCCGCCTGTTTTCCTACGCGCTGATTTACCTGTTCAACCTCCTCGGCATCGGGCTGGGGATCGTCGCCGTCGCCCCGCCTACGCTGGGCGAATTCGCCGGGCACCTGGGATCGGATATCCTGCAGATCTGGGAATCGGGATGCCGGCTCGCGCACATCGTGTGGGCTTTTCTGATGGAGCATCTACCGAGCCGCGCCGCCGTTTAATCAATCCGTGGAAAGGTCAGCGGGGCCGGTCGCCGGGCAAAATCATGAACAGGGCTTGCCCGGCCGACACGGACTGGTTGGACCGGACCAGGACGGATCCCACGCGTCCATCCGTCGGACTGCGGGCCCGGCGTTTGTTGTCCTCGCGGTTGACCCTCTGCACGTGGCGCAAAGCCTCATTCCGGCGCCGTAAGGCCGTCTCCATGGCGACCCGGGCCGCTTCCTCGTCCTCCGCCGCGGCAGGCTGACCGATTTCGCGAAGCTGCACCTTCTTCAGATAGTTCGTCCGGGCGATCAGCAGATCCGCCTCGGCCTCCGCCAGCGAAGCCCGCGAAGCGGCCGTATCGTCCAGCCCGGTCCCGGACGGTTCCAGCACGGCCACGATATCGCCCCGGCGTACCGGATCTCCGGGCTGGACGCGCAGTTCGCTCACGCGCCCGGCGCGTTCGAAGGCCACGGGGATCATCGGCACCTGCTCGCCTGGCGAAACGGCGGACGGCGGACCGGACGCGGCAGACGCCGGAGCGGACGGCGCAAGGGGCGAAGACAAAGACCCGGCATCGGGGGTACTCTCGTCCCTTCGACCGCAGGAGACCAGTCCAAGTCCGATCGCCGTGATCACCGCCATCGCCCTTGGGTTTCGATTATTCAGCATGATCATTTTTTTTCATGATAATCCTGCGCGCGGGCGGTTCCCAGCTTCAACAAGCGGGAGAAAAGATAAAACGTTTGACCGCTCGTAAAGTCACGGGTTATAATATATTTGTAATGCCGCACTGGTCAGCCAAATGCATCCTCACCGTCGCGGCCTTCGGGGTGCTTGTCCATTCGACTCACGCCGCGGTGGGAACGGTTACGGGGATCGCCCTCAACGGAGACACGCTTGTTCTTTCCGCCGGGGTGGACACGGTCATCGTCCAGGTCTGCCGGAGCAACCTGCTCCGCGTGGATTATCGCCCGTCCGGTAAGACCAGCGCCGATACCCCCGTGATCGCCACGACCAACTGGCCGGCGGTCGGCGCCACGATCAACACCAACAACGATCCGATCGTCCTCGACACCCCGGCCATGCACGTCGAAATCGCGCGCTCCCCCTGTCGGATTTCCGTCTATGACGCCACGGGCACGAACTTGCTGATCCGGGAACAGGCCGTGGAAGGGGTCTTCGCCGACGGGGTAAAGCTGCATCACAAGCCGGGTTCGGATTTTTACGGCATCAACGGATATAATGTCTGGGACGACTCCAGCGCGGGCATGCTGCGCAACAGCGGGGGGTGGGTGGAGGCCGGGTACCAGGGAGATGCCGGCGCGCCGCTGGTCTGGAGCCGGAACGGGTTCGGTGTGCTGGTCGATTCCGACGGCGGCCAGTTCAGCATCACGAGTTCGAACATGGTCTTCGAGTACTGCTCGAAGACCAACATCCTCTTCTTCATCGCCGTCGGCGGCCCGGACGAAATCCTGTCGGCCGTGGCGGAGGTGAGCGGCAAGCCGCCGCTCTTCCCCAAGTGGGCCATGGGCTTCGCGAACACGGAATGGGACATCACGCAGACCGAGTTGACCAACATCGTGAACGGATACCGTTCGCGAACGATCCCGATTGACCACTACATTCTGGATTTCGACTGGAAGGCGTGGAGCGAAGACAATTACGGGGAATCGCGTTGGAATACCGGCAAGTTCCCCGGCGGTCCCTCCGGGTCACTCCAGACGCAAATGCGGGCCCAGGGCATGCACCTTTCGGGCATCATGAAACCGCGCATTTTCGTATACACCGACCAGGGCAATTACGCGACGGCCAACGGATTCTGGTGGCCCGGCAGCAGCGAGTACCAGGATTACTTCACGGGCGGCTGGGTCAACGACCTGAATTACGCCCTGTCCGCCTGCCGGGCCTGGTACTGGGACCACATCACAAACGCCTTCAGCACCGGCATCACCGGTTGGTGGAATGACGAGGCGGACCAGCAAGGCGGCGGCGGTGGGTTTTTCGACAACTGGCAATTCATGAACATGCAGAGGTCCTTGTACGACGGCCAGCGCGCCTACTCGACCCAGCGCGTGTGGTCCATCAACCGCAACTTCTACCTGGGCGCCCAGCGGTACGCCTACGCCATGTGGTCGGGGGACATTGATACGGGCTTTTCCGCCATGGCCGCCCAGCGCGAGCGCATGCTCTCGGCCATCAACCTCGGGCAGGCGTACTGGGGCATGGACATCGGCGGGTTTAACGGCGGCGATCCGTCGCCCGAGAATTATGCGCGATGGATCCAGTTCGGGGCTTTTGTGCCGGTCTTTCGCGTGCACGGCCAACAGTATGCCCAACGCCAGCCGTGGATCTATGGCGCCACGGCCGAGGCGGCGGCCACGGCGGCCATCCGGCTGCGCTACCAGTTGATGCCGTACATCTACAGTTGCGCTCAACGCCTGACGGAGATCGGTATCGGGATCGTCCGCCCCCTGGCCCACGAGTTCCCGGACGACGCGAGCGCCGCCAATTACAAGGAGGCCTGGCTGTTCGGCGAGTACCTGCTCGCGGCGCCGGTCGTGGTCCAGGGCCAGACCGCGAAGAGCATCTACCTGCCGGCCGGGATCTGGTTCGATTTCTTCCGCGGCACGCGCTACGCGGGCGGGCAAACGCTCGCTTACTCGGTGAATTCCACGACGTGGACGGACATCCCGCTCTTCGTGCGCCAGGGCGCCATCCTGCCCAGCCAGCCGCTGATGAACTACGTCGGGGAGTTCCCGGTGACCAACATCACGGTGGACATCTTTCCAGATACGACGCCGACCGCCTTCACGTACTACGATGATGACGGGACAAGCTATGCGTACGAAACGGGCCACGTATTCCGCCAGGAATTCTCCGTGCAGGATCTCGGCGAAAGCATTTCGATCGACATCTCCGCGGCGGGCGGGTCGTATGTCCCGGCGCTTCAATCCTATTTTTGCCGGTTGTACTGCCCCACGACGACGGCGGTCACGATCAACGGGACTTCGGCCACCCATTATGAGACACCGGCGGAGCTCGAAGCCGCGGCCGGCGAGGGCTGGGCGGAAGGCACGAACCGTTTCGGGCACCTGGTGGCGATCAAGGTCGAGGCCGGCCTCGCGAAGAGCATCGTGGCCTCCAACAATGCGGTGGCCACGCCCGCGTTCAATCCGCCGGGCGGCACGTTCACGGGGGCCGTGCTGGTGGCCATCTCCTGTGCGACGGAAGGGGCGCAGGTGTATTACACGACCGACGGCAGCGAACCGGATGAGACCACGACCCCGTATACGGACCCCTTCCTCCTCGCCGTTTCGACGATCGTCAAGGCCAGGGCGTTCAAGGCCGAACGGGCGCCCAGCCTGACGGCCGAAGCGCCGTTCGTGCGCAACGACAACCTGCTGCGCAATCCGGGGTTCGAGCTGCAGGGCTCGTCCACGAACAACGCGCTGTACTGGACCACCGGGGAGCCGGACGAACACGGCGAGACATGGGGTTCGGCGCTGCGCGTGAGCTGGCGCAGCCACTCGGAGACCTGGCAGGGTACGGTACGGGGGAGCTGGGCGGGCGCGGGCAGCGAGGGCGGCATGTGGCAGGAGGCGCCCGCCGTGCCGGGACGCGACTACCGGTTCTCCGCCTGGCTCTGGGCGGATTCGGACTGGGCGCCGAGCGTCCAGGGCCTGAAGTTGGAGTTCTTCTCCGGCGCCGCCAAGGGCGAGACGATGCTGGCGGCCTACACCAATACCTTCTCGGGCATCGGGCCGACCTGGACCAACCGCGGCCTCCAGGCCACGGCCCCCGCGAACGCGACCTGGGTGCGCGTGGTGGTGTGGGCCTCCGGGGTCAGCGGCACCGGCGCGCTGCAGTTCGACGACCTGCAGCTCGATCCCACCAACGTCCACACCCTGACCATCGAGTCGCCGCACGGGAGCCCCTCCCCCGGCGTCGGCGTCCACCTGGTCGATCACGGGCGGCTGATCACGAACAGCGTCGACAGTCCGGTCACCGCCGGCGCCACGCAATATATCTGCGCCGGCTGGGCCCTGGCCGGGAATGCCCCGACCTCGGGGACGGGACACGTGATGACGATGACCATCACCAACGACGCCGTCCTCGCCTGGCAATGGACCACGAACCTGCTGAATCCAAGCGCGCTTTCCTTTTCCGCGGAGACGTTTACCGCCGCCGAGGCCTCGGTCAGCACCTATCTCACGGTCATCCGGACCGGCGGCAGCAACGGCGAGGTCAGCGT
>JAHJJH010000299.1 GCA_018823105.1 Verrucomicrobiota bacterium | reverse complement strand
TCCCATCGAGTATGTGTTCGAGGATGATCAGTCCCGGATCTCCCAGCGCGAGATTGGCCTGGATACCGTCTCCTTTCATACGGCGCTGAAGTACGTGCTCCGTCAGGATCCCGACGTCATCATGATCGGGGAAATGCGCGACGCCGAGAGTTTCGCCGCCGCGCTGTCGGCCTCCGAAACCGGCCACCTCGTGCTGACCACCCTGCACACGGACACCGCCAGTCAGACGATGTCGCGCATCCTCAATTTCTTCCCCTACGCGGAGCGCGACCAGGTCCGGATGAGTCTGGCGACGAACATGAAGGCCGTCATCTGCCAGCGCCTGGTCCCGGCTACCCGGAGCGGGATCGTGCCCGCGACGGAGATCATGATCAATACGCCGACCGTCCGGAACCTGATCGAAAAGAATACCCTCGAGATACTGGGCGCCGCCATCGAGACCGGCACGGAAGATGGAATGCAGACCTTCAACCAGTCGATCTACAAACTGATCAAGGCGGGCGTGATCACCGAGGAGGAGGGCATGTCACGGGCGGGCAACCCGGAACAACTGCGCATGAACCTGAAGGGCATCTTCCTCGACGAAGCACGCCGGATTCTGGCGACGTAGTCCCAGGTCCAAAGTTCCAGGTCAACAATGCCGTATACTGGATCGCACATGCCGCATCCCGCCTTGGGCATGGCGCAGGTGTTCAGTGTCCAGTATTTCCCAACCTTAATCCTGATCCTAATTGTACTCTTTCCGCCCCATTCTCTGTGTCCAGTGGCGGGTAATACTTCTTGCCGCTTTCAGGCCGAAGGGTATGCTCGTTTTCCAGTGGGTGTTGCATTGAATCACAAGCTTCCGTAATTCTCTGTTTTCAGGCATTCCGAAGGATGAATCTGGACAACAAGAAAAGGATGAGGCCATGAAGGTATCGCGATTCCTGTTCTGGTGCTCGATGGTGCCGGTTTTGAGCGCGGCGTGGGTCCTGCCGGCGCAGGCCCAGTCGGTGGTGGTTAACGAGTTCCGGAATGCTACGCCCGATGTCGTTGAGTTGCTGGTCATCACCGGCGATCTGAATATGCAGGGAATGATTGTAAAAGACTATTCCTCCAGCGGCGTTGCTGATAATGGCGGCGCCTATACCTTTACGACGGACAGTCTTTGGGCCGCTCTGCCCGCCGGAACTCTCATCGTCCTGCGCAAGGATACCAGCGCGGCCGACGTCACCGTGGGCGGCGGGGATTACAACCTGGATGTAGGGCTTCAAAATACCACCTACTTCACGGCCGGGTAAGGTACTTTTGATATTGCCACGGAAGAGATCATTCAGATCAAATCGGCGGGGAGCGGACAGGCCGGCCATACCGGCGCTATTCATACCTTCGCCACGGCCGCTGCAGGGGCCCTGTATGACAGCGCCCCCACGCCCAAGCTCAAAGCCGCCACCGGCAACACGGGGGGAGGCGAATCCGTGGAGGCCAATAACTCCACGTCGGCACTTTCCGACTTCGATGGCACCGATGCGACGGGCGATAACGCAACCGGCACGATCGGCACATTCAACAACGCCAACAACCAGACTTATATTGAAAGTCTTCGTGGCGCCGAGCCGCCGCCGGCAACCACCAACGTCAAGTTCACGGCCTCCGCGGCGGCGGTGAACGAGGACGCGGGGACGTACCAGGTTACCGTCTTCAAGACCCTGGCCGAGGGCGACGTGAGCGGCGAGATCGGCCTGTCCGGAACGGCGACGGAAGGCGGCGGGGCGGACTTCACGATTGACGCAACCAATTTCACGATGAACGGCGCGACGACGTCGGCGACGTTCACGGTCACGATCAACAACGACGAGGACACCGAATCGGCCGAGACCGTCATCCTCGCGTTGGCCAATGTAGTCAACGGAATCGTCGTGGCCCCTTCGACCTTCACGCTGACGATCAACGCCAACGATATGGCTGAACCCGTGGTGTGGATCAATGAAATCAACTATGATCCGCCGGGGACGGACGCCAACGAGTTCGTGGAGGTGGCGGGTCCCGCCGGCAGTGATTTGTCCAGCTACATCCTCGTTGCCTATAACGGTGGCGGCGGTGCTGTACTTTCGACAACCAGCCTGACCGGAACCATTGATGACGAGGGTTGCGGCTATGGCGCCCTTGATTTTCTCATACCCGGATTGCAGAACGGTGCTCCTGATGGGGTGGCGTTGGCGACTATCAGTGGAGGAACTACCAGCCTGGTCCAATTCTTGAGCTATGAGGGATCTTTTGCAGGGGTCGGCGGCCCGGCGGATGGGGTGACCTCGGTGGACATCGGCGTGTTGCAGTCAGGTACGGCGGACGGTACGGTGCAACTTGGCGGCACGGCGACCAATTACAGCGGCTTTGCGTGGCAAACCAACACGGCCTCGCAGGGCAGCCTGAACATCAATCAATCCATCACGGACTGCACCCCCACCCCGCTCACCAACGTGCACTTCACGGCGGCCTCCGCATCGGTGAACGAGGATGCGGGAACCTACGTGGTCACCGTGATCAAGACCCTGGCCGAGGGCGATGTGAGCGGGGAGATCGGGCTCTCCGGCACGGCGACCGAAGGCGGCGGGGCGGATTACACGGTGGACTCCACCAACTTCACGATGAACGGCGCGACGACCTCGGCGACGTTTACGGTGACGATCAACGACGACGCGGAACAGGAAACGGCGGAAACCGTCATCCTCACGCTGGCCAACGTGGTCGGCGGTACCGTGACGGCTCCGTCGGTCTTTACGCTGACCATCAATTTCAACGATGTTCCGCCGGAAGGCATTGCGGAGTACCGGTTCAATGCGGCCCCATACCTGCAAGCCACCTCGAAAGACGCGAATCTCACCGTCACGGACATGGGGCTAACGGCAGGGACAATTTCAGAAAACATAACCACGGGCGACTACTTCCCGGATGAGCCGTACATTGAAGAGGGCACAGGGTGGACAGCGGATAACCAGGCAGCGGCCAAGGCGTTCCAGTTCACGGTCACTCCGGCGGAAGGCGCGGCGGTGACGATCACCAGCATCACGTTCCGCGCGTACGCGACGACGGCGGGTCCGTCGGCCTACGGCTTCGATATCGGCGGCCTGGCGACCTACGAGACGAACGCGCCCGACTCCTCGCTGCTGCTGGTGGACCAGCCGGTGGTGGGGGTGGAGAACCAGACGGATCCCTTCGTGGTGCAGATCCAGGGCTGGACCAATGGCTCCCGCCTCACGAGCGGCACGGGCGCCTTCCGGCTGGATGACGTGGTGCTCTACGGCAGCGTTACGGCCGGCAGTCCTCAGACGAACGTCAAGTTCACGGCCTCGGCGGCGGCCGTCGATGAAAACGTGGGGACATACCAGGTCACGGTGATCAAGACCCTGGCCGAAGGCGATGTGAGCGGCGAGATCGCCCTCTCCGGCACGGCGACCGAAGGCGGCGGGGCGGACTACACGATAGACACGACCAACTTCACCATGAATGGCGCGACGACCTCGGCGACGTTCACGGTGACGATCAACGACGACGCGGAGGAGGAAGGCGCGGAGACGGTCATCCTGACCCTGGCCAACGTCGTCGGCGGCACGGCGGTCAGCCCGTCGGTCTTCACGTTGACGATCAATGCCAGCGATGCGCCGCCGGCGCCTCCGGAAGGCATTGCGGCGTTCCGGTTCTCGGCCGAGCCGTATCTGGATGTCACGACGAAGGATGACAACATTACCGTCTCGGCCATGTCCGTGACGGCGGGTTCGATTGGGGTCACCAATGCTGGAACGTATTTCCCCGATGAGCCTTATATTGAAAGCGGCACGGGTTGGACAGCGGACAATCAGGCGGCGGCCAAGGCCTTCCAGTTTACCATTACGCCGGGCGTTGGCTACTCGGTGACCATTACGGG